>NZ_JBQQBT010000015.1:0-165191 GCF_052245835.1 Streptomyces sp. 8N114 | reverse complement strand
GCCGGAGTCCCCCAGCCTCCGGCCGGGAGGTGCCCCCACAGTCACAACGCCACCCGCAGTCCGCGGACGACGGGCAGGGGCACCCCCTCCCCGGCGCTAGAGGCCCAGATTCGCCTGCGTCAGCCGCGCGACGGCGTCCTTGTCGCCGTCCAGCTCCACATCCGCCTGCTCCTGCCGGCCGAAGGCGAACAGCAGCAGCTCCGAGGGGGCCCCGACGGCGGTGACGACAGGCGTGCCGCGGTTGGCGACGGCCGTCTGCCCGTTGGGCCGCCGCAGCACCAGGCCGACCGGCGACTTGCGGCCGTACATCCGGGCCGCGGTCTCCAGACGCCGCCACAGCGCGTCCTCGAAGACGGGGTCCAGCTCGCGCGGGGTCCAGTCGGGCTGCGCGCGGCGCACGTCCTCGGCGTGGACGAAGAACTCGACCGTGTTGGCCGCCTCGTCCACCTGTTTGAGCGCGAAGGGCGACATCCGCGGCGGTCCGGAACGGATGAGCTGGATGAGCTCTTCATACGGCTTGGCCGCGAACTCGCCCTGCACCCGCTCCAGCCGGGACGCCAGCTGCTTGATCAGCAGGCCGCCCGCCGCGTCGCTGCGGCGCTCCCGTACGACGAGGTGCGCGGCCAGGTCCCGGGCCTTCCACCCCTCGCACAGGGTGGGGGCCTCGGGGCCGTGCGTCTCCAAGAGATCGGCGAGCAACAGGCGTTCACGCTTCGCATGGGTCGACATGTCCGCAAGCGTACGGCGGGCACCACAAGAGCGGGGAGCTGTGGGTGCCCAGGCATGAGCGCGCCGTGCCCGGCGGGCCCGTACAGGCGTGCGGCGTCGCAGGGAGAGGCGCGACGGTGCGGGACAATGGAGCCATGTCCCAGGAGACCACTCTCGACCCTGCCGTCGCCGCCCGGCTCAAGCGCAATGCGGACGGGCTGGTGCCCGCCGTCGCCCAGCAGTACGACACCGGGGAGGTGCTGATGCTGGGGTGGATGGACGACGAGGCGCTGCGCCGCACGCTCACCTCCGGGCGGGCCACCTACTGGAGCCGGAGCCGCGGCGAGTACTGGGTCAAGGGCGACACCTCGGGGCATGTGCAGTTGGTCAAGTCCGTGGCGCTCGACTGCGACGCGGACACGGTGCTGGTGAAGGTCGACCAGATCGGCGCCGCCTGTCACACGGGCAGGCGGACCTGCTTCGACGCCGACGTGCTGCTGCCGGCGGACCAGTAGGGTGAGGGGCCATGACGGCGCCTGACCTCGCAACCTTCCGCACGCTCGCCAAGGACCGGCGGGTCATCCCGGTGACCCGCCGCCTGCTGGCGGACGGCGACACCCCCATCGCCCTGTACCGCAAGCTCGCCGCGGAACGCCCCGGCACCTTTCTGCTGGAGTCCGCGGAGAACGGCCGTACCTGGTCGCGGTACTCCTTCATCGGCGTACGCAGCGACGCCGCGCTGACCGTGCGCGACGGCCAGGCTCACTGGCAGGGCACCCCGCCCGTCGGCGTACCCACGGAAGGCGATCCGCTCGCCGCGCTCCGCGAGACGGTCGAAGCCCTGCATACCCCGCGCGACCTGCACCAGGGCAGCGATCTGCCGCCGTTCACCGGCGGCATGGTCGGCTACCTCGGGTACGACATCGTCCAGCGGCTGGAGAAGGTCGGCCACCACCCGGACACGGTGGACGACCTCGGGCTGCCGGAGCTGACGATGCTGCTCACCTCCGACCTCGCCGTCCTCGACCACCGCGACGGCACCGTGCTGCTCATCGCCAACGCGATCAACCACAACGACCTGGACACCGGCGTCGACGAGGCGCACGCCGACGCCGTACGGCGGCTGGACGCGATGGCCGCCGACCTCGCGCGCCCCGCGCCCGTCGAGCCGGTGGCGCTGCCGCCGTCCGAACTGCCCGTGTTCGAGGCCAGGTCGGGCGGCGCCACGTACCAGGACTGGGTCGAGGACATCAAGGAGCGGATCCGCGGCGGTGAGGCGTTCCAGGTGGTGCCCTCGCAGCGGTTCGAGGCCCGCTGCGAAGCGAGCGCGCTGGACGTCTACCGGGTGCTGCGGGCCACCAATCCCAGCCCGTACATGTATCTGCTGCGCTTCGAGGGCTTCGACATCGTCGGCTCCAGCCCCGAGGCGCTGGTCAAGGTGGAGGACGGCCGCGCGATGATGCACCCCATCGCCGGTACCCGGCCGCGCGGCGCCACTCCGGGCGAGGACACCGCGCTGGCGGAGGAGCTGCTGGCCGACCCCAAGGAGCGGGCCGAGCATCTGATGCTGGTGGACCTGGGCCGCAACGACCTGGGACGGGTCTGCGAGCCGGGCAGCGTCGAGGTCGTCGACTTCATGTCGATCGAGCGCTACAGCCATGTGATGCACATCGTCTCGACCGTCACGGGCCAACTGGCCGAGGGGCGTACGGCGTTCGACGCGCTCACCGCCTGTTTCCCGGCCGGCACCCTCTCCGGAGCGCCCAAGCCGCGCGCACTCCAGATCATCGAGGAGCTCGAGCCCACCAAGCGCGGGGTCTACGGCGGCTGTGTCGGATATCTCGACTTCGCGGGCGACTCCGACACCGCCATCGCGATCCGCACCGCGCTGCTGCGCGACGGGACCGCGTACGTCCAGGCCGGTGCCGGTGTCGTCGCCGACTCCGACCCGGCGGCCGAGGACACCGAGTGCGCCAACAAGGCCGCTGCGGTGCTGAGGGCGGTCCGTACCGCCGAACGGCTCGGGGGTAGCGTGGAGGGGTGACTTCTTCAGCCCCCGCTCGCACCTTGCTGGCGGTCGCACTGCTGAGCGGCGCCGTGGGTGCCGCCCTCGCGCTGGTCTCCGCAGGGCAGACGTGGAGCGAGTCCACGGCGAAGTTCGCCTCCGGCGAGGTGCCGGTCAGCGCCGAGGGCAGCGATGTCACCGGCCTGCCCAGCGCACTGGCGCTGGTCGGCCTCGCCGCACTCGTCGCCGTCTTCGCCGTACGCCGCACTGGACGCCGTGTCGTCGCGGGGCTGCTCACCCTGTGCGGCGCCGCCGTGCTGGCCTCCGCGCTGCTCGGGGCCGACGATACGGAGGCGCTTGCCGCTGAGGCTGCCAAGACCAGTGGCCTGTCGGGCAGTGGGCTCGGCGATGTCGTCACCGTCACCGCCTGGCCGTACGTCTCGGCAGCGGGCGGTGCGCTGCTCCTGGTCGCGGGGCTGTTGGCGCTCCGCTATGGGAGTGGGTGGCCGTCGATGTCCGGCAGCGCGCGTTATGAGCGCGCTCCGTTGCGGCAGCGGGCCGCGCAGCGCGCTGCGCGCGGGCCTCAGCGGGTTGATCCTGATCGCCCCGAGGATTTGTGGAAGGCCCTGGATCGGGGGGAGGACCCCACTCACGGCGCCGCCTGAGGCGTCTGCCGGTTTTCCGGGAAGGGGGTGCCCCTGGCTGTTGTCAGCGGGCTGCGGGTGCGTTGTGGTTGCTCGCGCAGTTCCCCGCGCCCCTTCGGGGCGCCACCCCCGCGGTGGCGGGTGGGGGCGGACGAGAGACAATGGGCGGCGAACGGGCCGGGTGGCCCCACCTCATGTTGTGACTCAAGGAGCATTCATGGCGCACAGCCACGGACACACCCCGGCCGCCTGGACCGGCTCGATCATCGCCTTCGTCGGTTTCTGCGTCGCCTCCGCCTTCACGGTGCTGGCGCAGCCCGTCGGCGTGATCGGAGGGCTGGTGGTCATCGGCGCCGGCGCTGTGATCGGCGGCATCATGCGGGCGGCGGGGCTCGGCCAGTCGAAGTCCAAGGGGATGACGGCCGAGCAGGCGCGGGCCCACAAGCTGGCGCACGAGCAGGGGCACCAGCAGAGCCGCGCCGAGGCGCACTCCTGAACCGACGGCAGAACGCCGCGACGGTGCGGCACCGCCTCCTCGGCGCGGTGCCGCGGCTGGCCGCGCCCCTCGGCACCCTCGCCGTGGCGGGCGCGGCTTTCGGCTATGTGGCCGCCGTCGACCCCAATCAGCCGGGCCACTATCCGGCCTGCCCCTTTCTTGCGGTCACCGGGCTGTACTGCCCCGGCTGTGGCGGGCTGCGCAGCGCGCACGCCGTCGCCCACGGGGACCTGGTCACGGCGCTGGGCGCCAACGCGCTCGCCGTTCTGCTCTTCGCCGGCTTCGTGCTGGGCTGGCTCCACTGGAGCGCCCGCGCGGTACGGGCCCGCGCGTACTCCTTCCCGGTACGCCTGCGGGCCTGGCACGGGTGGGCCGCAGGGGCGCTGCTGGTGCTTTTCACGGTTGTCCGGAATACGCCCCTCGGCAGCGGGCTGACTCCCTGACCGGCCCCGACCGAACGGCCACCGGGGCGGTGATTTGTCCGCTATATGGGACCGTGTTCAACCGGATGCGGGACCTCCGCGCTGCGGCGGATACCATCACAGTGCCCCACCCCAGCCAGCAAGGAGGCCGCTCGGTGAGTGTGCTCGACGAGATCATCGAAGGCGTGCGTGAGGACCTCGCCGAGCGGCAGGCGCGCGTCAGCCTCGAGGAGCTCAAGGAGCGCGCGGCCCAGGCGCCCCAGGTCAAGGACGGGCTCGCGGCGCTCAAGGGCGACAGCACGGCCGGAGTGCGGGTGATCTGCGAGGTCAAGCGCTCCAGCCCGTCCAAGGGCGCGCTGGCGGCCATCGCCGATCCGGCCGGGCTCGCCGCCGACTACGAGGCGGGCGGCGCTGCCGTGATCTCCGTCCTCACCGAACGCCGCCGCTTCGGCGGCTCGCTGGCCGACCTCGAAGCCGTACGCGCCCGCGTCGACATCCCCGTCCTGCGCAAGGACTTCATCTTCTCCTCCTACCAGCTGTGGGAGGCCCGTGCGCACGGCGCCGACCTCGTGCTGCTGATCGTCGCCGCGCTGGAGCAGGAGGCGCTCGTCTCCCTGATCGAGCGCGCCGAGTCCATCGGACTCACCCCGCTGGTCGAGGTGCACGACGAGGAGGAGGCCGAGCGGGCGCTGGAGGCCGGGGCGAAGATCGTCGGCGTCAACGCGCGGAACCTGAAGACCCTCGAGGTGGACCGGAGCAACTTCACCCGGATCGCCCCCGAGATCCCCGACCACGTCGTCAAGATCGCCGAGTCCGGCGTCCGGGGCCCGCACGATCTGATCGCGTACGCGAACGAGGGGGCCGACGCCGTCCTGGTGGGGGAGTCGCTGGTCACCGGCAAGGACCCGAAGACCGCGGTCTCCGACCTCGTCGCCGCGGGCGCCCACCCGGCGCTGCGGCACGGCGGGAGGGGCTGACGCCCCATGGCCGCCGTCGTCTCCCTGTGCTCCCTCGCGCTGGCGCGCGGGTGCCGGCCGCGCGGGTGCCGGGCGCCTGCGCGGCGCGTGCGGGGACGGTCGGTCCGGTATCACATCGGGTGCGAGCCGGGTGTGATCCGCGGCCGTCGATGGCGCTGACCTTCCCCTTCGCTGCCGTTCCCGGCTGAGGGCGCACCCTTTCCGAGGGAGCGTCCCTCACCAGGGCGGGCGGCGAGCCGGGGACAGTGCCATCACGTCAGCCCACTCGCAAGGAGCACCGTCGGTATGTCGTCCGACTACTTCATTCCTGACCCGGAGGGTCAAATCCCCAGCGCTGCCGGATATTTCGGCGCGTTCGGCGGCAAGTTCATCCCCGAGGCGCTGGTCGCCGCGGTCGACGAGGTGGCCGCCGAGTACGAGAAGGCGAAGGCCGACCCCGCCTTCGCCGCCGAGCTCGACGAGCTGCTCGTCAACTACACCGGCCGGCCCAGCGCCCTCACCGAGGTGACGCGGTTCGCCGAGCACGCGGGCGGCGCCCGCGTCTTCCTCAAGCGCGAGGACCTCAACCACACCGGCTCGCACAAGATCAACAACGTACTGGGCCAGGCCCTGCTCACCAAGCGCATGGGCAAGCCCCGCGTCATCGCCGAGACCGGCGCGGGCCAGCACGGCGTGGCCACCGCCACCGCGTGCGCCCTCTTCGGGCTCGAGTGCACCATCTACATGGGCGAGCTCGACACCGAGCGGCAGGCGCTGAACGTCGCCCGCATGCGGATGCTCGGCGCCGAGGTCGTCCCCGTCGCCTCGGGCAGCCGCACGCTCAAGGACGCCATCAACGAGGCGTTCCGCGACTGGGTCGCCAATGTCGAGACCACCCACTACCTGTTCGGCACGGTCGCCGGGCCGCATCCCTTCCCGCAGATCGTCCGCGACTTCCACCGCGTGATCGGCGTCGAGGCGCGGCGGCAGATCCTGCAGCGCACCGGGCGGCTGCCGGACGCCGTCGCCGCCTGCGTGGGCGGCGGCTCCAACGCGATCGGGCTCTTCCATGCCTTCCTGCCGGACACCGGCGTGCGGCTGGTCGGCTTCGAGGCGGCCGGGCACGGCGTGGAGTCCGGCGAGCACGCCGCCACGCTGACCGCGGGCGAGCCGGGCATCCTGCACGGCTCGCGCAGTTACGTCCTGCAGGACGACGAGGGCCAGATCACCGAGCCGTACTCGATCTCGGCCGGGCTGGACTACCCGGGAATCGGCCCCGAGCACGCCTTCCTCAAGGACAGCGGACGCGGCGAGTACCGCCCTGTCACCGACGACCAGGCGATGCGGGCGCTGCGGCTGCTCTCCCGGACCGAGGGCATCATCCCGGCCATCGAGAGCGCGCACGCGCTGGCGGGCGCCCTCGACCTGGGCAAGGAGCTGGGCGACGAGGGCATCGTGCTGGTGAACCTCTCGGGCCGCGGCGACAAGGACATGGACACGGCCGCGCGGTACTTCGGCCTGCTGGACGGAGACGAGAAGGCCGAGGGGGAGCACGCATGAGCGGCAACGGCGGAAACATCGCACTGCTTCAGGAGACCCTGGCGCGGGCCAAGGCCGAGAACCGGGCCGCGCTGGTCGGCTACCTCCCGGCCGGGTTCCCCACCGTCGAGGGCGGCATCGCCGCCTGCACGGCGCTGCTGGAGAGCGGCTGCGACGTGGTCGAGGTCGGGCTCCCGCACAGCGACCCCGTGATGGACGGGCCGATCATCCAGACGGCCGACACCATCGCGCTGGAGGGCGGGGTGCGGATCGCGGACGTACTGCGTACGGTCCGCGAGGCGCACGCCGCCACCGGAAAGCCGGTACTGGTCATGACGTACTGGAACCCCGTCGACCGGTACGGCGCCGAACGCTTCGCCGAGGAGCTGGCGGCGGCCGGCGGCGCCGGGTGCATCCTGCCCGACCTGCCGGTCGAGGAGTCGGACGGCTGGCGGAAGGCGGCCGAGCAGGCGGGGCTCGGCACGGTCTTCGTCGTCGCGCCCAGCAGCCAGGACGCACGGCTCGCCCGGATCACCGCAGCGGGTAGCGGCTTCGTGTACGCCGCCTCGCTGATGGGGGTCACCGGGACGCGGGAGTCGGTGGGCAACGAGGCCCGGGAACTGGTGGGCCGGGTGCGGTCCACCACCTCGCTGCCCGTGTGCGTCGGGCTCGGGGTGTCCAACCCCGCGCAGGCCGCGGAGGTCGCCGCCTTCGCGGACGGGGTGATCGTCGGCTCGGCGTTCGTCAAGCGGCTGCTCGACGCCGACAGCCTCGAGGCGGGCCTCGACGACGTACGGGAGCTCGCCACGGCGCTCGCGGAGGGCGTCCGCCGGTAGCGGTAACGGCCCCCCGGCGACGTTCGGGGGGCCATCCCTTTTGGGGGAAAAAGGGTGCTGTGAGCTCATCGAGACGGAGCCCTCTCGTTGGGTCGGACGTGATGAGCCAGAACAGCAAGGACGACGGCAAGCGCTCTGCCCGCGAGCGCCTGCGGGCCGAGCGGGAGCGGGACAAGGCGGCCGAGCGCAGGCGGCGCTCGCTCAAGGTGGGCGCGCTGGTCGTCGGCGTACTCGCCGCGGCCACCGGCATCGGTGCCACCGTGGCCAGCCAGGGCGGCGACGAGGAGGGCAGCCAGTCGGCGAAGCCGGTCACGGTGGGGCAGCGCAGCGCCCCGGCCAAGCTCACGGTCTACGAGGACTTCCGCTGCCCGGCGTGCGGCCAGTTCGAGAACGCATTCCGGAGCACGATCAAGAGCCTGCAGCGGGCGGGCAAGCTCAAGGCCGAGTACCACCTGGTGACACTCATCGACTCGAACATGGGCGGCCGGGGCTCCCACGAGGCGGCCAACGCGGCGGCGTGCGCCAGGGACAAGGGGAAGTTCGCCCAGTACCACGATGTGCTGTACCGCAACCAGCCCGGCGAGGAGGAGGACGCGTTCGCCAGTACCGGGCGGCTGATCGAACTGGCCGGGAAGGTGGACGGGTTGGCCGATCACGGGTTCAAGCAGTGCGTGACCAGCGGTCGGCACGACGACTGGGTGAAGCGCTCCGACGCGGAGTTTCGTAAGTCCGGGCATCAGGGGACGCCGACCGTTCTGCTGAACGGCAAGGACGTCTTCAGTGACCAGGCGAACCCGTTGACCCCGGCGCGGCTGCGGAAGTTGGTTGCGGCGAAGAGTTAGGGCTTGCCCGCGGATCTTGCGGCGCCCCTCCGTTGTTCCGGGTAAGGGGTGCCCCTTTCCGAAGCGCGCGGGCTGCCGGTGCGTCGTGGCTGGGCGCGCAGTTCCCCGCGCCCCTTCGGGGCGCGGCGTTATCCAGCCGTTGTGCGGGGTGATTGTCCGGCGTGGCGCCGGGCACGGTAGCGTCGGGTTCGCCATGGAGACCCTTGCCTTTATCCCCAGTCCATCGGCCGGTGAGATTCACCTCGGGCCGCTCCCGCTGCGCGGTTACGCGCTCTGCATCATCCTCGGCGTCTTCGCCGCGGTCTGGCTCGGCGGGCGCCGGTGGGTCGCGCGGGGCGGGCGGCCGGGTACGGTCGCCGACATCGCCGTGTGGGCCGTACCGTTCGGCCTCGTCGGCGGCCGGCTGTACCACGTCATCACCGACTATCAGCTCTACTTCGGCGAGGGCCGTAACCCCGTCGACGCCCTCCGTATCTGGGACGGCGGGCTGGGCATCTGGGGCGCCATCGCACTCGGTGCCCTCGGTGCCTGGATCGGCTGCCGCCGCCGTGGCATCGCGCTGCCCGCCTACGCGGACGCCGTGGCGCCGGGCATCGTGCTGGCGCAGGCGCTGGGCCGGTGGGGCAACTGGTTCAACCAGGAGCTGTACGGGCGGCCCACCGATCTGCCGTGGGCCCTCAAGATCGACCCGGAGCACCGGCCGGTCGACACCCCTGATCTGGCGACGTACCACCCGACCTTCCTGTACGAGTCGCTGTGGTGCATCGGTGTCGCGCTGCTGGTCATCTGGGCGGACCGGCGGTTCCGGCTCGGGCACGGACGGGCGTTCGCGGTCTATGTGGCCGGGTACACGGCGGGGCGCTTCTGGACCGAGTACCTGCGGGTGGACGACGCGCACCATGTGCTCGGCATGCGGCTGAACAACTGGACGGCGCTTCTCGTTTTCCTGGCAGCGGTGGTCTATTTCGTCCTCTCCGCGAAGAAGCGGCCCGGCCGCGAGGAGGTTGTCGAGCCGGACGTTGACGGTGCGGATTCCGCGTCCGCGGGGCCCTCATCGAAGGAGCCCGAGTCGTCCTCGGAGTCCGCGTCGTCTTCGGAGTCCGCCTCCCCCTAGTCTGCGTACCCGGCATGGGGGCTGCGCTTGCCGGCCCTGCTCCCCCAAGCTCTTCGAGCAGGGGGTACCCCCAGGGCGCAGACCTCCCAAGCGCAGCACAGCGCAGGGGAGACGCGCCCCGTCAGGGGCGCGGGGAACTGCGCGACAAGCCACGACGCGCCCGCAGGCTGCGGGTGACAGTCAGGGGCACCCCCTCGTCAGAACGCGAGCAGCCTGTCCGAATTGCATGGTTATGTATGCAATTCTCGGTGCGTGCTGTGGTTGATCGTCGCCCACTTCGCGGCAGCGTGCTGCGCCGGGCCACTGGTGCGGTGGCTCGGTCCGCGTGCGTTTGTGCTGCTCGCGGCGGTGCCGGCCGGCGCCGCCGGCTGGGTGGCGGCACACTACGCCCAGGTCGCGGACGGCGAAGCGCTCACCGAGCACACCGCCTGGATTCCTGCGCTCGGCGTCGGCATCGCGCTGCGATGTGACGCGCTCGCGCTGGTGATGGTGCTGATCGCCGGCGGTATCGGCGCACTGGTGATGATCTACTGCGCGGCCTACTTCGACCGTGACGCACCACGGCTGGGCGCTTTCGCCGGATCGCTGACCGCGTTCGCCGGGGCCATGCTCGGCCTGGTCCTGGCCGACGATCTGATCGTGCTGTACGTGCTGTGGGAACTGACCACGGTCTTCTCGTTCCTGCTCATCGGGCACAGCTCCGAACACCGGACCAACCGGCGGGCCGCGCTTCAGGCGCTGCTGGTCACCACGCTCGGCGGGCTGGTGATGCTCGTCGGCTTCCTGATGCTGGCGCAGGCCGCCCGCACCTTCCGGATCTCGCAGCTGCTCGCCGACCCGCCCGGCGGGGGAGCGCTGGTGTCGGGCGGCGTGGTGCTGGTGCTGGTCGGGGCGCTGTCCAAGTCCGCCGTATGGCCGTTCAGCTTCTGGCTGCCCGGGGCGATGGCCGCCGCGACCCCGGTCTCCGCGTATCTGCACGCCGCCGCCATGGTCAAGGCGGGGGTCTATCTGATCGCGCGGCTCGCGCCCGGCTTCGCCGACGTGGTGCCCTGGCAGGCGCTGGTCCTCGTGCTGGGCAGCGTGACGATGCTGCTGGGCGGCTGGCGGGCGCTGCGCGAGACGGACCTGAAGCTGCTGCTGGCCTTCGGTACGGTCAGCCAGCTCGGTTTCATCACCGTTCTGGCCGGTGACGGAACCAGGGACACCGCGCTGGCCGGGGCCGATGTGCTCCTGGCGCACGCGCTGTTCAAGGCGCCGCTCTTCCTCGTCGTCGGCGCCATCGACCGGCTGACCGGGACCCGCGACCTCGAACGGCTCTCCGGCGTCGGCCGGGCGCTGCCCGCACTGTGCGGTGTCGCCGTACTCGCCGGGCTGTCGATGGTGGGGTTGCCCCCACTGCTCGGGTTCGCCGGCAAGGAGGCGGCCGTCGCGGCGCTGCTGGGCGCCGGGACGGCGGAGGCGTGGACGCTGGCGGCCGTCGTCGCGGGGTCGGCACTCACCACGGCGTACACCCTGCGCTTCCTGTGGGGGGCCTTCGCCGCCAAAGGCGGCGCCCCGCCGCTGAACCCGGTGACCTGTCCGGAAGGTGCTCGGACCGGGGCGCTGCTGCTGGGACCGCCCCTGCTGTGTGCGCTGGCCGGGCTCGCGCTGGGCCCCGGCGTGGTGTGGCTGGACCCGCTGCTGGCCCGGTACGCCGACGCGTTCCCCACCCGGGGCGCCCCCTACCACCTGGCGTTGTGGCACGGCTGGGGTGTGGCGCTGGGGCTCGCGGCCCTCTCCTGGGTGCTGGGTGTCGCGCTCTTCCTCGCCGGACGGCCGCTCGCCGCGCTGGGCGAGCGGCTCTCGCAGTTCGACGGCGACCAGGTGTTCGCCCGCTCGCTGTGGGCGCTGGAGCGGCTTTCGCTCCAGGTCACCGGCGCCGTGCAGCGCGGCTCGCTGCCCGTATACCTGGGCACGGCCCTCGTCGTGCTGTTCGGCTTCCAGACAGCGCAGCTGGTGGCCGGTCACCCCTGGCCGGAGCTGGGCCCGGCACGCTGGTACGACTCGGTCCCACAGCTCGTCGTCGCGGCCGGGGTGGCGGGGGTCGGCGTGCTGTGTGTGGTGACACAGCAGCGGCTGAAGGCGGCCGTCCTCGCGGGTGTCACCGGATACGGCGCCGGGCTCCTCTACGTACTGCACGGCGCACCCGATCTGGCGCTGACGCAGTTCGCGGTGGAGACCGTCTCGCTGACCGTCTTCGTCCTCGTACTGCGCAGGCTCCCGGCGCGCTTTCCGGACGGCAGCCGGATGTGGCGGACGCGGCGGAGCGTGCAGCTCGTCTTCTCGGTCGCCGCCGGGGCGCTGATCGCCGGGCTCCTGTACGTCTCCCTCGCCGCCCGCACCGCCCCTCCATCCGGGCCCGAGCTGCTCTCCGCGACGGAACACGAAGGCGTCCGGAACGTGGTGGCCACCACCCTCGTGGACCTGCGCGCCTGGGACACCATGGGCGAGTCCGCGGTGCTCGCCGTTGCCGCTGTCGGCGTCACCAGCCTCGTCTATCTGCGCCGCCGGACCCGGGTGCCGGTCGCCCAGCCGGTACCGCGGGCGGAGGACCCCGGAGGCCCGCCCCCGACGGCGCCCGTCGCGGGGCCCGGGACACCGTCCGCCACCGCGCCGGGCTCGGCGAGCGTCGCCCTCGACCGCCCGGCCGAGCCCGCCGAAACCGGGGCGCACCGCCTTCCCGCGGGACGCAGGCATGCCTGGAAGCTGCCGGTCCGCCCGCCGCCGAGCGGCTCCGCTGTAGCGCCGCGCCGCACCTGGCTGGCCGCCAGCTCCACGCTCGCCCCCGAGGGGCGCTCGGTGATGTTCGAGGTGATGGCCCGGCTGGTCTTCCACCCGATCGTGGTGCTCTCCCTCTATCTGCTCTTCTCCGCCGAGAACCAGCCCGGCGGTGGGTTCACCGCGGGCCTGGTCGCCGGACTCGCGCTGGCCGTGCGCTATCTGGCGGGCGGTCGGCTGGAGCTGGCGGCGGCAGCGCCCGTGGACGCCGGCTTCCTGCTCGGCCTGGGCCTGCTGATCATCACCGGCACCGGACTCGGCGGGCTCTGGCTGGGCGGCAGTGTCCTGGCCGCCGGCAAGGTCACCGGCGACTTCTGGCTCGTCGGGCCGTTCCACGCGGCCAGCCCCGTGCTCTTCGACACCGGCGTCTATCTGCTCGTACTCGGCGTCGTCCTCGATGTGCTGCGCAGCCTCGGCTCGGAGATCGACCGGCGCCTGGAGCGCGAGCGTGCCCGCAGCGCGGATGCCTCAGGCGGTACGGGAGAGGGGGCCGCGTGACGGGAACCGTTGCCCTGGTGGCCTGCGGCGGAGTGCTGTTCGCCGCCGGTACGGCACTGCTGCTGGCCCGTCCGCTGACCCGCATCCTGCTGGGCGCCGTCCTGATCGGCAACGGCGTCAACATCCTGGTGCTCGCCACCTCCGGACCCGACGGCAACGCCGCGCTGCTCTACCCGGGCTCGGCGCGGAAGACGATGGCCGACCCGCTGCCGCAGGTGTTCATCCTCACCGCCATCGTCATCACCCTCGCGCTGACCGCGTTCCTGGCGACCATGGCCTACCGCTCCTGGCAGCACTCCGGCAACGACGACGTACCCGACGACATCGAGGACATCCGCGTCGTCCGCCGCGCCACCTACGCCGAGGAGCGCGAGCGGCTGCGCGCCGCCTACCGCAAGCGGCGTCTGGAGTACCGGGCCCTGGCACGCGACGAGGAGGAGCGTGAGGCCCGGGAGCTCACCGCCTACGAGCGGCTGGGCACGGCCCGCCACCGGTACCGCGAGCTGCGTCGGCGCGCTCGCGCCGACGCGCGGGCCTTCCGCGCCCGCCAGGCGCGCGCTGAGGAGAGCGCGGAGGAGATCGTAGGGGAGGACGACCCATGGCAGACCATCCTGGGCGCGGACCGATGAGGTGGGGAGGGCGGCGATGAGTGGGGCCTCGATGCTGGTGCCGTTGCCGGTGATCCTCCCCCTGTGTGCCGCGGGGTTGAAGCTGGCGATCGGCGCCAGACTCGAACGCGTGCAGCGCTTCATCAGTGCTGCCGTGCTGCTGGCCGTGCTCGTCGTCTCGCTGCTGCTGCTGATCGCAGCGGATCGGCACGGGCCGCAGGTGATGGATGCCGGGGGGTGGGCGCCTCCGGTGGGAATCGTGCTGGTCGCCGACAGACTCTCGGCGCTGATGCTGGTGATCTCCTCGTCCGTGACGCTGTGCGTGCTCGTCTACTCGGTGGGCCAGGGCATGGCGGACAACGACGAGACCACCCCGATGTCCGTCTTCCATCCCTCCTATCTGGTGCTGGTCGCCGGGGTCTCGGACACCTTCCTGGCGGGGGACCTGTTCAACCTCTACGTCGGCTTCGAGCTGATGCTGACGGCCAGCTATGTGCTGATGACCATCGGCGGCACCCTGGCGCGGATCCGGGCGGGAGCCACCTACGCGGTCGTCTCACTGCTGTCGTCCATGCTGTTCCTGGCCGCCGTCGCCATGGTGTACGCCGCGGCCGGCACCGTCACCATGGCTCAACTGCCCGCCCGGCTCGACGCGTTGCCGACCAGGGTCGCGATGGTCATCCAGATCGCGTTGCTCGGCGTCTTCGCCATCAAGGCGGCCGTCTTCCCGCTCGCCGCCTGGCTGCCCGACTCCTATCCCACGGCTCCGGCGCCGGTGACGGCCGTCTTCGCGGGGCTGCTGACCAAGGTCGGCATCTACGCCATGCTCCGTACGCAGACGCTGCTCTTCCCCGGGCCACGGATCGGCACCGTCCTGATGGTCCTGGCGCTGCTGTCGCTTCTCGTCGGCATCCTCGGTGCCGTCTCGCAGACCGACCTGAAGCGGCTGCTCTCCTTCACCCTCGTCAGTCACATGGGGTACATGATCTTCGGGATCGGACTGGGCAGCCCCGGCGGCATCTCCGGCGCGGTGTTCTACGTCGCCCACCACATCACCGTGCAGACGACCCTCTTCCTCGTCGCCGGGCTGATCGAGCGCCGCAGCGGGACGACCGACCTCCAGAGCCTCGGGGGCCTGGCGCGTCTCTCCCCGCTGCTGGCCGTGCTGTTCTTCGTCCCCGCCTTGAACCTCGCCGGCATCCCTCCGCTCTCCGGCTTCCTCGGCAAGCTCGGGCTGCTGCGGGCCGGGGTGGACGACGGCGGGGTACTCGCCTACGTACTGGTGGCGGGCGGCACGGTCACCAGCCTCCTCACCCTGTACGCGCTGTCCAAGGCGTGGAACGTGGCCTTCTGGCGCGCTCCCACGCCCGAGATGTGCGCGACGGGGACGGTGCTGGAATCGACGGAGGAGGAAGAGGAACCCTCCGGTGCCGCCCGGGCGACGCCGCCCGGCGGTGTCGGCGACTGGCCCGGGGGACTCAGAGTGCTGGTGCCACGGCGGGTGACGGCCACCTTCGGCGGCCAGGAGATCACCACCAGCAGCTCGCTCCCCGTCAGCATGGCCGGCGCCACCGCGGCCCTCGTGGTGTTCGGGCTGGCCTTCACCGTGCTCGCGGGCCCGCTGTTCGGACTGACCGACCGCGCGGCCGACGAACTGCTGGCGCGCAGCCCCTATGTGGAGGCGGTGCTGAAGAGATGACGGCCCCTCAACGGCTCCCCGGGACCAGCCGGTTGCGCGCCACCCAGTGGCCCATGGTGCTCGGCCTCACCCTGCTGTGGCTGCTGCTGTGGGGAACCCCCACTCCGGCCAACGTCGTGACCGGGGTACTGGTCGCGCTGCTGGTGGTGCTCGTCTTCCCGCTGCCGCCCATCGAGAAGCAGGCCCGCCTGCATCCGCTCGGCGTCCTGCGGTTCGTCGTGCGGTTCGCGCTGGACATGGTCGTCTCCAGCTGGCGGATCAACCGCTTCATCCTCGCGCCCACCCGCCCGCGCTGTGCCGTGCTCGCGGTGAAGATGCGCTGCCCCGGCGACCTGATGCTGACCGCCACCGCCGTTGCGGTCACCGCCGTGCCCGGCAGCACCGTCCTGGAGGTCGACCGCCGCTCGGGCACCCTCTATCTGCATGTGCTCGGCGGCGAACGGGAGGAGGAGCAGGCGCGCGCCCGGCGGGACGCGCTGCGCCTGGAGACCCGCGTCGTGGAGGCTTTCGGCACCGCCGCCGACGTCACGGCGATCCGTGCCTCCGAGGCGGCCGAGGAGGTGTTCGGGCGGTGGCGGTGACAGCGGCTCCCGGCTCGGCGGCCTTCGAGGTGACCTCGTCGGTGATCGCGGGGCTGCTGCTGGCCGCCGGGCTGATGGTCACCCTGCGGCTGGTGCGCGGGCCCTCGACGCTGGACCGCGCTGTCGCCCTCGACGCGCTGGTCGCCGTGGTGATGGCCGGTATCGGACTCCAGTCCGCGATCGCGGGAAACTCCTTCTACCTGCCCGTTCTCCTCGTCCTCTCCTTCCTCGGATTCACCGGCTCGGTCGGCGTCGCGCGCTTCATGGCGCTGCGCGACGAGGCCGGGACCGAGGACGTGGACGAGAGTGAGGGCACCGGCGAGGAACGGATCGGCGAGGAACGGATCGGCGAGGAGGACGAGGCCCCATGAGCTGGATCGTCGTGGCCGATGCGGCGGGCGCCTTGTGCATGCTGGCGGGCGCCGTGTTGTGTCTGCTGGCCGGGATCGGGCTGCTGCGGCTGCCGGACGTGCTGACCCGGATGCACGCCGCGACCAAGCCGCAGTCGTTCGGTCTGCTGCTCGTGCTGATCGGCGCCGGGCTGTGGCTGCGCAGCCCCATCGACCTGTGCACCCTGCTGCTGGTGGGCCTCTTCCAGCTGCTGACCGCACCGGTGGCCGCGCACATGGTGGGCCGCGCCGCCTACCGGACCGGCCGGCTGGACCGCGAGGACCTGGTCCATGACGAGCTGGAGGCGGCGATGCGTACGGCCACCGCCCGAGATCAGCAGGGCCCGGAGGAAAACCCCAGGTCAGGGGGGTAAGTTCGGCCTTCCTTGCTGGCAGCGGAAGGGACTTGGTGCCTACGATTCGAACAGCGGGTGCACACCTGCGCCTGCTGTTCGAAGTGAAGGAGCCGTACGGGCCATGTCCCAAGCCGGAGTCACCGACCCGACCCATGTCGCGCACCGCGACAACCACACCCACCGCGACGTCAACGGCGGCTGGCTGCGGCCCGCCGTCTTCGGTGCGATGGACGGGCTGGTCTCCAACCTCGGTCTGATGACCGGCGTGGCGGGCAGCGCCGCCTCCTCCCAGACCATCGTCATCGCCGGTCTCGCCGGGCTCGCGGCCGGCGCCTTCTCGATGGCCGCCGGTGAGTACACCTCCGTCGCCTCGCAGCGCGAACTCGTCCAGGCCGAGCTGGAGATCGAACGCCGCGAGCTGCGGCGCAGCCCGCGCGAGGAGGTCAGGGAACTGGCCGCCCTGTACGAGTCGCGCGGCGTCGACCCCGGCCTGGCCATGAAGGTCGCGCGGCAGCTGCACCGCGACCCGGAGCAGGCGCTGGAGATACACGCCAGGGAAGAGCTGGGCGTCGACCCCACCGACCTGCCCTCACCGACCGTCGCGGCCGTCTCCTCGTTCCTGTCCTTCGCGCTGGGCGCCGTACTGCCCGTGCTGCCGTACCTCTTCGGCACCACCGCGCTGTGGCCCGCCGTGCTGCTCGCGCTGCTGGGGCTGTTCGTCTGCGGGGCTGTCGTCGCGCGGGTGACGGCCCGGACGTGGTGGTTCAGCGGAGCGCGCCAGCTGGCTCTCGGCGCGGCGGCTGCGGCGGTCACCTACGGGCTGGGCGCCCTGTTCGGGGTCGCGGTCGGATAGCGGAGCCGCGGTCGCATTGCGGGACCGCGGTCGGATAGCGGACGGATCAGCGGCGGCGGGCCAGCTCCAGCGTGCGGCGGGCCCCCGCGACGACGGCCGCGTCGACGAAGCGGCCGTCCGCCAGCGCTAGCGCCCCCGCGTCGGTGCCGACGGCCGTCACGATCTCCTCCGCCGTCGCGATCTCCTCCGCACTGGGCCGGTACGCTGCCTCGATCACCGGGAGCTGCCGCGGATGGATGGCCGTCCGCCCGAGGAACCCGCGCGCCCGCCCCTCCGCGCAGTCCAGGGCCAGCCCCTCGACGTCCCGTACGTCGGGATACACCGACTGGGGCGGGGGTGCCAGCCCGGCGGCCCGCGCCGCGACCACCGCACGCCCCCGCGCGTACTCCAGACCGCCGCCGGCACCGGACGGCAATCCCAGGTCGGCGCGCAGGTCCGCCTCTCCCAGGGCGATGCCGCGTACGGCGTGATGTCCGGTCGCGATCTCGAAGGCGTGCTCGATCCCGAGCGCGGACTCCAACAGGGCGTACAGCGGCGGCACATCGTTCCCCCGCGGTACCCAGCCGGCGGCGCGCCGCAGCTCGCCCACACCCGGCACCTTCGGCAGCCGCAGCCCGGCGAGCCCCGGCAGCGGCGCGAGGGTACGGACGTCGTCCTCGGCGAGCGGACCGTCCAGGGCGTTGACCCGTACATGGACGGGCACCGGGCCGGGCGCGCCGTCGGACAGCAGCTCGGCCGTGGCGGCGCGGGCGTACGCCTTACGCTCGGGCGCGACGGCGTCCTCCAGGTCGACCAGCACCACATCGGTGCCCGAGTGCAGTGCCTTGGCGACCACATCGGGCCGGTCCCCGGGGGCGTAGAGCCAGGTCAGGCAGGGTTCGGCGGTGGCAGGGCCGGTTGTGTGCGGGGCCGGTGCCGCCGTTGAGGACCTCACCGCACCACACCTCCCTCCCGCAGCTTGCCGATCTGCTCTTCCGTCAGACCGAGGCCCGAGAGCACCTCGTCGGTGTCGGCGCCGTGCCGGCGGCCTGCCCAGCGGATGGAACCGGGGGTCTCGGAGAGCCGGAAGAGGACGTTCTGCATCTTCACCGTGCCGAGTTCGTCGTCCTCCACTTCGGTGATCGAACCGAGGGCGCGGTACTGCTCGTCGGCCAGCACGTCGCGGACGTCGTAGACCGGCGCGATGGCGGCCTGAGCCTCCTCGAAGGCGCGGAGCACCTCGTCGTGGTCGTGGCGGGATATCCAGCCGCCGACCGCCTCGTCCAGCTCCGCCGCGTGCGCGGCGCGGCCCGCGCCGGTCGCGAACCACGGCTCGGCCAGGAACTCGGGGTGCCCCACCAGCCGCAGTACGCGCTCGGCTATGGACTGCGCGGACGTGGAGACGGCCACCCAACGGCCGTCCGCCGTGCGGTAGGTGTTGCGGGGCGCGTTGTTGGCGGACCGGTTGCCGGTGCGCGGCTGGACGTAGCCGAGCTGGTCGTACCAGATGGGCTGCGGGCCCAGTACGGTCAGCATCGGCTCGATGATCGCCATGTCCACCACCTGGCCCCGCCCGGTGCCCTCGCGCCCGGCCAGTGCGGTCATGACGGCGTACGCCGTGGACAGCGCGGCGATCGAGTCCGCGAGGCCGAACGGCGGCAGGGTCGGGGGCCCGTCCGGTTCGCCGGTGAGCGCCGCGAAACCGCTCATCGCCTCGGCGAGAGTGCCGAACCCGGGGCGGCGCGCATACGGGCCGAGCTGGCCGAAGCCGGTCACCCGGGCCAGGACCAGCCGCGGGTTGGCCTCGGACAGCTCCTCCCAGCCCAGCCCCCACCGCTCCAGGGTGCCGGGGCGGAAGTTCTCCACGACGACATCGGCTCCCGCGGCGAGCTTCAGCAGGACGTCGCGGCCGTCGGGGGAGGAGAGGTCCAGGGTGATGGTCTTCTTGTTGCGGCCCAGCAGCTTCCACCACAGGCCGACCCCGTCCTTGCCGGGGCCGTGCCCCCTGGACGGGTCGGGCTTGCGCGGGTGTTCGACCTTGATGACCTCGGCGCCGAAGTCACCGAGCATGGTGGCCGCCAGCGGCCCCGCGAAGAGAGTGGCCAGGTCGAGGACGCGGAGATCTTTGAGAGGGGGTTCACTCATGGTGCGGGGCCTCCTGCGACGTCGAAGGATGGGGGCTGTCTGCCGCCAGGCGCGGCGGGGAGGGCCGATCCGGCCCGCGCGCTGCGACGGTGCTCAGCGCGAACGTCCGTGCCGCGAGCGCGTCGAAACCCGTACCGTTCAGGGCGCCCACGCTCGTCGCCAGCCGGTTCTTGAGCGGAGCCGTCCAGCGGGCGGGGAGAGCGGCGGGGGAGCCCGCCAGCAAGCCGGTGAGGGAACCGGCCGTCGCCCCGTTCGAGTCGGTGTCCCAGCCGCCCGACACCACCCGGCGGACGGCGCCGTCGAAGTCGCCGCGCGCATGGGTCAGGGCCGCGGCCACCAGCGCCGCGTTGGGCAGTACATGGACCCAGTGGTGGCTGCCGTACGCCGTGTGCAGCCTGTCGACCACGGGCTCGAATCCCGCCACGCTGCCGTCCCGGGCCGCACGCACTGCGGCGATGCCGGTGCGGACGGCAGCCGCGTACCGGGAAGCGGGCGGTACGACGGACAGCCCCGCCGCCAGGCATGCGTCCACATCGGCGTCCGCGCCCCCGCCCGCCGCACGGGCCAGTGCTGCCGCGACGAACATCGCGCCGTAGACGCCGTTCGCCGTATGGGTGAGCACCGCGTCCCGCCACGCGGCCTCGGCCGCGGCCGCCGGGTCGCCCGGGTGGGTCCAGCCGAAGATGTCGGCGCGGATCTGGGCGCCGATCCACTCGCGGAACGGGTTCCGGTACGTCCCCGTACGCGGCGGCTCCACTCCGGCCAGCAGGTTCCGGTAGGCCACGCGCTCCGCGGTGAACGTACGGCCGGCCGGCAGCTCGTCCAGCCACAGCCGTGCCACGTCGGCGGTGCCGAACCCGTGGCCGTACCGCTCCAGCAGCAGGATGCCGAGCAGCGGGTAGTTGAGGTCGTCGTCCTCGGGTGCCCCGTCGATGTTCTCGGCGAGCGAGTTCGCCGCGGAGCGGCGGTTCCAGGGGTGTGCGGCGGCGGTCTCCGGATCGAGGCCGCGTGCGGTGAACCAGGCGGTCAGCGGCCAGTTGCCGGTGGCACGGGCCAGCGCCCGGATGCCCTCCAGCGGCAGCTTCTCCACGGGCCTGCCCAGCACGCACCCGGCGGCCCGGCCCGACCAGGCGGCGTGCAGCCGCTCTTCGAGCCCGGGCCCCACCGGGTGGCGGGCGGTGGGCCAGTCCGGGCAGCAGGCGCGGATCGCCTCCAGACCGGTCGGCTCGTCCCCGGCCGAAGGCGCCGCCAGCTGGGCCAGTTCGTCCAGCAACTCCTCGGCGAGCGACCGCAGTCGGGGGTCGGCCGGGCCGCCCGAAGCACCGGCCCGCTCCGGCGCCGGCCGGCCCCCGGCGGCCAGCCATCGCCGCTCGATCGCCGAGGCGTCCCGCCCGTCCTCGGCAGCCTGCCGCAGCTCGTGCCCGACCAGGTCCTCGGGCTGCACCCAGGTGAGACGCAGGGCACTGGGAGGGCCGTCGCTCATCGCCGCCCTCCCAGCGCCTCGAAGGCCGCCTCGTGGGCTCGCCTGCGTGCCACGTCGCGGGCGAAGACCTCGCGGGCGACCGCGGCCAGCGACACCGCGGGGGCGTGCAGGTCCAGCTTGCTGGCGGCGGCGACCTGCCGGCTCCACTCGGCCGGGACGGCGGCCTCGCCGTGCAGGGCACCGGCGAGGGCTCCGCTCATGGAGGCGATGGAGTCGCAGTCCCGCCCGTAGTTGACGGAGCCGAGGACGGTGGCGCGGTAGTCGCCGCCACCGACCAGCAGCATGCCGAGGGCTATCGGCAGCTCCTCGATGGCGTGCAGCCGGGAGGGCCGGCGGGCACCCAGCGACGGGTTGCGGTAGTCGGGGCCCACGGTGTCGAAGGGCGCGACGGCCTCCCGCAGCGGGGCCAGCGCGGCCTCCCAGTCGTCGTACCGCGCGGCCGTCTCACAGACTTCCGTCATGGCGGCGCGGGTTCCGTCCTTGGCGAGCCGCAGCGCCTCCTCGACGACCGACCCGGGCGTGGCGCCCGGCCGGTGCGCCGCGGCCACGGAGGCGGCGAACACCCCGGCCGCCTCCCGCCCGTACGAGGACTGGTGGGCGCCCGCCACATCCAGCGCCTCCGCGTAGGCGGCGTCCGGGTTGCCCGCGTTGACGACTCCGACCGGCGCCATGTACATCGCGGCCCCGCAGTTGACGATGTTGCCGGTCCCCGCCTCGCGCGGGTCCACATGCCCGTAGTGCAGCCGGGCCACCAGCCACTTCTCGGCGAGGAAGATCCGCTGCAACAGCAGGGCCTCCGCCTCCAGTTCGGGGACCCAGCGGGGGGTGCCGATGAGGTCGGGCACCAGATGGTCGGCGACCGCGTACGCGTCCAGATGGTCGCGTACCGTCTCGTAGACGCGGATCAGGGCGTGTGTCATGAGGGTGTCGTCGGTGACGTGCCCGTCGCCCTTGTGGTACGGCGCGATGGGCCGGGCCGTGCGCCACCGGTCCTTGTGGAACGGTTCGACGATGCCCCTCACCCGGCCGCCGTGCCGCTCGGCGATGGCTTCCGGGGTCCAGCCTTCGACCGGGCCGCCCAGCGCGTCGCCGACAGCGGCGCCGACCAGGCAGCCTATGGTGCGGTCCTCCAGCGAGGGGAGCGCACGGTCGGGTGCGGGGGAGGAACTCATGATTCCGGGGGTCCTTCCGGGGCGAGGGTCTTGGCGGCGGTCGGTGGTGCGTCGGCCGGGAGCGTGAGCAGATGGTGCGCGGCCAGCCGCCGCGCGGTCTCCACCAGATCGGTGCCGGCGAACTGCGGCAGCGCGCAGCCGGACAGCTCCCGGCAGCTCTCCCGCCAGGAGGCGGGCACCGCTCCGGAGCCGCCGAGGGCGCCGGCCAGCGCCCCGGTCAGCGCGGGTGCCGAGTCGGCCACCCGGGACAGACAGGCGGCGGCGGGTACGGCGGCGCTCAGCGAGCCCTGTGCGGCGGTCGCCACGGCGAGCGCGACGGGCATGGTCTCGGCGGCGGCGATGCCGTAGCTGTAGACGTGGTCGACGATCTCGTGCTCCAGCACGGGGACGAGCGCGAACGCACTGCCGGGCCCCGAGGCGCTGTCCCGCAGCGCCCCGCGCGCCAGCCGTACGGCGTGCAGTGTGTTGCGGCGGATCTCGGTGCCCTCGGGGAGCTGGCCGAGCGCTGCCTCCACACAGGTACCGGTGTCGCCGCCCGCCAGCGCGACCGCGACGGCCGCGGCCATCGCACGCGCGCCGTGCACCCCGTCGTCGTCCTGCGAGTAGCGGGCGTCGAACTCCGCGAGCGCCGCGGCGGAGACGGGATCGCCGGGGTGTACGACGGCCAGTACGGCGGCGCGTACGCAGGCGGCGTCGTCGAAGTAGTGCGGGTTGTCGTGCCCGGTTGCCGGCGGCCTCAGCCCCGCGGCGAGGTTGCCCAGGCCCGCGCGTACGGAGATCCGGGCGCGCAGCGGGATCTGCGCCGACTCGATCTCCTCGGCCTGCTCGGCGGCTGCCGCGACCTCGTCGGCCAGCGCGTTCCAGGCCAGGGTCAGCGCCGCGCGAACCCGCTGGTCGGGGGCGAGGTCGCTGTGGCCTGCGGCGTCGGCCGACAGGATGGCGTGCGCGGTGAAGGCCGCCCATTCCGCGTCGTCGGACGGGCCCAGCCGCAGCGGTTCGGGCGGCTGGTTGAGCGCGATGGGCACCGGCAGCGTCGTGGTGGCGTTCTGCTCGGCGAACGTGTCGAGTTCGCGGGTCAGTCTGCGTGTCCAGTCCGGCAGCCGGGCTGCGCGGTGCCGCCCGGAGGGCCAGCCCGCCGCGTCCCCGGCGGCCAGCCCCAGCAGCAGCCCCTCGATACGCGCGGCCCCGTCGCCGCCCGGCGAGGGAGTGGGACATGGCACGGCGGTGACGCAGTTCATGAGGCGTCCCGCGCGTCGTGGCATGCGGCATCCCGTGCACCATGGGCGGGCGCCAGGAGCTCGCGGCCCGGTGCTGGTGCCGGTGTCTGTGCCGGTGCTTCGCGGCGCGGTGCGGGTGCTTCGCGGCGCGGTGCGGGTGCTTCGCGGCGGAGGGGCGAAGGTTCGCGGCGCGGTGCCGACGGTTCGGGGCGGGGGGCCGATTCACGGCGGGATGCCGGTGGTTCGGGGCGCGGTGCCGAGGGTTCACGGTGCGGCGCCGGTGCGCCGTGGCGGGGTGCCTGGGAGCCGTGGGCCGGCGCCAGCCGGTCGGCGATGTCGCGGACATGCCGTCCGGCCATGGCGGGCAGACAGCTGCCGCGGGCCGGCCGGATCGCGGCGGCCCACTGGGCCGGAATGGCCAACTCGCCGCGGAGCGCGCCCGCCAGCGCCCCGGCGACGGCGGCCGTGGTGTCGGCGTCGCGGCCCATGTTGACGGCGGTGAGCACCGAGCCGGTGAAGTCGCCGCGCGCGGCGGTGAACGCGCCGAACGCCAGCCCGATGGCCTCCGGTGCCAGGTCCGTCCACGGATAGCCGCCGATGACGACGGACGAGCGCACGGCCCGCTCGACGCTCAGCCGGCTGGCGTTCGGCCGCAGCGGGGCACGCCGCGCCGCTGAGACGGCGCGCTGGAGGGACCGGGAGGTCCAGGCGTCCTCGGGGATGACCGACAGCGCGGCCTGGACGACGGCGCCCGGGTTGTCGCTCACCATGGCGGCGGCCACCCCGGCCGCGACGGCGCGCCCGCCGTAGATGCCCTCGCCCTCGTGGCTGACGGTGCCGTCGATGGAGACCAGCCGCGCAGCCTCGGCCGGCCGGCCCGCGGCGAAGACACCGAACGGCGCGGCACGCATGGCCAGCCCGTCGCTCCAGGCGTGCCGGTGCTGTGCGGAGATGGGCGCCGCCAGGCCCCGGCGCAGATTCTCCAGCGTGCCGCGCTCGCTGAAGCCCGCGCCGCGGAAGGAGCCTGTCCCGTCCCCTTCCAGATCGGCGATCCAGCGGTGCCAGGCGGCTTCCACATGCGTGACCGAGAGGGCCGAGCCGTGCTCGGCCAGTAACAGCCCGGAGAAGATGGCGTACTCGGTGTCGTCCGTACCCGCCGGGTCGTCACAGACGAACCCCTCGATCCGGCCCCAGCGTTCGCGGATCTGCGAGGGCTTCATGTTCTCGGCCGGTGCCCCGAGGGCGTCACCGACGGCGAGCCCGACCATGGCGCCGCGGGCACGGTCGGCGGGAGAGGGGGCGAGGGCGGCGGGAGCGGCGAGTGCGGGTGCGGGGTGTACGGGTGCGGGGTGCGAAGCGTGTGCGGGCGGTGGTGCGGTCGGTGCTGCGGCCGAGTGCTCGGCGCTCATGCGCTGCTCTTTCTGTGCGTTCCGTGCGTGCCCTAGCGCTGGTAGCGGTTGAGTATGAGGTTGCCGTCGCCGACGAGTGAGTCGCGCAGCGTCCCCAGGTCGGTGTCGCCGTTGTAGTAGCGCTGGAAGGCGGGGGTGGCGACCTTGTCCGACCACTCCGCGTAACCCCGTACGCCGAGCGTCGGTGACGGCAGCAGGGTGCGGGCTGTCTGCGCGCCCGTCCGCCAGCCGTCCTTCCGCCGGTTGACGGCGGTGTCCTTCAGCGCCTCGGTGGCGGTGGGCAGCAGCCAGTCGCCCTTGGCGAGCTCGGCCTGGTGCTCGGGCGTGGTCATATACGCGACGAAGTCGGCGGCGGCCTGCTTGTGCCCGCTCTCCTGTGCCACCGAGAGGGTCTGCGGGACGACGCCTTGGGCGTTCTCGCCGGGGCGTTCACCCCGGGGCAGCGGCAGTACGGTCCACTCGAACCCCTTCGGGGCCTGCTGCTGCACCTGCTGCCGGTAGGAGAAGTTGAGCGGGGCCATCGCGTAGCGGCCCGCGAAGAAGCCGGGCAGCGCGTCGGAGCCGCCCATGCCGAGCCCGCTCCTGGGTGCCGTCCGGTCCTCGTCGACCTGCCGGTGGATCAGCCGGCTGATTGCCGAGTCCCGTGCGTCGAAGCGGACGGCGTTCTTGGTGCCGTCGTCCGTCCGCTTCTTGATGAAGACCTTCCCGCCGGTGGACAGCGCCAGGTTGACCGTCTGTTTGACCGGCTCCTTCATCGTCCACACGGTGCCGTACCGCTCGGGCTTGCCGTTGTGGTCCTTGTCGCGGGTCAGCTTCTTCGACACGCGCTCGAACTCGCGCCATGTCCACGGCTTCTCCGCCGTGGGGATCCGCACCCCGGACCGCTCCAGCAGCTTCCGGTTGGCGATGATCACCCGGGGCTCCTGGAGGAACGGCACCCCGTAGACACGGCCGCCGTTCATCGTCACGGAGCCCCAGCTCTGCCGCGGGATCGCGGAGCGGGTGGACTTCCGCAAATACGGGCGCAGATCGGCGAGGTAGCCGCCGTAGGCGAAGTCGGTCAGATCGCTGGCGTCGTCATGGATGATGTCGGGCGCCTCGCCGCCCTCGAAGGAGGTCAACAACTGGTCGTGGACGCTCTCCCAGGCGCCCTGCACATAGCGGACCTTGACCTTCTTGTGCGTCCTGTTCCACTGCGCGACCAGCTTCTTGTTGGCCGTGATCGACTCCTTCTGCCAGGCCAGGCTGTAGTAGTCGAGGGTGACGGTGCCGTCCCCGCCCCCCTCGCCGTCGCCCCCGCCCCCGCAGGAGGCGAGCAGCGTGCAGGCCAGCAGGGTCGCGGCGGCCCGTCGGCCCAGGAGTGTGACGCTGCGCATCAGCCCTTCACCGCCCCTGCCAGCATCCCGGCGGCGAGCCGCCGCTGGAGCAGCGCGAAGAACAGCAGGCTCGGGACGGTCGCCAGCACCGAGGCGGCGGCCAGCGGGCCCAGGTCGGCGACGCCCTCGGCGCCGAGGAAGCGGGTCAGGATGACGGACATCGTCTGGTTCTCCGGCGACTTGAGCAGCACGAGGGCGAAGAAGAACTCGTTCCAGGCGGTCACGAAAGAGAACATCAACGTCGCCACCAGTCCCGGCGCCAGCAGCGGCAGCACCACACTGCGCAGAATGCGCAGCCGGCTCGCCCCGTCCACCGCGGCGGCCTCCTCCAGCGAGACGGGCACCGCACGCACATAGCTCTGCAGCATCCACAGCGAGAACGGCAGGTTCCAGACGACGTACACGACGATCAGCCCGCCCACCGAGTCGATCAGCTGGAGGTTCTTCAGGACGAGGAACAGCGGGATGATCACCAGCACGAACGGGAACATCTGGCTGACCAGCACCCAGCCGTTCGCGGCACCGCTCACCTTGGAGCGGTGGCGGGCCAGCACATAGGCGGCGGGCACCGCGATCGCGACGGAGACGAGGGTCGCGCCGCCCGCCACGATCAGGCTGTTGAGCGCCGAGCGGGCCAGCGGCTGCGCCTCGAAGGCGGAGCTGAAGTTCTCCAGTGTGGGGTGCTGCGGAATCCACGTCGGGTCGATCTTCCCCAGCTCCGCCGGCGACTTGAACGACGTGGACAGCAGCCACACCAGCGGAAAGGCGAGGAAGACCAGATAGCCCAGCAGCCCCGCGTACTGTCCCGTACGGCCCGCGATCCGCCGCGCCCGGCGCCGGGCCGACGGGGTGGAAGCAGGGGGGACGGTGGTGGCCGGCGCGCTCATGCTGGGCCCTCCTCGGAGTCTTTCAGGCGCTTGCGCAGGAACACCGTGAGGAACACGGCGACGACGGCCATCATCACGACGCCCATCGCGGCGGCGTAGCCGAACTGGCCGTAGGTGAAAGCCTCTTCGTACGCGAACAGCATCGGCAGCCGCGTCTGCCCGCCGGGGCCGCCCTGGGTGAGCACATAGACCAGGCCGAAGGAATTGAAGTTCCAGATGAAGTTGAGCGCGGTGATGGCGAGGGCCACCGGCTTGAGCGCGGGCCAGGTCACCGTGGCGAACCGCCGCCACACTCCGCAGCCGTCCAGCTGCGCTGCCTCGGTCAGTTCGCGGGGTACGTTCTGCAGCCCGGCCAGCAGCACCACGGTGGTCTGCGGCATACCGGCCCAGACGCCGACGAGGATGACGGCGGGAAGCGCGAGCGAGAGGTTCGTCAGCCAGTCGATGTTGCCGGAGCCCTCCCCGAGCAACCCCAGCTGCCGCAGCGTCTTGTTGAGGATGCCCGCGTCCTGGTGGTAGACGAGCCGCCACATGACGCCGACGACGACCTCCGGCATGGCCCAGGGCACCAGCGCGAGGGTGCGGGCCAGCCAGCGGAACCGCAGGTTCTGGTCGAGCAGCAGCGCGAGCCCCAGCGCCAGCAGCAGTTGCAGCGCGGTCACCGAGACGGCCCACACCAGGCCGATCCGGAACGACTCCCAGAACAGCGAGTCCAGCCGCAGGTCGGCGAAGTTGTCGACGCCGATGAAGTCGGTCCGCACGGTGCGGCCCGCTTGCGCATCGGTGAACGCGAGCGAGACGGCGTACAACAGCGGGCCCACGCTGAGCACCAGGATCGGAATCAGCGCGGGCAACAACAGGAACCAGGCGCCATGGTCGAGCCCCAGCATCCGCTTGCGGGCCGCCGGGGTGCGGGGCGGCTCCCGCCGAGGGGGTGCCCCTTCCCGACGTCTGCGGGCTGCGGGCACGTCGTGGCTTGTCGCACAGTTCCCCGCGCCCCTTACGGGGCGCGTCTCCTCTGCGCTGCGAAGCTTGGGCAGTCTGCGCCAGGGGCGCAGGGTGGGCAAGCGCAGCCCCCCATGCCGGGCGCCGCTCACGAGGCGGAGCCTCTCCGTGGGGCGGACGAGGCCCGGATGACGAGCCGCGGCGCAGTGGTGATTCGGCGCGCCGCCGTAGCGTCCTGGGCGAGCCGTTCCAGCAGCATCCGGGCCGCCGTCCTGCCACGTTCCTCCGACCCCAGGTCGACGCTGGTGAGCGGAGGCCACCCCGCGCGGGCGAGCTCGCTGTCGTCCATGCCGACGAGGGCCAGATCCTCCGGTATCCGCAGGCCGCGCTCATGCGCGGCCTGCCCCGCACCGAGCGCGAGTTGGTCGTTGGCGCAGAAGACGGCGTCCGGGGCCGCGCCGGAGTCGAGCAGGTCGAGCAGTGCCCTGCGGCCGGCCGCCAGCCCGAAGGAGGTGGCGCGCTCCAGTGCGGGCTCCGGCACGATGCCGTGATCCGCGAGCGCCTTGAGGTATCCCTGGCGGCGGTTGTGTCCCGGCACCGTGTCCAGCGGCCCGTTGAGGAAGGCGATGCGCTGCCTGCCCGTCTCCGCGAGGTGGGTGACGGCCAGCCGGGCGCCGGTGACGGAGTCGGCCGCCACGGCGTCCACGGGTACGTCGCCGGGCAGCGATCCGATGACGACGACCGGGCCCGCCGCGGCCTTCAGCACTTCGATGTGCTCGGGTGTGATGCGGATGGGGCAGAGGATCAGCCCGTCGCTGGTGCGGTCACCGAGGCTGCGGACGACGGCCAGTTCCTCCTCCAGCACGGCATCCGTGGAGTGCAGCAGCAGCCGGTAGCCCGCCGCCCGGGCAACGGCCTGGATCTGGCGGACCATCGCGACGTAGACGGGGTTGCCGATGTCCTGCATGGCGAACGTCAGCTGCTTGGTGCGACCGCCCTTGAGGGACTGGGCCACGGCGTTGGGCACATAGCCGAGCTCCGCCGCCGCGCGCTCGACCCGCCGTACGGTTTCCGGCCGCGCGCCCATCCCGTTGAGGACCCGGGAGACCGAGGCAATCGAGACGCCCGCCCGTTCCGCGATCGACACGATGGTCGGTGGTCCGTCCTCAGGTATCACTGCTCGCCCCTTCGCGATGGTGGGCCCACAGTCGGCCGTAAACCTTTACAGCGACTGAAAACGTTTACAGATAGTGCGGCCGACTTACCGGCGCGTCAAGGGTCCGTGCACCGCGGATAGTTGAGCGAACGATTGCGGGCAGCAACATGGCGGACAAAGCGCAACGCCGATCGTCGAGAACGGCCTCCCGCTGATCGTGAACTTGCTTAGGCTGTGCACAAAGTGACATCTGCGAACACCAAGTGCCGCAGCCCACAGGGGAGTACCGACCGTGACCAGTCAGCCCCAGCCCTACGAGCCCGCAGCCGCGCACGGCCCACCAGCCTTGGGCACCCCTCCCCCGGGGAGCCGGGGGTGCCCGGCCCACGCGGGCGGCGGCAGCGCCCCAGGGCCGGTACCGCTCATGGGCCCCCGCTTCCACACCGACCTGGAGGCGGTCTACCGGGACATGCGCCGCGACCACGGCCCCGTCGTCCCGGTGACCCTCCCCGGCGACGTGCCCGCCTGGCTCGTCATCGGCTACCGCGAGCTCTACCAGGTCACCACCGACCCGGTGCTCTTCCCCCGCGACCAGAGCCTGTGGAACCAGTGGGCCACCATCCCGGAGGACTGGCCGCTGCGCCCGATGATCGGCGTCCAGCAGCCCTCGGTCTACTTCACCGTCGGCGAGGAGCACCGCCGCCATCTGGCCATGGTCCAGCCCGCGCTGGAGAGCGTCGATCCCATCGAACTGCGCCGCACCGCCGAGGAGATAGCGGACCGCCTCATCGACGGCTTCTGTGGCGCGGGCGAGTCCGAGATCGTCTCCGCGTACGCCAAACCGCTGCCGATCCTCACCCTCGCCCGCATCCTGGGCTTCCCGGACTCCGACGGGCCCGAACTGATCCGCTTCCTGACGGACATGTGTGACGGCGGCCCCGACGCGCTGGCCGGGTTCGAGCAGGCGCTGGCTCTCATGCAGCAGCTGATCACCCGGAAACGCGCCACCCCTGGCGCCGATGTGCTCTCCGCGATGCTGGCCCACCCCGACGAGTTCACCGACGAGGCATACGCCCTCAACCTCATGGCCATCACCTCCGCCGGGTTCCTCCCGACGGCCGACTGGATCGGCAACTCGGTGCGGCTGATGCTCACCGACGACCGCTTCGCCGCCTCGCTGACCGGCGGCCGGCACAGCATCCCCGAGGCCATGAACGAGGTGCTGTGGGAGGACACCCCCACCCAGATACTCGCCGGGCGCTGGGCCGCGCGCGACACCCGGCTGGGCGGTCACACCATCGCCCGGGGAGACATGCTGCTGCTCGGCCTCGCCGGAGCCAACGGCGACCCGGCGGCACACACGCAGCACAGCGCGGACGGCCTGCGCAACAGCAACTTCGCCCACTTCGCCTTCAGCCACGGCGAGTACCAGTGCCCCTTCCCGGCGCAGGAGATCGCCGAGGTCATCGCCAGAACAGGCATCGAGGTGCTGCTGGACCGGCTGCCCGACCTGGAACTGGCCGTCGCGCCCAGCACCCTGGCCCGCCGCCCCTCGCCCTTCCTGCGCGGTATGACGGTGCTCCCCGTCCGGTTCGCCACCACACCCCCGTACGGAGGCCGCTGATGAACGGCAACGGACAGTCCGCGGTGAGCGCGGCCCGCCCCGGCGGCGAGGCGGCAGCGCCGGTCTCCGGCAGGTGTCCCGCGGACGGGGGAGCAGCGCCCGGATCCGCCGGCTGCCCGATCGTCACCGACCCGCTCAGCATCGACCCGCTCGTCGGCCGCCTCGCCGAGGAGACCGAGGCGCTGCGCACCGCCGGGCCGCTCGCCCGGATCGATCTGATGGGCGCCGAGGCGTGGACGGTCACCACCCACGCCGAAGCGCGCACGCTGCTCACCGACACCCGGCTGGTCAAGGACATCACCCGCTGGAACCTGTGGCGCAGCGGTGAGGTCGACGAGAGCTGGCCGCTGATCGGCATGATCGACGCGGGCCGCTCCATGTTCACCGTCGACGGAGCCGAGCACCGGCGGCTGCGGGCCAAGACGGCGCAGGCCCTCACCCCGCGCCGGCTGGAGGCGATCCGGCCCGTCGTCGAACGGATCACCGGCCGGCTGCTGGACGCGATGGCGGCACGGGCAGCGGAAGCCCCCGACGCACCCCTCGATCTGAAGTCTGCCTTCGCGCAGCCGCTGCCGATGTCGGTGGTCTGCTCCCTGATGGGCGTCGAACCCGAGCTGGAGCCGCGGCTGCACCGGCTGTACGAGGCGTTCTTCTCGATGCTGACGCCGCAGGACGAGCGGCTCGCCGTCATCAAGGAGCTGGACGATCTCTACGCAGAGATGGTCCGGGACAAGACCGCCTCCCCCGGCGACGATCTGACCAGCGCCCTCATCCTCGCCGACGAGGGCGGCGAGCCGCTGACCGCGGAGGAGGTGCGCGGCAATCTGGAGGCCATGGTCGCCGCCGGGCACGAGACCACCGTGACCCTGATCCTGTGCGCGGTCCGTGCGCTGCTCACCCATCCGGACCAGCTGCGCCTCGTGCTCGACGGCCAGGTCGGCTGGGAGGCGGTCATCGAGGAGACGCTGCGCTGGGAGTCGCCCTCCACCCACTTGCTGATGCGGTTCGCGACCTCGGACATCGAGGTCGGTGACGTCGTGGTGCGCGAGGGGGAGGGGGTGGTCATGTCCTACCGCGCCATCGGACGGGACCGCGCCCAGCACGGGGAGGATGCCGACTCCTTCGATGTGCGCAGGGCCGCGCCCGTCCGGCACCTGGCCTTCGGGCACGGGCCGCACATCTGCCCCGGCGCCGCGCTGTCCCGGCTGGAGGCGTCGGTCGCGCTGCCTGCCCTGTTCGGGCGGTTTCCCGCGCTCTCGCTGGCCGTGCCGGTCACGCAGATCCGCAACCGGCCGGTGCTGACGCAGAACGAGCTGGAGTCGTTGCCGGTGCGCCTCCGCGTACGCTGACAGGGAGCTCCGGCCCGGCCCCTTCCCCGTACGGAGCGGCGCGGAGGAGGGGCCGCGGACTGCTCGCGTGGTGGCCGTCACAGCGCCGGTGGGCCGGGGCGTGCAGGATCCTTGTGTTACCCGGCGGTTTCAGCTTGTGTGGCGCTGGGCAGTAGTCCGTAACGCCGCCGGCAACGACGCCTGCGTGCGAGAGAAAGCCGCTCGTTCACCCGGGGCCACCCACCCCGAACCCTCTGTGCAGGTCCCTCCAGGCCCCATAAGGGCCACTCCGCGTCGGCGCGCTTACACAGCTGCGCCCGCGTTCGTATGGTGAGATGCGTCTTCCACTTTCCGGGAAGTCGGCCACCATGTAACCTGCACGAAAATTTCTGCACCACTTTCTGCATCATGAGGGCCAACGTCGTCCCTCGGTACGTACCACTGCCACGAGACGACGGGAGAGCCGATGCGTGCTGCGCCGACAGCGGATTGGGCCGCCCACCACCCTGCCAAGCAGGGGATGTACGACCCCCGGTACGAGCACGACGCCTGCGGTGTCGGCTTCGTGGCGACCCTGACCGGTGAGCCCAGCCACGAGCTGGTCGAACAGGCACTGACCGTGCTCCGCAATCTCGAGCACCGGGGCGCCACCGGGTCGGACCCGGACACCGGTGACGGCGCCGGCATCCTGCTGCAGGTCCCCGACGCCTTCCTCCGGGAGAGCGTCCCGTTCGCGCTGCCCGAGCAGGGCTCCTACGCGGTGGGCATCGCCTTCCTGCCCCGCGAGGAGGAGACCTCCCAGGACGCTTCGGCCACCTCGGCGGCCGTCTCGCACATCGAGACGCTGGCGTCCGAGGAGGGGCTGACGGTGCTCGGCTGGCGCGAGGTGCCCGTCGCGCCCGAGCTGCTGGGCCCCGGCGCCCGCGCCACCATGCCCACCTTCCGGCAGCTGTTCGTCGCCGACCAGGAGGGCCAGCGCAGCGACATCGCTCTCGACCGGCTCGCGTTCGTGCTGCGCAAGCGCGCCGAGCGCGAGGCGGGCGTGTACTTCCCGTCGCTCTCGGCCCGCACCCTGGTCTACAAGGGCATGCTGACCACCGGACAGCTGGAGCCGTTCTTCCCGGACCTGTCGGACCGCCGCTTCGCCACCGCCATCGCGCTGGTGCACTCGCGCTTCTCCACCAACACCTTCCCGAGCTGGCCGCTGGCCCACCCGTACCGGTTCGTCGCGCACAACGGCGAGATCAACACCGTGCAGGGCAACCGCAACTGGATGCGGGCCCGCGAGTCGCAGCTCAGCTCTGAACTGTTCGGCTCTGCCGACCATAAGCACAGCGGGGACCACCAGACGCTGGAGCGGATCTTCCCCGTCAACACCCCGGGCGCCTCCGACTCCGCCACCTTCGACGAGGTGCTGGAGCTGCTGCACCTGGGTGGTCGTTCGCTGCCGCACTCGGTGCTGATGATGGTGCCCGAGGCGTGGGAGAGCGCCGAGTCGCAGGACTCGATGGACCCCGCGCGGCGCGCCTTCTACCAGTACCACTCCACGATGATGGAGCCCTGGGACGGCCCCGCCTGTGTCACCTTCACCGACGGCACCCAGGTCGGCGCCGTTCTCGACCGCAACGGACTGCGTCCGGGCCGGTACTGGGTCACCGACGACGGGCTCGTCGTCCTCGCCTCCGAGGTCGGCGTGCTCGACATCGACCCGGGCAAGGTCGTGCGCAAGGGCCGTCTCCAGCCCGGCCGGATGTTCCTGGTGGACACCGCCGAGAAGCGGATCATCGAGGACGACGAGATCAAGGCGCAGCTGGCGTCCGAGCACCCGTACCAGGAATGGCTGGACGGCGGGCTCATCGAGCTGGCCGATCTGCCCGAGCGCGAGCACATCGTGCACACCCACGCCTCGGTCACCCGCCGTCAGCAGACCTTCGGCTACACCGAGGAGGAGCTGCGCGTCCTGCTCGCCCCGATGGCCCGCAGCGGCGCCGAGCCGATCGGCTCCATGGGCACCGACTCGCCCATCGCGGCGCTCTCCGAGCGGCCCCGGCTGATCTTCGACTACTTCACCCAGCTGTTCGCGCAGGTCACCAACCCGCCGCTGGACGCGATCCGCGAGGAGCTGGTCACCTCGCTGTACTCGTCGCTGGGCCCGCAGGGCAACCTGCTGGACCCGACGGCCGCCTCCTGCCGCAGTGTGACGCTGCCGTTCCCCGTCATCGACAACGACGAGCTGGCCAAGCTCATCCACATCAACGCCGACGGCGATCTGCCGGGCTTCAAGTCCGCCACGCTCTCCGGGCTCTACCGCGTCGCCGAAGGAGGGGACGGCCTCGCGGCCCGTATCGAGCAGATCTGTGCGGAGGCCGACGCGGCGATCGAGTCGGGAGCCCGGCTCATCGTGCTGTCCGACCGGCACTCGGACGCCGAGCATGCACCGATCCCGTCACTGCTGCTCACCTCCGCCGTGCACCACCACCTCATCCGCACCAAGCAGCGCACCCAGGTCGGGCTGCTGGTCGAGGCCGGTGACGTACGCGAGGTCCACCATGTCGCGCTGCTCATCGGCTACGGCGCCGCCGCGGTCAACCCGTATCTGGCCATGGAGTCCGTCGAGGACCTGGTGCGCGCGGGGACATTCCTGCCGGGTGCGGAGGAGCTGCCGCCCGAGCAAGCCATCCGCAACCTGATCTACGCGCTGGGCAAGGGCGTGCTGAAGGTGATGTCCAAGATGGGCATCTCCACCGTCGCCTCCTACCGTGGCGCGCAGGTCTTCGAGGCCGTCGGCCTGGACGAGTCGTTCGTCGACACCTACTTCCACGGCACCACCACCAAGATCGGCGGCGCCGGTATCGACGTCATCGCCAAGGAGGTGGCGGCCCGGCACGCCAAGGCGTACCCGTCCTCGGGGATCGCGCCCGCGCACCGGCTGCTGGACATCGGCGGCGAGTACCAGTGGCGTCGCGAGGGCGAGCCGCATCTGTTCGACCCGGAGACGGTCTTCCGCCTCCAGCACTCCACCCGGCAGCGCCGCTACGACATCTTCAAGCAGTACACCCGGCGGGTGGACGAGCAGTCCGAGCGGCTGATGACGCTGCGCGGCCTGTTCAACGTCAAGAGCGACCGGCCCTCGATCCCCGTAGAGGAGGTCGAGCCCGCCAGCGAGATCGTCAAGCGGTTCTCCACCGGCGCCATGTCCTACGGCTCCATCTCGCAGGAGGCGCACGAGACGCTGGCGATCGCCATGAACCAGCTCGGCGGCAAGTCCAACACCGGTGAGGGCGGCGAGGACCCCGAGCGGCTCTACGACCCGGCCCGGCGCTCCGCGATCAAGCAGGTCGCCTCCGGCCGGTTCGGCGTCACCTCCGAATACCTCGTCAACGCCGACGACATCCAGATCAAGATGGCCCAGGGCGCCAAGCCCGGCGAGGGCGGCCAGCTGCCGGGGCACAAGGTCTACCCGTGGGTTGCCAAGACCCGGCACTCCACGCCCGGCGTCGGCCTCATCTCGCCGCCGCCGCACCACGACATCTACTCCATCGAGGACCTCGCCCAGCTCATCCACGACCTGAAGAACGCCAACCCGGCAGCCCGCGTCCATGTGAAGCTGGTGTCCGAGGTCGGCGTCGGCACGGTCGCGGCGGGCGTCTCCAAGGCCCACGCCGATGTCGTGCTCATCTCGGGCCACGACGGCGGCACCGGCGCATCGCCGCTCACCTCCCTCAAGCACGCGGGCGGCCCCTGGGAGCTGGGCCTGGCCGAGACGCAGCAGACGCTGCTGCTCAACGGGCTGCGCGACCGGATCGTCGTGCAGACCGACGGCCAGCTCAAGACCGGCCGCGACGTGATCATCGCCGCGCTGCTGGGCGCCGAGGAGTTCGGCTTCGCCACCGCGCCGCTGGTGGTCTCCGGCTGCGTCATGATGCGCGTCTGCCATCTGGACACCTGCCCGGTCGGCATCGCCACCCAGAACCCGGTGCTGCGCGAGCGCTACAGCGGCAAGGCCGAATACGTCGTCAACTTCTTCGAGTTCATCGCCGAAGAGGTCCGCGAACTCCTGGCCGAGCTGGGCTTCCGCACCCTGGACGAGGCCATCGGGCACGCCGAACTGCTCGACACCTCGCGCGCCGTCGACCACTGGAAGGCCAAGGGCTTCGACCTGGCGCCGCTGCTGCACGTCCCCGAACTCCCCGAGGGCGCCGTGCTGCACCAGGCCGTCGCCCAGGACCACGGCCTGGAGAAGGCGCTCGACAACCAGCTCGTCAAGCTGGCGGCCGACGCGCTGCACGCCGACACCGCCGAGCAGGCGGAGCCGGTCCGCGCCCAGGTCGCGATCCGCAACGTCAACCGGACCGTCGGCACGATGCTCGGACACGAGGTCACCAAGAAGTTCGGCGGCGCCGGACTGCCCGACGACACCATCGACATCACCTTCACCGGCTCCGCCGGCCAGTCGTTCGGCGCCTTCGTCCCGCACGGCATCACGCTGCGGCTGGAGGGCGACGCCAACGACTACGTCGGCAAGGGCCTCTCCGGCGGCCGAGTGATCGTCCGCCCCGACCGGGGCGCCGACCACCTCGCCGAGTACTCCACCATCGCGGGCAACACCCTCGCCTACGGCGCCACCGGCGGCGAGATCTTCCTGCGCGGCCGGGTCGGCGAACGCTTCTGCGTCCGCAACTCCGGTGCCCTGGTCGTCTCCGAAGGCGTGGGCGACCACGGCTGCGAGTACATGACCGGCGGCGCGGCCGTCGTCCTGGGCAGCACCGGCCGTAACTTCGGCGCCGGAATGTCCGGCGGTACGGCGTACGTCATCGACCTGGACCTGGCGAACGTCAACGCCGGACTGCGCGGCGCCGTCGAGGAGCTGACCGACGACGACAAGGCGTGGCTGCACGAAGTCGTGCGCCGCCACCAGGAGGAGACCGGCTCGACCGTGGCCGCGAAGCTCCTCGCCGACTGGGACGGACCGGACGGAGCGCTCAGCCGCTTCAGCAAGGTCCTGCCCGCCACGTACAAGGCTGTGCTCGCCGCCAAGGACGCCGCCGAGCGAGCGGGGCTCAGTGAGTCCGAGACCCACGAGAAGATGATGGAGGCGGCGACCAATGGCTGACCCCAAGGGCTTCCTGAACACCGACCGCGAGGTCGCCGAGACCCGCCCTGTCGAAGAGCGGGTCAAGGACTGGAACGAGGTCTACGTACCCGGCTCCCTGCTGCCCATCATCAGCAAGCAGGCCGGGCGCTGCATGGACTGCGGCATCCCCTTCTGCCACAACGGCTGTCCGCTGGGGAACCTCATCCCCGAGTGGAACGACTACGCCTACCGCGGCGACTGGGACGCCGCGAGCGAGCGGCTGCACGCCACGAACAACTTCCCCGAGTTCACCGGGCGGCTGTGCCCGGCGCCGTGCGAGTCGGCGTGCGTGCTGGGCATCAACCAGCCGCCCGTCACCATCAAGAACGTCGAGGTCTCCATCATCGACAAGGCGTGGGAGACCGGCGGCGTCACCCCGCAGCCCCCGGAGCGGCTGAGCGGCAAGACCGTCGCCGTCATCGGCTCTGGCCCCTCGGGGCTGGCCGCGGCCCAGCAGCTCACCCGCGCCGGCCACACGGTCGCCGTCTACGAGCGCGCGGACCGCATCGGAGGTCTCCTCCGTTACGGCATCCCCGAGTTCAAGATGGAGAAGCGGCACATCAACCGCCGTATCGAGCAGATGCGCGCGGAGGGCACCAAGTTCCGCACCGGCGTGGAGATCGGCCGCGACATCGACGCGCGGAAGCTGCGCAAGCGGTACGACGCGGTCGTCATCGCGGCGGGCGCCACCACGGCGCGTGACCTGCCGGTTCCCGGCCGCGAGCTGAACGGCATCCACCAGGCGATGGAGTACCTGCCGCTGGCCAACAAGGTGCAGGAGGGCGACTTCGTGACGCCCCCCATCACCGCCGAGGGCAAGCACGTGGTCGTCATCGGCGGCGGCGACACCGGCGCCGACTGCGTCGGCACCGCACACCGGCAGGGCGCGGCCTCCGTCACCCAGCTGGAGATCATGCCCAAGCCGGGCGAGGAGCGGGACCCGGGCCGCCAGCCGTGGCCGACCTTCCCCATGCTCTACAAGGTGACGTCTGCGCACGAGGAGGGCGGCGAGCGCGTCTACTCCGTCAACACCACCCACTTCGAGGGCGACGAGGACGGCAACGTCCAGTGGCTCCACCTGGTCGAGGTCGAGATGGTGGACGGCAAGCTGGAGCCCAAGTCCGGCACGGAGCGGAAGATTCCCGCCCAATTGGTCACCCTCGCCATGGGCTTCACCGGCGTCGACCGGGAGAACGGCCTGGTCGAGCAGTTCGGCGTCGAGCTCGACGCACGGGGCAACATCGCGCGGGACGGCGACTACGCCACCAACGTCCCCGGCGTCTACGTCGCCGGTGACGCGGGCCGCGGCCAGTCGTTGATCGTCTGGGCCATCGCCGAGGGCCGCTCCGCCGCGAAGGCGGTCGACCGCTACCTCACCGGCGAAACCAGCACCCTGCACGCGCCGATCCGCCCCACGGACCGGTCCTTGGCGGTGTAACCCTCTCCTTGGAGCTTCCGTACAACGGCGTACGGACGACGCGGCGCCTGCCAGTCCCCGACCGGGTTGTGGCAGGCGCCGCGCTGTGTTTCCGCTTCTCGTTTCCGCTTCTCGTGTTTCCGTCCGGCGATGGGTCAGTCACGCACGATGGACTGGATCTCCTTCACGGTGACGTCCTTTGTGGTGCTGAAGGTGCCGGCGGGCAGGTCGCCACCGGTGCCGTCGGAACCCTTCCAGGTGATGTTCCAGGTGAGGGTCGCCTTCAGCGGGTAGGAGCCGTTCTTGCCGCTCGCCCGCAGATACCTGATCCCGCAGGGCGGGGTCTGGTCCTTCTTCCCGGCCGAGTACTCCTCACCGAGCTGGCCGTTCTTGACCACGCACTTTCCGGAGCCGGGGTACATCTTCGCGTCGCCGGTTCCCGGTTCGAGGGTGAGCGAGGTGGGCTTGGCGGTGGTGGTCGCCGAGAGGTGGGTGCCGTCTTCCAGATCGAGAGAGGCAGTCACGTCCACCGGCTTGAACTTCCCCTTGTCCAGCCACACCCACGTGTCGAGATTGACCGTCTGCTTGTTCTCCGGGTTCAGCGATATCTCGGTCCCCGGAATAGGCAGTTCCTCGTATGCGTACTGCGCGAGGATCTCCGGACTGACCGCGAGCGGCATGCTCTTCGGGGGCTTGCCCTTGGGCACCCAGATGGCGTGCTCGCTGCACTCGTCCGCCTTCGGGTCGTCCGCCTTGTTGGGATTCCGCACCCCCTCCCAGAACATGCCCTTGCCCTGTTTGTCGATGTTGTAGTCGTCGTACTTGTCGGTCTGGTAGTAGTTCTCGTAGATGTTGGAGGCCTGACCGCGGAGGGCGTCCGAGAGGTCTATCGGGTCGACGCCTCCGGACAGCGGCCCGTCGTTCTCCTTCTTCTCCTTCTTCCGCTTCTTGGGCTTCAGGCTCTCGATTTTCTCTTTGAGCTGCTTGGGAGTGGTCTTCGGCTCGTACCAGCAGGCCGGGGGCTCCCAGTTGGGGTCCTTGGGATTCAACTTGACGGTGTTCTTCCCTCCACCGCCTCCGCCGGTTATCTGCACGTGGGAGACGCCGGCCTCCAGCTTCCCATTACTGGCGTTACCAGTGAGCGACCCTTTCCCCGACCCCTTTCCCCCGGTTTCGGTGGCGTATGCGCCCCCGGAAACGGTGAGTAGAAGCACTGTCGCCAGGCCTGCCACTGAACCTTTGCGTGTCAACTCATGCATTTTTTGGCCCCCGCTGTCTCAGAACCGGATGTCGCTTGCCAGACGCCGTCTTTGTTGCGCTCCATCTGCAGTGTGGAAAGGATGTAGTTCTGGTCGCCCCCGTTGTTGGGCTCCAGTTTCCCCGTTTTGACGATCTTGTTCTTCGACTTGCTTTCGTCAGTGCAGAAGGTCAGGCTGGCGGCTTTGTCTCCATCCAGCTTGACGGTCTGGTTGTAGTAGCGCGTGACGCCGGCCCAACTCTTCCCGTGCTTGGTGAAGCTAAGGATGTACTCGTTTGCGGAGATGGCGGCCTTTCCCTTGGCGTAGACCGTCACCCCATCAAGGTCTTTCCCGGTGGTGATGACCCGGTCGATCGCGTTGATGCGGCGTTGGTTGTCCGCCAGGACCTCGTCCTTCTTCGGGTCACCCGTCTCGGCGTCCTCGAAGACGTTCTTGGCGTCCTTCGCCAGCTTGATCTCGTCAGGCGCTTGGCGCCCGGACCCACCCGAACTCTTCGTGGGCGAGGGAGACTTGGACTCCGTCTTGCCCTCCCCCTTGGCGCCGTCGATCTTGTCGTCGGACCCGCCGTCGCTCCCGCACGCGCCCAGGAAGAGGGACGCGGCGAGGGCTGCTGCGGTCCACATCGCTGTGCTGGCCTGCTTTTTCATGCGCAAGTTGTCTCAGCTCTCTCTCCGTGGGCGACGGCGGTGCGAATCACCCGCAGTTCGGTCGCTCAAAAGTTACAGCAGGGGCGTGTGGGCCAACAGTCGTTAGTCCAGTTCGCCCACATGAGTCAATCGGTGATCATTCAACTGCCGTTGGACGTCCTGAAGGAGAACACGCAGAAGCTCGGCGAGCTGGTTCTGCTGCTCGGGGTCGAGGCCCGTCAGGAGCTCGGCCTCGCGGGTGAGGACCTGGTCGACGGTGGACTCGACCAGCTGGTGCCCGGCGGGGGTCAGTTCGACCAGGACGGACCGGCGGCGGCCTCCTCCGGAGCGGCGGGTGACCAGGCCCTCGCGTTCGGCGCGGGCCACCCGCTGGGAGATGGCGCCCGCGGTGATCATGGAGCGGGCGGAAAGTTCGCGTGTGGTGAGCGTGTACGGCTCACCCGTGCGCCGCAGCACGCTGAGCAGATCCAGCGTGGCGGCGTCCACGCCCGCGCGGGCGAGCACCCGGCGGCGGTCGTCGCCGAGCAGCTTCGCCAGCCGCCAGAGCGGGGTGACGATGCCGATCGAGGAGACGGGCGTGCCGGGGCGCTCGCGCTGCCATGCGGCGGCGATGTCCGCCACGGGGTAGTCGGCCGTGCCGTCCGACGCCGTGCCGTCCGACGGGGAGTGATCGCTTGCCATGGCCCCTCCATGCGATGTTATGTTCAGGTCTAAATTCAGGTCTTAACAGAGCGTGGAGGACACTGTATGGCACGCGGCATCCTGGTCACCGGCGGTGCGACGGGCATCGGGCTGGCTGTGGCGCGGCATTTCGCGGAGCAGGGGGAGACGGTCGTCATCACGGGGCGCCGGAAGGAGGTACTGGAGGCGGCTGCCGAGGAGATCGGCGCGCGAGCCGTGGTCTGCGATCACACCGACTCGGAAGCGGTGGAGCGGCTGCTGCCCCAGCTGCCCGAGCGGCTCGACGTCCTGGTCAACAACGCCGGCGGCAACACCGATTTCGACGCCTCGGAGGACCCCGGACTCAGCCCGCTGGCGGCGTTCGCGCGGAGGTTCCGCGCCAACCTGGACGCCAACCTGCTCAGCGCGGCGCTGACGACCAAGGCGGTCGAGGACCGGCTCGCGGAGGGCGGCGCCGTCATCAGCATCGGCTCCATCGCGGCCGACAAGGGCTCCGGAGCCTACGGGGCGGCCAAGGCGGGCGTCGCCTCCTGGAACCTGGGCCTGGCACAGGAGCTGGGGCGGCGCGGCATCACCGCGAACGTCGTCTCGCCCGGCTACATCGCCGACACCGAGTTCTTCCGCGACCACCTCACGCCCGAGCGGCGTGACCATCTCATCGCCTCCACCGCGCTGGGCCGCCCTGGCGTTCCGGAGGACATCGCCGGAGCCGTCGCCTTCCTGGCCTCGCCCGCGGCACGCGACATCACGGCGCAGGTGCTCAACGTCAACGGCGGGGAGCACGGCACCCGTTGACCGACGCCGCGCAGTGAAGCGTTGCTTATGGGCAGGCTTCACGGCAATTAAATGGTGCGCGGGCCCGCTCGGCCGCACACTCCGGCCATGCCGATCTCCGCAGGGCCCTTGGGCCGTATCGCAGCAGCCATGGTCACCCCGTTCGATGCCGCCGGGGAGCTCGATATCGAGGGCGCCCGGCGCCTCGCCGTGCACCTGGTGGACGAGGGAGGGTGCGAAGCCCTTGTGCTCAGCGGGACGACGGGGGAGGCGCCGACCACCTCGGACGCTGAGAAGACCGCGCTGGTGCGCGCGGTGGTGGCGGAGGTGGGGGACCGGGCAAGCGTCGTGGCGGGTGTCGGTTCCAGCGACACCCGCCATAGCGTCGCGCTGGCCCGGGACGCCGAAGCGGCAGGCGCACACGGGCTGCTGGTGGTGACGCCGTACTACTCGCGCCCCACCCAGGAGGCCGTTGCGCACCATCTGCGTACGGTGGCCGACGCCACCCGGCTGCCGGTGCTGCTCTACGACATCCCCGGCCGCACCGGAACCGCGCTGACCACCGGCACGCTGCTGCGGCTGGCGGAACATCCGCGGATCGAGGGCGTCAAGGACTGTGCGTACGACCTGCTCAAGTCCTCCCGGGTGATGGCCGGGACCGGGCTGGCGTACTACGCGGGCTGCGACGAGTTCGCGCTCCCGCTGCGCGCGATCGGCGGTGCGGGGTGCATCAGCACCGTCGCCAATGTCGCGGCGCCGCTGGTGCGCGGGGTGCTCGACGCGTACGACGCGGGGGAGCACGCCCTGGCGGCGCGTCGCCATCTCGCGCTCGCCCCGCTGACCGAGGCGGTGATGACCGGCCAGCCCGGCACCGTCGCGGCGAAGGCCCTGCTCAACGCGCGCGGTCTGCCGGCGGGGCCGGTACGCGGTCCGCTCCTGGACGCGGACGCGGCGCTGACGGCGCGCCTGCTGGAGCTCCTCGAACAGGCCGAGGCGGAGCCGGTGGCCGCAACCAGGGACGGGGCTGGGACGAGGGTCTAGGGTCGGTTCCTGTGATACCTCCTGTTGCAGAAGTGGCCGAAGCTCAGCGGGTACTCCGTGGCCTGCTCGCCGACGTGGACGACGCGCAGGTCCGGGCGCCCTCCGCGCTGCCCGGCTGGTCCCGGGGACACGTCCTGGCCCATCTGACCGACAACGCCCGGATGTTCGCCCGCCTCGCCGAGCACGCGCTGCGCGGGGAGCGGGTGCCCCCGTACGACGGAGGTCAGGCGGAGCGCGACGCGATCATCGAGGACACCGCCGGGCGTACGGCGGTCGAGCACCGGGCGGCGCTGGCCGGGCACACCCGGTCGCTGATGGACGTATGGTCCCGGGCCACCGCCGAGGACTGGCGGCGTCCGGTCTCCTTCCGGGACGCGGACATCGCCGCGACGGTGTTCGCCCGCTGGCGCGAGGTGTGGATCCATCTGGTCGATCTGGACCTCGAGGTCGGCCCGGCGGCCTGGCCGGAGGGGCTGGCGAGCCATGCGGTGGACTTCCTGCTGAGCAGGCTGCCGCCCGGAACCTGTCTGGTTGCCACGGACCTCGACCGGCGCTGGCACGCGGGAGAAGGAAACCCCGCACCGGGCCCCGAAGTGCGGGGCGGTGTGCGGGACCTGGCGGCATGGCTGGCCGGGCGCGTACCGGACACGCCGCCCCGCTCCCGGGACGGCCTCCCCGAACTGGGCCCCTGGCCGCCGCATCCGCCTCAGCCCGCCCTCAGCCCGACGGACCGGAAAGCATGAGCCTCGGCCCGGAAGCGTGAACTCACGCAACAGCGCGTGAGTTTCCCGAGATCTCCTGCTCGGCGAATGGGTGGAAGCTGCGTGGCGGGGCGCCCGGTGAGGCGCTGGACGGTGTCTGTGGTGCGGTCCTCGGCGCCCTCGGCGATGTCCCGGTCCAGCCCTCGCCGGATGCCGTCAGGATGGTCCCGTCCGCCCGCACGGTCCGGCGCGGCGTCAGGGTCTCAGCAGGCCACGGGTGATCGCGGCCTCCCGTACCTCCTCGTACAGCGCCTTCAGGGTCGGGCTGACGCCCACCCGGGGGAGTTGGAGGTGGTCCAGGGCCGCGGCGTCGGCGCCCACGTCGGACCAGCCCTGGCCGGTGAGCAGCCGCATCAGCGCCGGGTTGAGGCGGTCCACGCCGCGCACCAGCCGGGCCTCCGGGGTGGCGCCCTCCTCGTACTCGTGCCACAGCGCGAGCAGTTCCGGGCCGAGCGGCGGTGGCAGCGCGCCGAACCGTTCGCGCGCCACCGCCTCCTCCGTACGGACCTTCTCCGCGGCGGCGTCCTCATCTGCCGTGTGCCAGGCCGACGGATCACCCGCGTCGATCTCCACCACGTCGTGCATCAGACAGAGCTTCACCATCCGGCCCAGGTCGAGCCGCACCCCGCTCTCCCGCTCGAACTCCGTGTGCAGTACCCAGCACACCACTGCCAGATGCCAGGAGTGCTCGGCCACCGATTCGGGCCGTGTGGGGGTGGCCCGGTTGTGCCGTTCCACCTCCCGCAGGCGGGCGGTGTAGGTGATGAAGTCGAACAGGGCGCGGGTGTCCGGAATGGGTGCAGTCATGGCGGGCCGCACTGTAGCCGGTCTCGCGGCCACCGTGCTCGTCGGTAAATGCGTGGACCCTCGCGGCGGGGCGCGGTTAAGGTGCGGGCATGTCCAGCCCTGAGGCTTCCAGACTCTAGCCACCGGCCGTCCGGTGGCTGTTTCGCGCTGTCCGCACTCTTGGCCGCGTTCTTTTCCGCGGTCTTCTGCCGCCTGCGCCGGGTGCCATCGGATCGCCGTGCCACGGGCTGTTCCGCGGTAGTGCTGCCGCGTGCCCGGCTGGACGAATTTTCTTCCTGACGCATGCCCCTCACTTCTAGTGGGCTCCTTCAGGCATGCCTTTCTGCCGGACGCTGCTCGCACCTGCCGCTGTCCTTTTCACTGCTGATTCCGATCCGAGTAGGGATTGCGGAGTTTTCCATGCCATTTGTGCTGTACGTTCTCGCGCTGGCGGTGTTCGCGCAGGGGACGTCGGAGTTCATGCTGTCCGGGCTCGTCCCGGACCTCGCCGCGGGGCTGGGGGTGTCCGTCTCGGCGGCCGGGTTGCTGACCTCGGCCTTCGCCGTCGGGATGATCGTGGGGGCGCCATTGATGGCGGTGTTGAGCCGTCGCTGGGACAGACGGCGGGCGCTGCTCGGGTTCCTGTGCGCGTTTCTGCTGGTGCATGTGGTGGGCGCGGTGACGACGAGCTTCGCGGTACTGGTCGCCACCCGCGTGGTGGGCGCGCTGGCCAATGCCGGGTTCCTCGCCGTCGCGCTGACCGCCGCTGCCGGAATGGTGCCGCCCGACGCCAAGGGGCGGGCCACCTCCGTGCTGTTGAGCGGGGTCACCCTCGCGTGTGTCGCCGGAGTGCCCGCGGGAGCTCTGCTGGGGCAGATGTGGGGGTGGCGCTCGGCGTTCTGGGCCGTCGCGCTGATCTCGGCACCGGCGGTGTTCGCCCTCGTACGGTCGCTGCCGGGTGCCGGCGCGGAGCCGACGGATGCGGAGTCGGCCGACGCGGAGCCGATGGATGCGGAGCCGACTGATGCGGAGCCGATGGATGCGGAACCCCTCGGTGTCCGCCGCGAGTTGCGGGCGCTGCGCGGGCCGCGGCTGCTGGTGACGCTGCTGCTGGGCGCCTTGGTCAACGGCGCCACGTTCTGTACGTTCACCTACCTCGCCCCGCTGGCCACCGACGTCGCGGGGTTCGGTGACGGCTGGGTGCCGGGGCTGCTGGCGCTGTTCGGACTCGGCTCCTTCCTCGGCGTCACCGCGGCGGGCCGGATGGCGGACACCCGTCCGCTGCGGCTGCTGACCGTGGGAGGGAGCGCACTGCTCGCCGGCTGGCTGCTGTTCGCACTGACGGCGGGCAACCCGGCCGCGGCCGTCGTCCTCGTACTCCTCCAGGGGACTCTGTCCTTCGCCGTCGGCTCGACACTGATTTCGCAGTCCCTGTACGCGGCGACCGAGGCGCCGACCCTGGCGGGCGGCTTCGCCACGGCGGCGCTCAACGTCGGTGCCGCGCTGGGGCCGTGGGCCGGTGGCGTCGCGCTCAGCGCGGGGTTCGGCTACCGCGCCCCCCTGTGGGTGAGCGCCCTGCTGGTGGCGCTCGCCCTGGCGGTCGGCGGGACGGCACAGGCCGTGGCGGTCCGGCGCGCCACCCGCCGCGGGGGCACGGACTCCGCGGTCACGGCTGGAACAACTCCCGCCAGCGGTGCGCCACGGACGCGTCTCCCAAGAGGGTGAGGTCCGTCAGCGGGAGCCGGTTCCACAGCGCGAGGTACAGGTCCCTGGCCGTGCCCTCGTACACACAGTCCGGCGCGGCGGTCGGCTCGGTGCCGCGTTCAGCGCGCGCCGGGTCGCCCAGGAACACGGTCCAGGCCGCGACGGGCGCGTCCGTGGCCCGTACGTGCACCGTGCGGGGCTCGGCGGCGAAGCCCTCCGGGGTGCCGCGGCGCGGATAGAAGCCGCACAGCAGCTCGTCGATCCCGTCGGCGGCGAACGCGTCGGTCACCGGGGAGAGCGGGGCGCCGAGCGCGGACTCGGCGTCCACCCGGTGCACCGCCGTCTCGTGCGCCTGCCGCCGCGCCCAGAAGGCGAGCGGGGAGGGTGCGGCCAGGAACGTCCAGCAGGACAGGTCGTCCGGCGCCGACTTCAGCGCCTCGACCAGCAGCCCGTGCCCCTCCCGCAGCCACGGCGCGAGTTCCTTGTCGGGCAACTCGGCAACCCCGGGTGGCTCGGTGGGCCGGACCGGCTCCGTGCGGCCCTCCCGTATGAAGCCCGTAGCCCAGCGGTGCACCGTACCGAGATGGGTGGCCAGGTCGCGTACGGTCCAGTCGGGGCAGGCGGGGACGGGCGCCGCGGGGTCGGCATGTTCGACGGCGTCTGCGAAGAGGCTGCCTTCACGGCGCAGGGCGTCGATGCACTCGGAGATCTCCATGGGAGGGAGCCTGCCCCGTCGGCGCCCCGACGGCGACCGAATTCCGCTGCGGGCGATTCCGCGGCGCCGCCCTTGCTTGCCCGGCGGTTTTTCGCGTGCCCGGCACGGGGGGCGCTTGCCAGCCCTGCTCCCCCAAGCTCTTCGAGCAGGGGAACCCCCTGGGGGCACCTCCCGGCCGGAGGCTGGGGGACCAGACCTCCCAAGCACAGCGGGGGAGCGCCCCGTAAGGGGCGCGGGGAACTGCGCGACCAGCCACAACGCACCCGCAGCCTGTGGAATCGAGCAAGGGGCAATCTCTGACCAACGGAACGACGAGAGGGGGCCCTGCCAGGGCCGGGGAGGGCTGCCCGCGGGGAAGTGGGGAGGGCGGGCCGTGATGGGATCGGCAGCATGGAAGAGCGGCGGCGGATGCTCCTGGTGGCCTACGACGATGCGCAGATCCTCGACATCGCCTCGCCCAGCGGCGCGCTCGATCTGGCCAACCGGCACGGTGCCGCACCGCCGTACACCGTCGAGCTGGGCACCGTGGGCCGGTCCGCAGCGCGCAGTTCGGCCGGGATCCTGCTCGGCGCCGGCTGCGACCTGGAGACGGTCACCGGGCGGCTGGACACGCTGGTCGTCGTGGGCGGGGCCGGATACGCGGACGCGGCGGCGGACGCGCGGCTGCTGGCACAGGTGCGCCGACTGGCCCGGCAGAGCCGGCGCGTCGCCTCGGTCTGCACCGGCACCTACGTACTGGCCGCGGCCGGACTGCTCAACAACCGCCGGGTGACCACCCACTGGCGGTACGGCGAGCAGCTGGCCGCGCAGCACCCCGGAGTGGCCGTGGACGTGGGCCCGCTGTACATCCGGGACGGCAACATCTACACCTCCGCCGGTGTGACCAGCGCCCTCGATCTGACGCTGTCGCTGATCGAGGACGACCACGGGCCGACGTTGGCCCGTGCGGTGGCCCGGGAACTCGTCTCCTACCTCCACCGGCCCGCCGACCAGGCGCAGATCAGCATGTTCCTCGCCGCCCCGCCGCCGGGTGACCGGCTGGTCCGGGACCTGACCGGCTACATGGCCGGGCACCTGGCCGAGGACCTCAGCCCTCGTGCGCTGGCGGCCCGCGCCGGGGTGAGCACCCGGCATCTGACCCGGCTGTTCAGCACCCACCTGGGCACCACGCCGAGCCGCGCCGTACGGGTGGCCCGGACCGAGGCGGCAGCGCATCTGGTGCGGTCCAGCGCGCTGCCGCTGGCCGCTATCGCCCGCCGCTGCGGGTTCCGTTCGCCGCAGACGCTGCGGCAGGCGTTCCTGGACCACTACGGCGTCGGCGGGGACAGGATTCGCAGGATGCCGGACATGCCGCGGCCCCGCGTGGCGGCGGATGCGCAGAATCCCGAGCCATGACACCTTCCACCCCTTCGATGCCGTCCCCCTCTTCTCCCTCTCCCGCTCCCGCACCCTCCTCCGGCCCGGCCTCGGCGACGCGCCGCTCGGTGTTGCACGGCACGGTGGCGGTCACCGCGCTGGCCGCCGTCGGCGCCGCACAGGCGAGCACCGCGCATGCGAGTACAGCGCATGCGAGTACCGCGCACGCCGCACAGCCTCGCCGCCGCGAACTCCACATCGGCATCCTGCTGTACGACGGCTACAGCCTGCTGGACCCCACCGGGCCGGCCGAGGTGCTGTCCCGGCTGCCCGGCGCGGCGGTGACGATGGTGGCGGAGCGGCGTGGACCGGTCCGTACCGACACCGGTGATGTGGCCGTCATGGCGGACCGGTCGCTCGACGAGGTCGACCGGCTGGATGTGCTGCTGGTCCCGGGCGGGGGAAATCGCGGCACGATCGCCGCGATGAAGAATCCGCGGATCCTGGAATGGGTCCGCCGTATCCACCGGCACACCCGCTGGACGACCTCCGTCTGCACCGGAGCACTGATCCTGGCCTCGGCAGGGCTCCTCGACGGGCGGCGCGCTACCACCTATTGGGCCTCCGCCGACTATCTGGAGTCCACCTTCGACGTGACCTACGTACCGGAGCGCTACGTCCGATCCGGGAAGATCGTCACCGCCGCCGGGGTCTCGGCCGGTGTGGACATGGCCCTCCACCTCGCGTCGCTGATCGCGGGCGAGCGCACCGCGAAGGCGGTCCAGCTCGCCGTGGAGTACGATCCCCGGCCCCCGTTCGATGCGGGGAACGCCGCGGAAGCTTCCCCCGAACTGAAGGAGCTCGCCCTGCGGTTGTTGGAGGAGTCCGCAGGGTAGGGGCGGCCGACCGACCGACGGCAGCGCCCAATAGTGTGACGGGATTCCGGATCGATCACACCTTGGGGGACACATGCCGACCGACAGCGTCCAGGAAACCGCGCGGCAGCCCGGAGAGCTCGTGCTCGCTAGCCGGTCCCCCCGGTTCGCGGCCCGCCTGGTGGACCTGATCATCTGGGCCGTCGCCAGCACTCCGGTTCTTGCATTCGTGACGGCGAACACGGAAGAGGGAAACGCCCGTGCCATCGCCTCCGTCTGCGGCAGTGCGCTGATGTGGACGCTGCTGAATCCGTTGCCCCTCTCCCGGTTCGGCGTCACCCTGGGCAAGCGGCTGGTCGGAGTGCAGATCGTACGGATGCGAACGGGCACGCACCCGGGGTTCTTCCAGGCGCTGTGGCGGGAGCTGTTCTACCTGCTCATGTCGGTGATCCCGTTCGTCGGCCTGCTCAACGTGGCCTCCTGCCTGTGGGACAAGCCGTATCAGCAGTGCTGGCACGACAACGCGGCCGGAACGCTCGCCGTGGACCGGAAGGCTCTGGCGGCACGTCGCGCCGCCGCGAGAACTCCGGCGGGTGCGTAGTTCCCGCGCCCCTTCGGGGCGCGGGAACTCGGCCTACAGAACGAAGCCGTGCGGGAACGGGTCCCCGGGGTCCAGCAGATAGGTGGCCATGCCGGTGATCCACGCGCGCCCGGAGAACTCGGGCACCACCGCCGGCAGCCCGCCCACCTCGGTGGTCTCCAGCAGCTGCCCGGTGAACCGGGTGCCGATGAACGACTCGTTCACGAACTCCGTACGCAGCGGCAGTTCACCCCGCGCGTGCAGCTGCGCCATCCGCGCGCAGGTGCCGGTACCGCAAGGGGAGCGGTCGAACCAGCCGGGGTGGATCGCCATGGCGTGCCGCGAGTGCCGCCCGTCCGAGCCCGGCGCCACGAACTGCACATGCTTGCAGCCGCCGATCGCGGGGTCGGCGGGGTGCGCCGGCCGGTTCTGGTCGTTGACGGCATCCATGATCGCGAGGCCCGCGGCGAGGATGTCGTCCTTGCGGGCCCGGTCGAACGGCATCCCCAGCTGGTCGAGTTCGACGACGGCGTAGAAGTTGCCGCCGTACGCCATGTCGTAGCCAACCTCGCCCAGGCTGGGGACCTGGACGGTGGCGTTGAGCTCCAGCGCGAACGCGTCCACGTTCCGCAGGGTGACCTTTTCGGCCACCCCGTCCCGCACGGTGACCCGGGCCTCCACCAGCCCGGCCGGGGTGTCCAGCCGCACCGTGGTCTCCGGCTCGGTCACCTCGACCATGCCCGTCTCCACCAGTACGGTCGCCACCCCGACGGTGCCGTGCCCGCACATCGGCAGGAAGCCGCTGACCTCGACATAGACCACACCCCAGTCGGCATCCGGGCGGATCGGCGGCTGGAGCAGCGCCCCGCTCATCGCGGGGTGCCCGCGCGGCTCGTTCACCAGGAACCGGCGCAGCTCGTCCAGGTGCTCGACGGCGTAGCGGCGGCGCTCGGCCATCGTGGCACCCGGGATCGGCGGCACGCCGCCGGTGACGACCCGGGTCGGCATGCCTTCGGTGTGCGAATCGACGGCGCTGAGCGAACGGACCGACCGCATCAGGCAGCCCTCCGCTCTTCGAGCGCGGAGACCGCCCGCGCCATGTCGGCCTCGACCTGCTCCCGCATCGCCGGGGTCAGCGGGCCGCGCGGCGGACGGCACGGGCCGCCGAACCGGCCGACCTGTTCCATCCCAAGCTTGATCGCCTGGACGAACTCGGTGCGCGAGTCCCAGCGGAAGGCGGCCACCAGCGGCTCGTACAGCGCCCGCGCCTCCTCCAGCTTCCCGGCCGTTGCCAGCTCGAACAGCAGCGCCGACTCGGCGGGAAAAACGTTGGGGAACCCGGCGAACCAGCCGCTCGCCCCCATCAGCAGGCTCTCCAGCACCAGGTCATCGGCGCCGCTGATGACCTCCAGACCGGTTCCGGCGGTCCGCTCCTTGATCTCCAGTACCCGGCGTACGTCGCCGGAGAACTCCTTGATCGCCACGACGTTGTCGATCTGCGCGATCTCCGCCACCAGGTCCGGCGTCAGATCGACCTTGGTGTCGATGGGGTTGTTGTAGACCATCACCGGGAGACCGGCCGAGGCCACTGCCGCGAAATGTGCCAGTATTTCGTCCCGGTTGGCGCGGTACATGGTCGGTGGCAGACACAGCACTCCGTCCGCGCCGTCCTCGGCGGCCACCTCGGCCCAGTGCCGCGCCTGGTGCGAGCCGACGCCATGCACACCGACGACGACGCTCCCCGCGTCGCCCACCGCCTCGATCGCCGTACGCGCCACGGTGCGGCGCTCCTCGTCCGTCAGCGACGAGTACTCGCCCAGCGAGCCGTTGGGCCCCACGCCGTCGCAGCCGCTCTCCACCAGCCAGCGGCAGTGCTCGGCGTAGCGGTCGTAGTCCACGGCCAGGCCCGCGGGTGCTGCGGCGTCCTCGTAGTACGGCAGCGCTGTTGCTACGACCACGCCGCCGAGGCCGTGGGCGGGTTGCTTCTGGGCGGGTTGTTTGTCGTCGGTCATGAACTGCTCTCCTCGGGAGGGTCGGTGGGAACGGGCGAGACGGGAGAGGCGGCCAGTTCGCCGAGCCGGAGTGGCTGGGCGATCGGCCTGCGATGCGGACTGGCGGCGGGCAGGCCCTCGGCGGACCGGTCGGCGGGCCCGTCGCCGAGCCGGGTGCGGAGCTCGGCGACTGTGGGGCCGCAGATCCTGGCCTGACATGGACCGAGCCCGGCCCGGGTACCCAGCTTCGCGACGCGGGGCGCTGACTCCGCCTCGCTGCCGAACGCCGCACACAGCGCGCCGTAGTCGGTCTCCTCACAGCGGCACACAAGCGTGTCGGTGCGCAGCCATCCGGGCCAGCCCGCACCGATCGGGTGTGCCAGCGCGAGCCGCCGCGCGAACGCCCGCCCCTGGTCCCGGCTGCGCCGCAGTACCCGCAGCGCCCGCGCGGACCGGTCACCCCCGGCGGCCGTCCACCCGGCGACGGCGCCCTCGGCACGCGCGGCGGGCGCACCGGCGATCCCGGTGATCTCCCCGGCGGCGAAGACGCCGGGCACGCTGGTGCGCTGCTCGTCGTCGACCGCCACGAACTCCCCGGCTCCGCCGGCCTCCGACGCCTCCAGCACGGCCGGCACGTCCGGCACGTTCGGCCGGGAGGCGGCCCCAGGCTGCCCGCCGCGCAGGGCACACCCTGCTGCCAGCGGGAGCTCCAACTGGGGGCTGAAACCGTGACTGACGCACAGCGCGTCCACCGGCACGGTGCGCTCCGTTCCCGGCACCACCGACCAGTCCGGGCGCAGCCGCGCGGTGACGACCTCCTCCAGGCGCCCCGCACCCCGCGCCTCGACGACCGTACCGCCCAGTCGGTACGGCACCCGGTGACGGGCCAGCGCGGCGGTGTAGTCGGCCAGTTCGGCAGCCTTGCCCAGCTGCGTGGCCAGCTCCCACGGGCGGCGGCCCCAGCCACGGGCCACGGTGCCCGGGGTGTTGGCCTCCAGCACCTCCAGCACCCGGGAACCCGCCTCCAGCAGGGAGGCCGCCACCGGGAGCAGGAACGGGCCGCTGCCCGCGACCACGACCCGGTCACCCACCAGCACCCGCTCACCCTTCGCCAGCGCCTGAGCGGCTCCCGCGGTGAAGACGCCCGGCAACTGCCAGCCGGGGAAAGGGAGTACCCGGTCGTGGGCGCCGGTCGCCAGCACCAGTGCGTCGGCGTCGAGAGTGCGCCGCGTACGGCCGGAGCCGTCCACGGGCCCGCCGCACAGCAGATGCACACGTGGCGGCGAGCCGGGCGGTTCCTCGCCCTGTCCGGGTTGCTCCAGCGCCCAGACCGAGGTCTCCGGCAGCCAGCTGCAGCGCGGGTGCGTCAGCACCTGGTGGCGGCGCCGCTCGAACGCCGCCCAGCCGCGCTGGAGTTCGGGGCGCTCAGCGGCGTACGCGTCGGGCAGCATGCGGTGGTACTGGCCGCCGGGCTGCTCCGCGGAGTCGATCAGCGTCACCCGGGCGCCTGCCGCCAACGCGGCGTGCGCTGCGGCCAGCCCAGCCGGCCCCGCGCCGACGACCGCGACATGGCGGAGGGTCATTTCGCCTCCTCGGCCTGCGGGCCGGCCTGCGGGCGGTGGTGTGCGCGAGTCTGGGTGCGCACCACGTCACCGTCCACGGCCCGCCGCAGGCAGGCGCGTACGTCGCGGTCGTCATTGACGGTTACCAGGCAGTCGAAGCAGACGCCGATACCGCAGAACACCCCGCGCGCGGCGCCCGAAGGGCCGGTGCGCCAGGCCGTCCGGCCGGAGGCGAGCAGCACACCGGCCAGCGTCTGACCCTCGATACCGTCGGCCGGTTCGCCGTCGACGCTGATCCGCAGCGGCCGGTCCCGACGTCCGGTGGAGTCGCTCCCGGCGGGTACGAGTCTCGGGCTCATGCCCCCTCCTGCTCCTGCTGTCGGTCCTGCTTGTGCTGCCGGGGCGCGGTTGCGGGTTCGAGTACGGCTGGTCGGTCCACCCGGAACGCGTGGGCGTCGATCTCGGTCGGCTCGCCCAGTACGAGGTTCCGCAGCAGCCGTCCGGTGCCCACCGACAGCCCGATCCCGGCCCCTTCGTGACCGCTCGCGTGCCACAGTCCGGCCAGCCTGGGATCGGCGCCGATGACCGGCAGATGATCGGGCACGTACGGCCGGAACCCGCCGTACGCCCGCATCACCGGCACCCCGGCCAGCGAGGGGAAGAGCCGCAGGGCCTTGGCGGCAACAGCCGACAGCACCTCGGGCCGCAGCCGGTCGTCGAAGCCGACCCGGCGCCGCGAGGAGCCGATCAGTACGCTGCCCGCCTGCGTGGACTCGACCACGGCGGAGGTCTGCAACTCCTCCTCGCTGCTGCCGACAGCGCCCACATAGTCGGCGTCGTACACCTTGTGGAAGACGGTCGGGGGGAGCGGCGTGGTCACCAGGACGTCGCCGCGCCGTGGTTCGACGGCGACGGGTGCGCCGAGCCGGGCGGCGAGCGCGCCCGACCAGGGGCCGGCCGCGTTGACGAACAGGTCGGCCTCCACCAGCCCGTCGGACGTGCGCACACCGGTCAGCCGACCGCCGCGGCCTGCCCCGGCCAGCACTTCTTCGCCGGTCCGCAGCGTGGCCCCTGCCGCGAGGGCGTCGGTGAGCAGCGCCGCTGCCGCGCCCGCGGGCTGGACCTGGGCGTCCTGCGGATAGTGGACGGCTGCCGTATGGGCGTGGGTGACGAAGGGCTCGGCTGCGCGGAGCGTGTCCGTGGTCAGCGCGTCGGCCCGTACCTCGGCGCCGCGTTGCGCGGCGGCGAACTCGGTGAGCCCGTGTGCTCCCGCCTCGGTGGTGGCGACGACGATGCCGCCCTTGGGGTCCCATTCGGCGGCTTCGACGGCCCGTCGCCCGGCCGGGGAGCGTTCGGCGATCGCGGCCAGCGTCTCGGGCCACAGCCTTCGGGAGAGCTGCGCGAGCCGGAGTTCGGGACCCGGGCCCTTGTCTGAGACGAGGACGTTGCCCTCGCCGTGCGAGGTGGTCGCCGCCGCAGCGCCGCCACGGTCGAGGAGCGTCACCTCCAGCCCGGCCAGGGCCAGTTCACGAGCGCAGGCCGCTCCGATGATGCCGGCGCCGAGCACCACGACTCGCGTGCCGTTCACCGAACCCTCCTTGTTCGTCAAAGCGAACGATGGGGACGCTATGCGAGCGCTCGGGACGTGTCAACGGTTTCGCGGCACGCTGCTGATGGGCTGCCGGTGGGCTGTGGGCGCGCTGTTGGGCTGCCGGTGGGGTGCCGGTGGGGTTGCTGGGGCAGTGCCGGGGGACTGATGGGCGGGTGCCGCGGCCGGCGGTGTGCGCCTGTTCGGGGTGCCTCTACTCGCCGGCCGGCGTGCCCGGTCCGCCGCACAGGGCGCCCTCGCCGGGGAGGGAGTGCGGGGCGTCGTGGTGCAGCCGCTGGTCCGCGCGGTACTGGAGGAGCAGCACCGAGCGCACCGTGCCGTCCAGGGCGGCGTAACTGTGCGGCAGCGTGGCGTCGAAACCGACGTAGTCCCCGGCCTCCAGCTCCACCTCGTGCCCGTCCACCGTGATCTGCAGTCGCCCGGCCTGCACGATGGTGTGCTCGATACCGACGTGACCCAGCGAGTCCCGTCGCTCACCGGCCCTGACCTGCTGGTCGTACACCTCGAAGACAGCCTGCCCCTCCTCGATCCGCTGGAGCGGGCGCAGGTCGATGCCCTGGCCGCTGAGCATCTCGACGTCCTTGGCCCGGACCACCCGCAGGCCCGCGGGCTGCTGGGTGTCCAGCAGATCGGAGATCGGCACCTCCAGGACGCGCGAGAGGCTGAAGACCGTCTCGATGGTGGGGTTTCCGGTGCCTGACTCCAACTGGGACAGCGTCGCCTTGCCGATCTTCGACCGTCTGGACAGCTCGGAGATCGACAGCCCCCGCTGGGCCCGCGCCCGCTTCAGATTGAGCGCCAGCATTCCCCGGATCGACCCCTCAGGACCGCTCACGGCCCCTCCCTTCCCTCACGGCGACCGTTCGCTTTACGGAACGATTTCCTGGCGTGCCGGGTCATTATCCCGAACGAAGGACTGTGAAGGTTCGGCTGACCCCTCCACCCTCAGCTCTCATCTCTCCACGAGGGTGATCTCCGTGGCCTTGACGCTGGTGAACACCTCCGCACCGTCCACCAGCCCGAGCTCCGCAGCGGCCTCCGTGGTGATCTCGGCAACAAGGTCTGGGCCGGACCGGCTCCCCGGGCCGGGCGGGGTGTCCGGGTCGGACCGGCTCTCCGGGTCGGGAGGGCTGTCCGGGTCGGGAGGGGCGTCCAGGTCGGATGTGTGGTGCAGGCCGTGTGAGCTGTGTGAGCCGTGTGGGCTTCCAACGCTGGGCGTCGATGTGACGAGCACCCGCAGCCTGCTGCCGACCGCCGTGATCTCCCGTACCGTCCCCGGCCACACGTTTCGCGGGCTGCCGTGCGGGCGGTCGCGGTGCAGGGCGACCGCCTCCGGAGCTATGACCGCCAGCGCGGCGGTCCCCTCCGCCACCGGGTCGGCGACCACCAGGCTGCCTCCGTCGTCGAGCATCAGCGTGCCGTCCCCCGCGGCCGTTCCCGCCAGTGCGTTACGTCCGAGCATCCGTGCCACCCACGGCGAGCGCGGATGCCGGGTGACCTCGGCGGGCGAAGCGTCCTGAAGGGCCCGGCCGTCCTCCAGCACCAGCACCCGGTCGGCCAGCGAGACCGCCTCCACCGGGTCATGTGTGACCAGCAGACAGACGCCGCCGAATCCGGCGAGATGGCCGCGCAGCGTGTGCCGTACGTGCGCGCGCGTCGTCTGGTCGAGCGCGGCCAGCGGCTCGTCAAGCAACAGCAGCCGGGGCCGCGCCGCCAGCGCACGGGCCAGCGCCACCCGCCCCGCCTGTCCGCCGGAGAGCTGACCCGGTCTGCGGTGCGCCAGGTGCCCGACACCCAGCCGCACCAGCCACTCCTGGGCCTGGCGGCGCGCCTCGGTACGCCGTATGCCCTGTGCGCGCAGCCCGTACGCCGTGTTCGACAGTGCGCTCAGATGCGGGAAGAGCGCACCGTCCTGCGGGACCCATGCGACACCGCGCTGGTGCGGGGGCAGCGCGCCTACCTCCGAGTCCCCCAGCGACAGTTCGGCCCGGGCGCGCGGCGTGAGACCGAGGAGCGCGCGCAGCAGCGTCGTCTTGCCCGCACCGTTGGCACCGACGACAGCCACGGTGGTGCCGGGCGCGGCATCCAGCGTCAGCTCTGTGAAACCGGTGACGCGGGCGTGCAGCGGCCAGCTTCCGCGGGGGCCGGTGCCGTCGACGGGATGCCCGGCGGGGCTGACGGCGATTCCGGAGGTGGCGGGGTCCCTTTCGGCGGGGGTGGGGGCGGCCGGGTCGGGGACGGTGGCCTCGGGCGGCGAGGCGGTCCCGCCAGGAGTTGGGCCGGGAGCTGGGATGACTCCCCCGCGGGTGCGCCCGGCGCCCGTCCACCGGCCGCGCAGCCCGACCAGCACCGCCATGGCTATGACGAGCAGCAGAAGCGAGACGGACGTCGCCGCCTCCGGCTGTTCCTGGAGCAGCAGGTACACCTGGAGCGGCAGCGTCTGCGTCGTCCCCGGCAGGTTCCCCGCGAACGTGATCGTCGCCCCGAACTCGCCCAGCGCCCGCGCCCACGTGAGCGCCGCACCCGCCGCCAGCCCCGGAGCGACGAGCGGCAGCGTCACCGTGCAGAACACCCGCAGCGGCCCGGCACCCAGCGAGGCCGCAGTCTCCTCGTAGGCGGGCCGCAGCCCGGCCAGCGCCCCCTCCAGGCTGATCACCAGGAACGGCATCGCCACGAACGTCGCCGCGACCACCGCACCCGAGGTGTGGAACGGCAGGACGATGCCGAACGTGTCCTCCAGCCAAGGCCCCAGCAGCCCGCGCCGCCCGAAGCCCAGCAGCAGCGCCACGCCTCCCACGGTCGGCGGCAGCACCATCGGCAGCAGCACCAGCGAGCGCACCACCGACTTGCCGGGGAAGCTGACCCGCGCCAGCAGCCAGGCCAGCGGAACGCCCAGCACCAGGGAGAGCGCGAGCGCACCGAAGGACACCAGCAGCGAGAGCTTCAGCGCCTCGGTGACGCCCTCACTGCCCAGATGCGAGCCCAACTCCCGCCATTCCGTTCGCGCCAGAATGCCGAGCAGCGGCACCAGCAGAAACGCGATCGCGAGCAGCGCGGGCAGCGCCAGCGCGAACGGCGTACGCGGTCGGCTATGGGGCCTCACACGACGGGTGCCGGACCTCGCGGGGCCGGTACCGGACCCCGCGGGGCGGGTGCTGAGCTTCGCCGGGCGGATCATGGGTGCTGGAAACCGGCCTTACGCAGCAACTTCTGCGCCTTGGGGGTGCTCAGCCACTTCACGAACGATGCGGCCTCCTTCTGGTGTTCGGACTGTGTCAGAGGGGCGGCGGGGTAGGAAGCAATGGCGTTCTGGCGGTCAGGGATGTCGACGGCGTCGACCTTCTTGGGCGCCGTGGCCGCGTCCGTCTTGTAGACGAGACCCGCGTCCGCCTCGCCCAACTCCACCTTGCTGAGCACAGCTCGTACGTTCGGCTCCTGCGAAACGGGCTTGACCTTCAGCTTCTGCGCGTCCAGCACCTGTTTGCCGTAGCGCCCGACGGGCACCTCCCGCGCGGCCAGCACCACCTTGAGCTTGCTGTCCGTCAGGTCCTTGAGGCCCTTCACCCGCCTCGGGTTGCCCTCGCCCGTGGCGATCACGAGCCGGTTCTTGGCGAAGACGGCCGGCTTGCCGGTCTCGCCCTTGAGGCCGTCCATGGTCCTGGTGTCGGCGGTTGCCAGCACATCCGCGGGCACACCCTGCTTGACCTGCGCCGCTAGCGCCTGCGACCCCGCGAAGGAGAACTTCACCTTCGTGCCGGGGTGCTCCCTCTCGTACGCCTTGCCCGCCGCCTGGAACACATCGGTGAGGGACGCGGCTCCGAGCACCGTCAGCTCGGTCTTCCCGCCCTTGCCCGCGCCACCCTTACCGTCTCCGTCGCCGCTGGCCTCACCGCCACTTCCGCATGCGGTGAGGGGGACGAGAACGGCAACGGCGGCAAGCGCGGCAGCCGCCCGCCGAGGCGTCAGAGTACTCATGGCCATGGGGAAACTCCTGGTGAGGCGAGGCGGCATAAGACGAGGGGAGGGCACGACGGGCCCGCGAAGGTCCTACCGGCCCGGGAGGTCCGACGGAGCCCGCCGAGGTCCGACGGGGCCCGCCGAGGTCCGATGGGGCCCGCGAAGGGGGCGACGGCGATGACGGATGGCGGGGACGGTGGACGGCGGGGCCGGACCTCACGGACGGTCGATATGGACATTGGTCGACTTCACCCGGGCGGTGGCCTGCATACCGACCTTCAGCCCCAGCTCCTCAACGGCCTCCCGAGTCAGCAGGGAGACCAGCCGGTGCGGGCCCGCCTGGATCTCGACCTGCGCCGCCACGTCCCCCAACTTGACGGCGGTGACAATGCCGGGGAACGCATTGCGGGCCGACGTGTAGGGATTCTCCTCGTCCTCGCCGGTGTGCTGGGCGAGCTCGACGGAGAAGGCTGCCAGGTCACGCCCCTCGATAAGCCGGCGACCGCTCTCATCACGGTGCGTAACGACCCGGCCCGCGTCGGCCCAGCGTCTGGCCGTGTCCGGACTGACGCCGAGCAGCCGCGCGGCCTGCCCGATGGTGTACGACTGCATGTGCGACAACGTATGAGGTCTTACCTCGCATCTGCAATGTTTATCGCCTCTCTCTATAGCATCTGCCAGCCCCTCCTGGAGGAATCGCCAACTACGCCTCTCCCCCGAGCGGCCGGGCGAGCGTGACCGCGCCACCGGCGCTGCGCTGCCGGAACACCCACCCCACGGCCTAGACTCGGCCGACAGCTCCTGGGCGCAGGCGTCGAGTGGAGAGGCACCGAGTTGAGTGAGCGCAGCGACCCCCCAGGGGACATGCCCCCGGTTGCCCACGTCGCCCACAACGCCAGGGTGTGGAACTACTGGCTTGGCGGCAAGGACTTCTACGACGTGGACCAGCAGGTCGGTGACCGCGTCACCAGCATGTTTCCCAGCATCCGCGAGGTCGCCCGCGCGGACCGTGCCTTCCTCGGCCGCGCCGTAGGGTTTCTCGCGGGCGAGGCCGGCATCCGGCAGTTCCTCGACATCGGCACCGGGCTGCCCACCGTTGAGAACACCCACCAGGTGGCCCAGCGCATTGCGCCCACCTCGCGGATCGTCTACGTCGACAACGACCCCACCGTTCTCACCCACGCCCGCGCCCTCCTCGCGGGCTCCCTGGAGGGAGAGACCGACTACATCGACGCAGACGCCCACCAGCCGCAAGCCATCCTCGATGCCGCCACGGACACCCTGGACTTCGCCGAGCCGGTCGCCGTCATACTGCTGGGCATCCTCAATTTCATCGCCGACACCGACGAGGCAACAGCCATCGTGGAGACGCTGACGGCGGCCGTCCCCTCCGGCAGCTACCTGGCGCTCACCCATCCCACCCTCGAACTGGGCGGCACCGGCAATATCGAGGCCATGCGCTTCTGGAACGAGAACGCCACGCCCCCCATCACCGCCCGCACCGGCGCCGAGGTCGCCCGTTTCTTCCAGGGGCTGGAACTGCTGGAGCCTGGCATCGTCTCGTGCGCCCGCTGGCGGCCCGGCTATGTGGCCGAAGACGAGAAGACCGTTGCTCAGTTCGGTGCCGTGGCCCGCAAGCCCTGACCCCTCTCCTGGGTGCCGTCCTCCTACGTGCCCTCCCCTCGCAGATACGTCAGCACGGCGACCACACGGCGGTTGACGTCCGGATCGTCAGCCGGGAGCTCGAGCTTGAGCAGGATCCCCGCGATGTGCTTGGCGACGGCCGCTTCCGTCACCACCAGGCGGCGCGCGATGGCCGCGTTGGAGTGCCCTTCCGCCATCAGCGCCAGCACTTCGCGCTCCCGGGGAGTGAGCCGTTCCAGCGGCCCGCGGCGACGGGCGAGGAGCTGGCGCACCACCTCCGGATCCACGACCGTGATTCCGTCGGCGACGCGGCCGACCGCGTCCATGAACTCCTTGACATCTCCCACCCGTTCCTTGAGCAGGTACCCCATACCCGCACCCTGCTCGCCGTTCTCCAGCAACTCCTCGGCGAAGGTCTGCTCGACGTACTGGCTCAGCACCAGCACGGCCAGTTCCGGCTGCTCCGCCTGGAGTGCGCGCGCCGCCCGCAGCCCCTCGTCGGTGAAGTCCGGCGGCATCCGCACATCCGCCACGACCAGCTGCGGCCGGTGCTCCCGTACCGCCGCGAGCAGGGCATCGCCGTCACCCACCGCTGCCGATACCTCGTGACCGAAGCGCTGGAGCAACTGGACCATCCCCTCGCGCAGCAGCACTCCGTCCTCAGCGATCACGATTCGGAGAGGACGCTCGGCCTGCATGGGATCTCCGCTCTCACCCGCGTGGGTCCGCCCCGCGGACTGGACAGGAACATTCTGCCGTCGGCCGCGGCCACCCGGTCGGCCAGACCGGTCAGGCCCGAGCCCGCCTCCGTGTGGGCACCGCCCACTCCGTCGTCCGTCACCTCCAAGTGCAGCACTCCCTCCTTGACGCGCGTCCTCACCCGGCAGCGCGCTGCCCTGCTGTGCTTCGCCGCGTTTGCCAGCGCCTCGGACGTCACGAAGAACGCTGTGGTCTCCGCGGCGGCCGGCAGACGGCCCGGTAGCTCGATATCCAGGTCGACAGGTATTGGCGAGCGGCCCGCTATGTCCCGTACCGCCGCGTGCAGGCCCCGCTCGCTGAGGACCTGCGGGTGCACGTTGCGGATCAGCTCCCGCAACTCGGCCAGAGCCTCCTTGGCCAGTGCATGCGCCTCACCGACCTCCTTGGCCGCGACGCTCCCCGCCGGAAGGTCCAACGCGGCCAGCCCCAACCGCACGTTGAGAGCCACCAGTCGCTGCTGTGCCCCGTCATGCAGATCACGTTCGATGCGGCGGCGCTCGGTCTCGAACGCGTCCACCAGCCGGGCCCGGGAGCGGACGACCTCACGCAGCTCACCGTCCTTGGGCGCCAGCACGGAGCGCGTGACGGCCCCGCGGACTCCCGCCCACGCGCCTATCGGATACGTCGCGACGATCAGCAGCATTGCGCCGGCTATCGGGCCGGTGATCTTCTCCCAGCTCGTCGCCGTCGGCTGGAGCGGCGAGAGCAGCAGCATGCCGGGGATACCGAGCGAGACCAGCGCCACGGCCAGGTCGGCCCACGCCACGGCGAGCACCGACACCGCGCCGTACCCATAGGTTCGCCGGTCCATGGGCGGGAGCGGAACGTCGGGCTCCACCAGGCCGAGACGCCACCGCTCCAGCGGGCCGGACAAGGCGGCGCCGAACGCTATGGCCAGCACCGCGCACAGCATTCCCGCCACTCTGCCGAACGGTGCGGCCAGCACGGCCGCGACGGTCAGATACACCGCGGCCGCCAGCACGCCGCCGGTCAGCAGATAGACCAGCGAGCGCCATGGCCAGGCGGTGAGTGGAAACCGCAATGGCGCACGGCCGAGAGCTTCCAGGACGGTTCGCGAGATCACCCAACGACCGTAGCCGGGCCGCGCAGGCCGGGGCAGTAGTGCCAGGTGTAGTCCTGATACTCGCCCAGGCACTGCTGCGTCCGGGGCGTCCTGCGGCGTTCCCTTGAGCCATGACCAAGGAACAGACCACGTCGCGGGCCGCCGGCCCGACGGCTGGACATCCCGCCGCACGAACTGAAGCGCCCGCGCCCGTAGAACTTCGCGAAGTGGAGAAGCGGTACGGAGAGGGGGAACGAGCCGTCACCGCCCTTCGCGGCGTGACCCTCAGTTTCGGGAGCGGCACCATGACCGCCGTCATGGGCCCGTCCGGCTCCGGCAAGTCCACGTTGCTGCACTGCGCGGCCGGTATAGAACGGCCAACTCGAGGAAGCGTGCTGGTCGACGGGGCCGAGCTGGGCGTCTTGGACGAGAATGCGCTGACGGTGCTGCGCCGCGAACGGATCGGCTTCGTCTTCCAGGCGTTCAACCTCGTCTCCGCGCTGACGGCTGCCCAGAACGTCGAGCTGCCGCTCCGGCTCGCCGGGCGCCGGGCCAGGCCGGGAGAAGTGGCCGCTGCCCTCGAACGGTTCGGACTCGGGGAGCGTGCCGGGCACCGGCCCAGCGAGCTGTCAGGCGGCCAGCAGCAGCGGGTGGCCTTGGCCCGAGCCGTCATCACGCGCCCGGCCGTGCTGCTGGCCGACGAACCCACAGGCGCGCTCGATACACACACCTCGCGCGGGGTCCTTCGCCTGCTGCGCGAACTGGTCGATGCGAACGGCCAGACGATCATCATGGTCACCCACGATCCCGCAGCCGCCGCCTATGCGGACCGCGTGGTGCTGCTTGCCGACGGCAGACCCGTCAGTGAGCTGCGCGGCAGCGAGGGCGCGGAGGCGATCGCGGCACGAATGGCCGCGCTGGAGAAGTCCACAGCAGCAGATAACGCTACCGCTGACAGCGACTCCCGGCCCGCAGCCGAGGGGGAAGGGGCGGTGCAGCCGTGATCAGTCTTTCGACAGTACGGGAGCGCTGGCCGGCGTTTCTGGGATCGTTCGTGGCCGTAGCGCTCGGTGTCACCGTGGTGACGATGAGCGCGCTGATGCTGCTTTCCGGCGGCACCGCAGTGCCCGAACGTCTGGCCGGCGCACCCGTGTTGGTGCGGGCGCCCGCAGGGGAGCAGGTGGGAGGCCAGTTCGCGGAGCCGCCGCCGTGGGCGCCGGGACACGCGACAGAGCTGGGACGAAAGCTGGCCAGACTCAAGGGGGTGCGCGCGGCCGTCGCCGACCGCTCCTTCTATGCCCAACTGCCGGGTAGGGAGCAGGAAAAGGGGGAGCGGCAGGGTCACGGCTGGTCCTCGGCAGCCCTCGCCTCGTATGGCCTGCACGACGGGCGGGCGCCGACGAAACCCGACCACATCGCCCTCGACCGCAGCTACGGGCACCAGCCCGGAGACCGGGTCACGGTACTCACCGCCGACGGTCCCCACCGATTCATCGTCTCCGGCACGCTGGACGGACCCGGCTACTACGTCACCGACGCGCGTGCGGCAGCGCTTGCAGGCGGAGTTCGCGTCTTCGGACTCACCCTCGAGCCCGGCACATCCGCCGCGGACGTGGTGGATGCTGCCGAGCGGGCTGTAGCAGGCACGGCCGGGGGAGGCGAGGTCCTCGCCGGGAAGGACCGTGACGCCCTGGCGCGGCAGCAGGACGAGATGACCCGGTGGATCGGTGCACAGGTGCTCACCGCCATGGCCGCGCTCTCGGCCTTCGTGACCGTCTTCATCGTCTCTTCGACGTTCGCGTTCAGTGTGGCGCAGCGGCGCCGCGAGTTCGGGCTGCTGCGGATCACCGGGGCCACCCCGAAGCAGGTGCGCCGCACGGTCTGCGCCGAGGCGATAACCGTAGGGATGCTCGGAGCCGCCGTGGGGGCGGTGGTGGGGTCGGCCGTTGCACCCTCGGTTGCCGGAGTACTGGTGGACGCGGGTCTGCAGCCGCAGGGCTTCGCGGTGCACTCCCGCTGGTGGGTGCCGTGTGCCGCCCTGGTGCTGGGAAGTGTTGTGGCGCTGGTGGGGGCGTGGTCGGCTGCACGGCGCGCGGCACGGGTCGCACCGATGGAGGCGATGCGGGAAGCGGCCGTCGATGAGCGCCCCATGACCCGAAGGCGATGGGTGGCTGGACTGGTGGTGACGGCGCTGGGAGCGGCCTGCGCGGTGGGAACGGCCTTCGCCGACAGCGACACCATGGTGCTGCTCGGACTGGGAACGGCAGCGGGGCTGACCGCTGGGCTCGCCCTGCTGATACCTGCACTGGTACGGCCCGTCGTCGGAGCGCTCACCCGCCCGCTGGCAGGCCGTCCGGGGGCGACGTCACTGCTCGTACGGGAGAACATGCGAGCAGCGGTGCGCCGCACCTCTGCCACCGTGGCTCCGGTATTGGCCACCGTGACGTTCGCCGTGCTCATCACCAGCACGGTGCAGACGACGGAGACCGCCGACACCGACCGGCAGGCTGCCACTGTGCGGGCGCGCACCGCACTGGCGCCTGCGGGCACCCCGGGCCTCAGCGACGCGGCGACAGCGACAGCCGGCGTGACCCGCAACGCGATGCTGAGCACCACCGTCTATGGAGGACGCGGGCAGGTGGCGCTCACGGCGACCGGGGTGGGTGGGGGCTTTGCGAGGTTGTACGGCCACCACGTGCCACCGATGGACAGTGTCGTGGTAACCGAGTCTGTGGCTGCCGCGCACGGCTGGCGACAGGGGCGGAGTGCGATCCTCACCTTCGAGGACGGCCGCAAGGAGCGGCTGCGGGTGGCGGCGGTGCTGGGCGACGGGGAGGTGCCGTATCAACTGGTGCTTCCACGTGCAGTGGTGCGGGCACACGATCCGTCGGCTCTCGCGGACGTCGCCTACCGCACGGGCGAGGACGCATTGCCGCAGCTCGGCGGTGCACTGGGGGCCCGCGAAGTCTCGGTGCAGCGCTATGCCTCTTCGACCGAGGCCCAAGAAGACCGGCTGGTGTGGATATTCACGCTGATGCTGGTGGCAATGACTGCGGGGTACACCGCCATAGCCGTGGCCTCCACCTTGCTGACGGCCACCGCGGACAGAGCCCGGGACCTGCGGATCCTGCGGCTCTCGGGGGCAACGTCCGGGCAGGCGTTGCGGGCGGTCGCGGGGGAGACGGTGTGCGCTGTTGCGTTGGGAGCCGTGCTGGGCATGGTCGTGGTCATACCCGCGCTGCTGGGGATGGTCCATGGGCTGCGGGAGAGCCTGGGCGTCCCGGTGGAGGCGGTGGTCGCCTGGCCGTGGGTGGCGGGTTCCGTGGGTGGCTGCCTGGTGCTGGGTCTGGTGGCGAGCGTCGTTCCGGCATACAGCCTGTTGCGGGGCCCGGCGGGAAGGCCGGGGGCGCGTATGGGATAGCCCGATATGCCGGTGACGAAGCCCGTCCGTTCCACCGGCCTCGCGAGGGCCTTCGCCCGATATTCGTCGGGGTTGGCCTTCGTCGAAGGGGCGCGTTCGTCGGAGCCTTTGTGGGGGCGGGTCCCGGTTGGGGGCGCCCCCGTGGGGAGTCTCGGTGGGGGCGGGGTCGGCGTCTTGGTGGAGCAGGTGTCCTGGGTGGAGCGGAGGGAGGAATTGGCGAGTATGGGCGCCGCTTGATGAGGGCGGGGGTGACTTCCGGGGCGGGTTAGGTTGGGAGGGTGAGTGAGACGAGCGGGCAGGGGAGCGCGGAGCGGTTGCGGGCCGACTGCGGGAGCTGTGCGGGACTGTGCTGTGTGGCGTTGCCCTTCACCGCGTCGGCGGACTTCGCTGTCGACAAATCGGCTGGAAAGCGATGCGCGAACCTGACCGCGGAGAATCGGTGCTCGATCCATGCGCGGCTGCGGGAGAGCGGGTTCACCGGCTGCTCGGTCTTCGACTGCTACGGGGCCGGGCAGCGGGTGACCGCGCGGGAGGGGCTGGCGCCGGGACCGGAGATGTTCGAGGTCTTCCGGGTGACGAGGCAGCTACACGAGTTGCTGTGGTTGCTGACGGAGGCCGAAGCTGCGGGGTACGACAGGGAGGCTGGCCTCTTGATCGCGGAGATCGATGCGTTGGTCGAGGGCGATGCCGATGTACTGCGAGGCGTGGGGGTGGACGCGTGGCGGGGGCGTGTTGGGCCGGTGCTGGAGCGGGTCAGCGAGCGGGTACGGAGCGGCCTGGGCGGGCGTGATCTGCGGCGAGCCGATCTGATGGGAGCCCGGCTGCGGGGCGAGCGGCTGCGCGGGGCCACTTTGCGGGGAGCGCTACTGATTGCCGCGGACCTGCGTGGTGCGGATCTGCGTCAGGTGGACTTCCTCGGGGCGGACCTGCGTGATACCGATCTGCGGGGTGCCGATCTGTCGGGGTCGCTCTTTCTGACCCAGCCGCAATTGAATGCCGCCCGCGGTGATGCGACCACCACCGTGCCCGACACGCTGACCCGCCCCGCCCACTGGCTGCCCGGCACTCCCCCCGGGCAGCATGAGGCCCCGCGGCAGGTGCGGGGTATGCCGCGTGGGAAGGCCACCGCGGGCGGCGGTGGCGGCGTCGGCGGGAGGAACGGCAATGAGCAGCGCACCGGGCGTGGAGGACGCGGCAAATGGAACGGGGGAGCGGCTCGCCGCAACGGCACCGGCCGACCCGGACGCCCCGCCGAGTGAGGAGCCCGCGCCGAACGGACCGGCGCTGAAGGAGCCTGCCAAGGATCGGCCGGCTTCCGAAGAGCCTGCCGGGGACGGTCCGGCCTCCGCGGAGCCTGCCGGGGACGGGTCGGTCCTGAAAGAGCTTGCCGGGGATAGGTCGGCCTTGGAAGAGCTTGCCGGGGACGGTCCGGCCTCCGCGGAGCTTGCCGGGGACGGGTCGGTCCTGGAAGAGCCTGCCGGGATGGGGCTGGCTGGGGGCTCGGCGTGCGGGGCGTCGGCGAGTGGCGGGGCTGGCGCGGGCTCGGGGGAGGGGGCTGCTGGCAGGGCCGCGCCGGGCGGGAGGGCGAGGGCCGGGCGGGGTGGCTGTCGGCAGCGGGACCGGCACGGGCTGGAGATGAGTGGGCTCGGCAGCGGCGACGGCGGTGCGGAGGCAGCGGCGTGGTACGAGAGCGCGGTCGACTCGCTGCTGTTCTTCCGGGGTGATGTTGCCGAGTCCGTCGGTGCGATGCGTCGGGTGGCGCCGGGGGCGCCGCTGGGCCAGGTGTTCGCCGCGTATCTGGGGCTGCTCGGTACCGAGCAGAGCCAGGCGGCAGCTGCGGGTGAGGAGTTCGCGCGCTTCCGTGCCGAGGCGGATCACACCAACTTCACCGAGCGCGAGCGGGCGCACCTGTGTGCGGCGTCCGTCTGGCTCGGCGGCGACATCGAGCGGGCCGGTGCGCTGTTGCGCGAGATCAACGTCAGCTGGCCGCAGGACGCTCTGGCGCTGGCGGTAGGGCACCAGATCGACTTCTTCACCGGGAATGCCGCATCGCTGCGTGATCGGATCGCCGGGGCGCTGACGGCCTGGGACGATGAGGATCCGCACTATGGTCCGCTTCTGGGTATGTTCGGCTTCGGTCTGGAGGAGTCGGGGCACTATGCCCGGGCGGAACAGATGGCATCGGCCGCTGTGGAGCGGCAGCCGGGCGACGTATGGGGCATTCACGCAGTCGTACACACCCTGGAGATGCAGGGGCGCTTTGCGGAGGGCATCCGCTATCTCGACGCTCGTACGCGGGACTGGGGCGCCAACAACATGATGGCTGTGCACAACTGGTGGCACTACGCCCTCTATGCGCTGGAGTCAGGCGATACGGGCCGCGTGCTGGAGATCTATGACGCCGTGCACGATCCCGCCTCTTCCGCGGGCCTGGCTCTCGAACTGCTGGACGCGGCCGCGCTGTTGTGGCGGCTCTACCTGGATGGAGAGGAGGCCCGGCGGGCTGTCGGTGACCGTTGGGGCCCGCTGGCCGATGCCTGGGCGGCACGCGGGGACGGTCCCCACTATGCCTTCAACGACACCCATGCCGTCATGGCATATCTCGGTGCCGGTCGGGTGCGGGAGGCCGAGGCGCTGGTGGCCGACCGTACGGAGTGGGCGGAGCGTCCGCATCCGGGTGTCACCAACCACACCATGACGGCGGAGGTCGGATTGCCGGTCTCCCGGGCGTTGATCGCCTTCGCGCGGGGGCGGTACGAGGAGGCCGTCGATCTGTTGCTGCCGGTGCGCGGGCGGCTCCATACGTTCGGCGGCAGCCATGCACAGCGGGATGCGGTGGAGCGCACGCTGGTCGAGGCGGCGCTGCGGGCACGCCGGTTCGAGCTGGCCCGCACCCTGCTGAGCGAACGCCTCAATCTGCGCCCCACCAGCCCCTACAACTGGCTCGGCCAGGCCCGTCTCGCCGACGAGTTGGGCAGAGCGGCGCTGGCCGCCACCGCCCGTGCAAGGGCCACCGATCTGGCCGCCCCGGGCAAGGGCGCGCTGGCCGGTGCCGCCGCCCCGGCGGAAACCCTCGCCTTGGCGGAGTCCGTCGCCCCCACGGAGAGTGTCGCTTCTGCGGAGTCCCTCGCTCCCGCCGAGTCCCTCGCTTCCGGGCGATCTCCCGCTTCCGCCGAGTCCCTCGCTTCGGCGGGATCTCCCGCTTCCGCGGAGTCCGTCGCTTCCGGGGGATCCCTCGCTCCCGCGGAGTCCCTCGCTTCCGCGGAGTCCCTCGCTTCCGCGGGATCTCCCGCTCCCGCGGAGTCCGTCGCTCCCGCGGAGTCCTCCGCTCCGCCGGAGACCTTCGTCTCGGCGGAGACTCTTACCCAAAGGACCTCGGCAGACTGACAGCAGCTCCCGACGCCTGCCCCCGGCCCCCGGCCCCCGGCCCCACGACCCCTCCGCTCTCCGGGAATTCCCCTCCCGTGCCGTCATACGTGGCGCACCGCTTGCGGGTTCGGCGCCTGCTGCCTGGTGGCAGTGCTCCGGCGTACAACTGCCGGTTATATGAAGAGAGGTGGTCGGTCGTTCGATGGTCGGAAAGGCGGGCAAGTCCCTTTTGTGAAGTGATTGCGGCAGCGTAATCACCGGCGAAAGGGGCTGGAATTGCCCGATGCTTGGTATTTGCTGCGCCCGCCGCATTCCCGGTCTGCCGTGGGGGGACGGTTGCGGGAGATGCGCTCGCGTGGTCGGGCGGCTCTGTCGGTGGGCGTCGCCGCCGGACTCGCCGCCGCGCGGGATTCGAGGGCAGAGGCGCCCTGGGCGCAGGTCAATCTGGCTGTGGAGCAGGAGGAGCGGGCCCGCGCGCATTTCTGTGCGGAACTGGGCATGGTGGCACGCGAATTCCTCGGCGCGGATCGAGCGCGGAACTTCTTCTTCATGCACAAGGAAGCCGGAATGCGGGTGCGCTTTCAGGCGTCCGTTGCGGACGGCGCCGCACCGTTGCGCGCCGCGTTGCTGCGTCGGCTCGCCCGGTGCGAGGGTGCGCGGACGCGGCCGGTGTGCGTGGTGTACGAGCCTGAGCAGTATCTCTTCGGCGGTCCGGCGTCGATGGCGTACGTGCACGACCTGTTCACCCTCGATTCCTTTGCCTGGCTGGATCACCATGTCGCGCACGCGGGCTGCGAGGGGCAGTTGACGGCCTGGCGGCAGTCGCTGTTGCTGCTGCGGGAGCTCTTCGGCGGGCTGGGTATCGTCGGCTGGGAGCACCGTGGGGTGTGGCACGCCCTGAGCCGCGAGGCCGGGCGCGGGCTGAGAGGCGCGGCGGCGGGCGTCGATCCGGCGGCACGGCAGCAGGCCGCCGCGGCCATCGTCGCGTACTGGCGCGCATCCCGCGAAGAGGCGCTGCTCGCCTTCCCCGAGAAGCGTCGCCCCGCACTGAACCGGCACGCCGAGGCGGTCCGTCAGGCGGCAACCCGCTGGCGACAGGGGTACTTCGAAGCAGGCGAGGCAACAGTAGGGCCGCGCACGGCCGTCGCCTATTTCACCGTCTGCCACTGGAACCGAGGCCGACTGTCCCTCGCTCGCCAGGGCCTGCTGACCGACGTGCTGGCATCCGAGGGGGGGTTCCCCATGCGGGCACGCCGACCCGGCGCTGACATCGCCGTCACGAGGCGCGAACGAGGCCACCCGGCATCCGCGGGCCCACCCGACCCTGCGACGAGCGCGGCGCCGCGCAAGTCGGCCGCGGGTGCGCCGGTGTTGCGCGGGGCGGCAATTGGAGGGATGCTGCCCGATTCCTCGGCGGAGTCCCTCGGCTCGGCGGGACCTACCGACTGGTCGGTTCGGGTAAGGCGCAGCCTGATCGCGGATGCCGACGGGGTACGGCTCCTGCCTGTGCACCACGCCACCTGTGCGCCCGCGCCGCCGTACGACCGGCTGCTGCGGCTGCTGACCTCCGCCGGGCACCCGCCCACCGTGCGGATGGTGCGGCTGGACGGGCTCGCCGGGGCGTTCCCCGCAGCGGCGCGGGTGCCGCGGCTGACGGTCGGCGGGCTGTTGATGGTCAGCCTCGCGCAGTGGCGGCTGCCCCGCGCCGCGCTGTGGCGGCCCACGGACCCGGAGCCCGCCGAGTTGGCGGCGTTCGCCGCGCTACGGCGGTCGGCCGGGCTGCCCGGTTCGGCCATGTGCGCACCCGCCCGGGCGCCAAGCCGCTGCCCCATCGATCTCGCGGCGCTGCCCGGGCCGTCGGAAGCCGCCGAACCGCTCGGCGTGGCCTCCCAGTTGCTGCTGCGCCTGCCGTACGACCGTACTGCCGAAGAGCTCGCAGAACGCGCTGCTGCCGCCTGGTGCGGCGCGGCAACCGGCCTCCCCGGCGCCCGTCCGTACTCCCACAGCGGCGGTGCGCCGGGGCGGACACCACATCAACGGCGACGGACGCCACATCAACAGCGAACAGGACAGTGAACAGAAAGGAGGGGCCTGCCATGACGCAGCACACTCTCACCGATGCCGGGATCCGTACGGTGGCCCTACGGGTCGCCGTCGCCGCGCTCGACCGATGGGCCGACCGCGCCAGACAGGCCGCGGTGCGGCGGCCGCCTGACGTATCCGTCGGCGTGCCGCCCGAACTGGCCGGTGATCCCGGAATCCCCGTACTGGCGCGGCAGGTGGCCGAGGCCGGAGGTGCCGAGGCGGCGGCGGTCGCGGCCCGCGCCTGCGCCGTTTGGGCCCGTGCGGCGGGACGCGGACCGGGCCACCGCGGGTTGTACGACGGCGGGCTCGCGGGGACGCTCGTGGGGCTGCGGCAGTGTGCCGTACTGCACCCGGCGCTGCATCCGGTCGCCGACCGGCTGCGGGACCGGCTGCTGGACCGGCCCGTCAGCGGCCAAGTGCCGTACGGAGCGGTCACCTTCCCCGACTACGACCTGATCCTCGGCCCCTCCGGCGTCCTCCTCGCGCTGACCGGAGACCTGCCCCAAGCGAGGAGTACGCGGGACAGGGCGGCCGGGGCGCGAAGCACATCGGCCGGGACGGACGACACGAGGCGCGCGCCCAAGGGGTTCGGTAAAGGGCTGGCCGAGGGCGTTCCGAACGGGAGTGCCCCTGGCGAGGCGGGGCTGGCCGCGTACGCCGAGCACCTCGCCGCCCTCTGCGACGCTGCCCAACTGCCCGGCCTCCGCACCCACTACCCCGACCATCCGCTGCTGGGCCGGCTGCACGGGCGTGTTAACACCGGTATGGGGCACGGGGTCGCAGGCGTCACGGTGGCGCTCAGCGCGGCCGTACGGCGGCTGGGTCCGCGTCCCGAACTGACCGCCGCGCTCGGTCACACCTGCCGCTGGCTGGTGGGCGAGTCCTTCGACGACGCGCGGGACATCCGCTCCTGGAACGGCTGCGGGCCCGACGGAGCGCCCCGGCTGCCCGGCGCGAACGCGCGCCAAGGGTGGTGTTACGGCACCCCCGGTGTCTCCTGGGCGCTGTGGGAGGCGGCCGATGTGCTCGAGGACGGGGCGGCGTCCAGCTGGGCGGCGTCCGCTTTCACCTCGCTGGCCGAAGGCTTCCACGAGGGCTATCACCTCTTCGGGGACCATCCCGGCGACCGGCTCGGCCTGTGCCACGGTGCTGCGGGCGTGCTGGCGATCGCCGACGCGCTGCACTGCCACGGCCGGCTGCCCGCCGCCACACAGCTGCGGGGCCGGTTGCTGGTCCATCTCGTCGCGCACGAGGACGAGTTGGCGGCACTCGCCGAGGAACGGTACGGGCTGCTGGGCGGCGCGGGCGGTGTCCTCGCCGCCATGCTGACAGCCACCGGCGGCAGCCGCACGTGGCTGTCCTGCCTGGGGCTTCGCTGAGCACGTACCCCGCATGGGGGCTGCGCTTGCCCACCCTGCGCCCCTGGCGCAGACTGCCCAAGCTTCGCGGAGAGGGGCGTGCCCCGAAGGGGCGCGGGGAACTGCGCGACCAGCCACAATCGCGCCGCAGCCTGCGGACGTCGGACAGGGGCACACGCGACCCAGCCAGCCTCTAGCGGGTCTCCACAGCAGCAGCCTGTGCTGGTGGCCGGTGCTTTCGGGGAGGCCGAGTGGCGACGCTCATAGAAGACTACGCGCTGATCGGGGACATGCAGACGGCCGCACTGGTCGCCAGGGACGGCTCGGTGGACTGGTTGTGCCTGCCGCGCTTCGACTCACCCGCGGTCTTCGCGGGCCTCCTCGGCACCGACGAGCACGGGTTCTGGCGGCTGGCCCCAGCCGCCCGCGGACCGGCCCCGAAAGCAGCGGCGCGGCGCCGCTACCGGGGCGACTCGCTCGTGCTGGAGTCCGAGTGGGACACGCCCGAGGGCACCGTACGGGTCATCGACTTCATGCCGCCGCGCCGGAACGCGGCACCGTGCCTGGTGCGGATCGTGGAGGGCGTCTCCGGGCGGGTGCGGATGAGCTCCGCGCTGCGGATGCGGTTCAGCTACGGACGCGTCGTGCCGTGGGTACGGCGGGAGGGCGGACGGCGCGGCACCGGCCTGGCGGACCGTACCGTGGCCGTCGCGGGGCCGGACTCGCTGTGGCTGGACACCGACGCCGAGACGTACGGCAGCGACCTGACCACTCACGCCGACTTCACCGTCGCCGCGGGCCGGCGGGTGACGCTCACCCTCAGCTGGCAGCCCTCGCACCTGGCCGCGCCGCCCCGGCCCGACGCGGAAGAACTGCTGTGCGGCACCGAGCGGTTCTGGTACGGCTGGACCGCTCAGTGCAGCTACACCGGGCGCTGGCGGGAGGCCGTCGTCCGCTCCCTCATCACCCTCAAGGCCCTCACCTATGCGCCCACCGGCGGCATCGTCGCCGCGCCCACCACCTCGCTGCCCGAGGAACTCGGCGGGGTACGCAACTGGGACTACCGCTACACCTGGCTGCGGGACGCCGCCATCACGCTGGGCGCGCTGCTGCGCACCGGGTACCGCGAGGAGGCCCGGCGCTGGCGCGAGTGGCTGCTGCGGGCGGTGGCCGGTGACGCGCAGAACCTCCAGATCATGTACGGCGTCGCCGGTGAGCGGGAGCTCGCCGAGTCCGAACTGGCCTGGCTGCCCGGGTATGAGGGCTCCCGGCCGGTACGCATCGGCAACGGCGCCGCCGACCAGCTCCAGCTGGACGTGTACGGCGAAGTGATCGACGCGCTGTGGCTCGGCCAGACCTCCGGGCTGACGCCCGACGCCCGCGACGACAGCACGCACATCCTCCAGATGAAGCTCATGAACTACCTGGAGTCCAACTGGCGCGAGCCTGATGAGGGCATCTGGGAAGTCCGCGGGCCCAGGCGGCACTTCACCCACTCCAAGGTGATGACGTGGGTGGCCGCCGACCGTACGGTGCGCCGGCTCTCCCGGCTCGGCCTGGAGGGGCCCGTCGCGCGGTGGCGTGCCCTGCGGGACGACGTACATCGTGAGGTGTGCGCCAAGGGGTACGACGCGGACCGCAACACCTTCACCCAGTCCTACGGTTCGCGCGAACTGGACGCCTCGCTGCTGCTGATACCGCAGGTGGGCTTTCTGCCGCCGGACGATCCGCGGGTTGTCGGCACGGTGGAGGCGGTGCAGCGGGAGCTGTGCGAGGACGGTTTCGTACGGCGCTACCCCGTCACCGGCGAGGGGGACGGGCTCCCCGGTGGGGAGGGCGTCTTCCTCGCCTGCTCCTTCTGGCTGGCGCACGACCTCGCCCTCATCGGCCGCCCCGCCGAGGGCCGCCGGCTCTTCGAACGTCTGTTGGCTCTCCGCAACGACGTGGGCCTCCTCGCGGAGGAGTTCGACACCGCGCGCCAACGGCTGGTCGGCAACTTTCCGCAGGCCTTCAGCCATGTCCCCCTCATCGACGCCGCGTTGCGCCTCGGCGGGCCCGTCGAAGAACGTGAGGGCTGACGCCGTCGGCATGGCAGCGCCGCTTTAAAGCCGTCCACGAGTGGGCCCACTCACGCTGGGGGCCAAGTCGGCTACCCCGGGAGGCACTGTGTGGCGTGCGGCGTTGGCAGCGGTGTGGAGGGCCCTCTCCACGTACGGAATGCTCTGGGTGGTCCCGCATTTCGATGTGAGGGAGAAGCAGGCGGCGGCCCCCGATCCGCAAGGATCCACGGTGAATGAAGGGGGACTTGAGGGGGTCGAGTCAAGCTCTGGCCAGAGATGACACGTTCGCGTGTCTTCTGGAAAGGCCCGCCCGTCGGGCGGGCCGCCAACGGGGCTATGGGGGCGATGATGGCTGTGCCCAGGAACTTCTCGGAACTCGCACTGCGGAGAATCCACGAGCGGCCCGAAGCGACCGCTTACCAGTTCGTACGGGCAGGCCGCGACGACCGGCTCGAAGCCGACTCCCTCAGCTACGGCGACCTGGGCACCCGCTCCCTCCAGCTGGCCGCCTGGCTCCAGGAGCGCGGCTGTCACGGGCAGCGGGTGCTGATCCTGCACACCGACGGCGCGCAGTTCGTCATCAGCTTCCTCGGCTGCCTGTTGGCCGGCGCCGTTGCCGTCCCGGCGCCGCCGCCCAGCGGCGCCCGGCAGAACGTGGAGCGCGTCGGGAACATCATCAAGGACGCCGCCGTCAGCTATCTGATGACGGACTCGGCGAACGCCTCCGCCGTCTCCCAACTGCTGGCCACCATCGGTCACTCCGACGTCGTCTGCCTTGCCACCGACCGGGCGACGGGCGCGGCCGGCGGACCGGAGTGGCACGAGCCCGGACTCTTGCCGGACGACGTCGCCTATCTGCAGTACACCTCCGGATCGGTCAGCGATCCCAAGGGCGTCATGGTGACGCACCGCAACATGCTCGCCAACCAGGAGGCCATCCGGCAGGGGATGCGTACGACGGGCGACTCGGTGGTCGGCGGCTGGCTGCCGTTCCACCACGACATGGGTCTGGCGGGCCATCTGCTGCACCCGTTGTGGCTGGGCAGCAGGGGCGTGCTCATGCCGCCGATCAGCTTCGTCAAGCGCCCGGTCAACTGGCTGCGCATGGTCGACAGCTACGGCATCACCACGGGCGGCGGCCCGAACCTCGGCTACGACCTGTGTCTGCGCCGCGTCACCGACGAGCAGCTGAGCGGGCTGGACCTCTCCCGCTGGACGACGGCCGTCAACGGGGCCGAGCCGGTGCGGGCCGAGACGATGGACGCGTTCGCCGAGCGGTTCGCACCCGCCGGGTTCCGCCGCTCGGCGTTCTATCCGTGCTACGGGCTGGCCGAGGCGACCCTGCTGGTCTCCGGGGGGACTCCCGGCTGCCCCGCGCTGGAGCGCACCGTCGACTCGGGCGACCTGGAGCGCCACTCCCTGTGCGAGGCGCGGCCGGGCAGACCGGGCCGCACCCTGGTCAGTTCGGGCATCCCGCGCGGCTGCGAGGTGCGGATCGTCGACCCGGAGAGCCACGCGCAGCTGCCGGACGGGCGGGTCGGCGAGGTGTGGGTGCGCGGGGACAGCGTGGCGCACGGCTACTGGAACCGGCCGCTGGACAACGCGCACGCCTTCCGCGCCACCACTGCCGACGGCACCGAGGGTTTCCTGCGTACGGGGGATCTGGGCGTGCTGGACGGCGGGGAGCTGTTCGTCACCGGACGGCTCAAGGACATCATGATCGTCGCCGGGCGCAATCTGTACCCGCAGGACATCGAGCGCAGCGTGCAGCAGGTCAGCGCGCTCTTCGGCTCCAGTGCCGCGTTCTCCGTGGAGTCGGACCGGGACCATGTGGTGGTCGTGCAGGAGGTACGCACCAGCCGCAACTACGACACCCGGCTGGCGTCGCTGGCGGCGGATGTGCAGCAGTGCGTGGCCCGGGAGTTCGAGGTGGCCGCCGAGAACGTACTGCTGGTGCGCCCCGGCACCGTGCGCAGGACCACCAGCGGCAAGCTGCAGCGCCGCGCCATGCGGCAGATGTTCCTGGAGGGGCAGATCCAGCCGCTGCACGAGGTGATAGCGCCCGAGGTGCGCAAGCTGGTCGACGCCGGGGCCGACGCCCGCGCAGGCAGCCGCCGCGGCGCGGGGGAGCGACGATGACGGTGCTGCGCGGGCGGCGTACGCGGCAGGGGCCCGAGCCGGCCCCAACCCGGGAGCCGGCCTCCGCGCCGGTCACCCGGGAACCGGCTTCGGCGCCCGTGGCGCGGGAACCGGCTTCGGCGTCCGTCGCGCGGTGGCCGCTGGCCGAACGGCTGGACGCCTGGCTCGGTGACCCCCACAGCACCGGCCCGTTCGGTTACGCCACCGCGGCCCGCGAGGACGCCGCCGAGGAGTTCCCCTCAGACGCTTGCGCCGCGCTCGACGAACTGGGCGTCCAGCACTACTACGTGCCGGCGCAGTACGGCGGCACCCTCACCTGTCTGCCGCAGTTGCTGGAGCTGATCCGCACCCTCGCCCGGCGGGATCTGACGACGGCGGTGGGGCACGGCAAGACCTTTCTGGGTGCCGTGTGCATCTGGGTCGCCGAGGAGGGCGCGGGCGCGGCGCGGCTGGCCGATCTGGTGCGCGCGGGGGAGCCCGTCTCGCTGGGGCTGACCGAACGCGCCCACGGCAGCGATCTGATGGCCGGCGAGGTCGTCGCCGAGCCGACGCCCGACGGCTACCGCATCACCGGCGAGAAGTGGCTCATCAACAACGCCACCCGCGGCCGGCTCGTCTGTCTGCTGGCCCGTACGGCGCCGGAGGGCGGGCCGCGCGGCTTCAGCCTGCTGCTCGTCGACAAGGCGGAGCTGCCGGCCGGCACCTTCCGCACCCTGCCCAAGGTGCCCACACTCGGCATCCGGGGCGCCGACATCAGCGGCCTCGCCTTCGACGGGGCACCGGTGGGCCGCGAGTGCCTGGTGGGGCGGGAGGGTGAGGGCCCGGAAACCGTGCTGAAGGCGCTCCAGATCACCCGCTCGCTGTGTACGGCGCTCTCGCTGGGTGCCGCCGACCACGGGCTGCGGCTCGCCCACGGGTTCGCCGCCGAGCGGGAGCTGTACGGGCGGCGGATGCTGGATCTGCCGCTGGTGCGGCGGACGCTGGCGGAGTGTTACGGCGACCTGCTGGCCGCCGAGGCGGTCAGCGCGGTCGCGGCGCGCAGCATCCACACGCTCCCGGGCGAGCTGAGTGTCACCTCGGCCGTCGCCAAATATCTGGTGCCCACCCTGGTGGACCGGATGCTGCTGCGGCTGCGCGGGGTGCTGGGGGCGCGCGCGTTCCTCAGCGACTACCACGCGCACGGGCGCTTCCAGAAGCTGGAGCGCGACCACCGCATCGTCGGCATCTTCGACGGCAACACGATGGTGAACCTGTACGCGCTCACCGCCCAGTTCCGCACGCTGGACCGCGAGTTCACCGCACCGGACCCGCATTCGGACCGGCATTCGGACCGGCAGTCGGACTGGGAGACCGACACCTTCTCCCTCGTACGCGCGCTGCCGGATCTGCGGCCTGACCGGCTGAGCCTGCTGGCCCGGCGCGGCAGCAGGCTGATGGCCTCGCTGCCCGTGAACACGGCGGCTCTCGAACGTGCTGCGGCCGGTGATGTGCGGCTGGCGGCCGCGGCGCGGTCGGCACACACCCTGACGGCAGCCTGCGGCGAGTTGCATGCCCGGATGGGCGCTGCCCGGCTGGTGCCGGGCGGGGCGCCCGCCGAAAGCTTCGAGCTGGCGCGCGGCTACAGCGCCTGCTTCGCCGCGGCCTGCGCGCTGGGGCTGTGGCGGCACAACAGCCAGCCGTCGCCGCTGTGGCTCCAGGCGGTGCTGGACCGGCTCTCGAGCGCCCTGGAGGAGGCTGTACCCGGCAGCACCGGGCCGTTGCCGCGGCCCTGGGGGGTGGAGGAGGAGGCGCGGGAGCCGCTGTATGAGCGGCTGCTGGAACGGATGGCAGCACAGTACGCGGCGGGGGAGCTGTTCTCCCTGCTCCCGTGCCGCATAGCAGAGGGACCACCATGCTGACGCCGACCGAGGGTACAGAGGGCACCGGGGCCGAAGAAGAGCTCCGTGTCCAGCATCGGATCGCCGACCTGGAGCGCCGCTTCGGCGATCCGTCCGACCCGGACAACCCGCTGGGCCTCACGGCGCTGCTGGCCGCCGACGAGCGGGGCGAGCTGCTCGCCGAGGCGGAGGACGTACTGACCGACTTCCAGCTGAACGCCGAGTTCGTCCCGCGGGAGTGGGGCGGCAGGCTGGAGCGGGTGGACACCATGGGCCGGGTGCTGCGGGCCGTCTTCCGCAGGGACGCCAGCCTGGGGCTCGGGTACGGCGCCACCTCCTTCCTCGCCGCGATCGCCGTATGGGCGGCCGGCACCGAGGAGCAGCGGCGGCGGGTGGCCGAACTGCTGCTGGGCGGCGGACGGCTGGCCATCGCGTACCACGAGCTGGCGCACGGCAACGACTTCGTACGAAACGAGTTCCGTGCGACCCCCACCGCCGACGGCGGGTTTCTGCTCGACGGCGTCAAGCAGGTCATCAACAACGTCGTCCGTGCCGAGGCGCTGGTCCTCTTCAGCCGTACCGACGACGCCGCGGGCAGCCGCAGCCACTCCGTGCTGCTGGTGGAGAAGGACCGGCTGCCGGACGGGCATCTGCGCTATCTTGCGCGCTACGCCACCGTGGGGGTACGCGGCTGCCAGAACGCCGGTATCGAGTTCACCGGCTGCCCGGTGGCGGGCGACGCGCTCGTCGGCGAGCTGGGTGACGGTGTCGAACTGGCGCTGCGCTCCTTCCAGATCACCCGCAGCGTCGTACCGTCGATGATCCTGGGCGGGGGCGACACCGCGCTGCGGACCGCCGTGAGCTTCGCGCTGAACCGGCAGCTGTACCACCGCTCGGTGCTGGAGATCCCACACGCCCGTGCCACCCTCGTCGGCGCCTTCACCGATCTGCTGATCTGCGACTGCCTGGCGCTGGCCGCCACCCGCGCCGTCCACCTGCTGCCCGCCGAGACGAGCGTGTACGCGGCGGCCGTGAAGTATCTGCTGCCCAAGCTGCTGACGGAGACCACCTACGACCTGTCCGTCGTGCTGGGGGCCAACTTCTATGTGCGCGGCGGCGAGTACGGCGCCTTCCAGAAGCACGTGAGGGACCTGCCGATGATCAGCCTGGGGCACGCGGGCACCGCGGCCTGCCAGGCGACGATCATCCCGCAGCTGCCCCGGCTGGCCCGCACCGCGTGGTTCACCGGCCCGCCGGCACCGGACGGGCTCTTCCGGATCCGCGACCCGCTGCCGCCCCTGGACCCCGCACGGCTGGAGCTGGTGGCGACGGCGGACGGGCTGGCCTGCTCGCTGGCGGGAGCCGCCGAGGAACTGGCGGGCGAGGGCGGCACGGAGGCCGGTGCCCGCACCGGCGCGGGACTCCGCGCCCGCACCGGCGAATACGGCGAGGCGCTGGTCGCGCTGGCCGGCGAGCTGGAGGCGGAGCTGCGCGGCCTCCAGGAGGAGTGCGCCGCCATGCCCGCCAAGGACCGCACCGTACTGGCCAGCCCCCGCGCCTACGCGGGCGCCGACCGCTACGCACTGCTGCTGGCGGCGGCGGCCTGCCTGGGGGTGTGGCGCAACCAGCACCGGTCCGCGGATGAGCACGAGGGGCACGCCGCCTCCACGGACTTCCTCGCCTCTCCGGTGTGGCTGACCATCGCCCTCACCCGGATCGCCAAGCGGCTCGGCCGCCCGCTGCCCAAGCTGCCCACAGGCTGGGAGGAACACCTGCTGGACGAGGTGCTGTCGCGGTACCACGAGGCCCGCAGCTACGACCTGTACGACACTCCGCTCGCCGGCTGAGGAGCAGGACGAGGAGCAGGACGAGGAGCATGCCATGGTGCCGCAACCGATCGGAGCCCACGTTCCCGACCCGCCAGGGGCGCAACCGGCGTTGGGAGAGCGCGAGTTCGCGCGCTGGCTGACCGCCCGGCTGGCGGAGTTCCTGAACCGGTCGGCGGAGGACATCGACCCGCGCACGCCGTTCGCGGAGTACGGGCTGGACTCCGTCGCCGCGCTGAGCCTCTACGGCGACATCGAGGACGAGTTCGCGCTCTACCTGGAGCCGACCGTCGCCTGGGACCACCCCACCGTCGAGGCACTGGCCCGCTGCCTCGCCGACGAGTACGCGCGTAGCGGCGGCAACGCACGCGCCGACGGATCCGCGGAGGTGTGACGATGCCGCGCCACGACTGGGCAGCCGGCCCGGCGGCACAGATGAGTTCGCGTGCCATCGCCGTCGTCGGGCTGGACTGCGCGTTTCCCGGGGCTCCGGACCCGGCCGCGTACTGGCGACTGCTGAACGGCACCGCGCACGCCGTCGGCAGCCCGCCGCCCTCCCGGTTCCGTGCCGGGGCCAAGGGTGCGTTCCTCGCCGCCGCCGACGCCTTCGACCCCGGATTCCTCGGCATCTCCACCGCCGAGGCGAGCGCCATGGACCCGCAGCAGCGGCTGCTGTTGCAGTGCGCATGGCGGGCCGTCGAGGACTGCGGGGTGCCGCCGCCCGAGCTGGCCGGCAGCCGCACCGGAACCTATGTCGGCGCGATGGCCGACGACTGGGCGCGGCTGGCGCTGGCCGACCCCGCGGGCATCACACCCCGCACCGGCACTGGCAGCGGGCGCTCGATGCTCGCCAACCGGCTCGCCTACCAGCTCGATCTGCGCGGTCCCAGCCTCACCGTGGACACCGCCTGTTCCTCGTCGCTGGTGGCCGTGCATCTGGCCTGCAACGCGCTGCTGACCGACGAGTGCGACCTGGCGCTGGCCTGCGGCGTCAACGTCGTCATCGGCACCGCGCTGGACCAGATCTACCAGCAGGCCGGGCTCGCCGCCGCCGACGGGCGCTGCAAGCCGTTCGCCGCCGAGGCCGACGGGATCGGCCGCGGCGAGGGCGTGGGCGTGGTGGCGCTGCGCAGGCTGGACGAGGCGGTACGGCACGGCGACCCGGTGTACGCCGTCATCCACGGCAGCGCCGTCAACCAGGACGGGCGCAGCAACGGCATCATGGCGCCGCACCGCGCTGCCCAGCGGGAGGTCGTCACCGCCGCGTGCGTACGCGCGGGCGCCGAGCCCGGCCAGATCCGCTACGTCGAGGCGCACGGCACCGGCACCGCGCTCGGCGATCTCATCGAAGTCCTCGCTCTCGACGACGCGCTGGGCGCCCGGCAGGGCCCGCGTGCGGTGCCGCTCGCGCTCGGCTCCGTCAAGGCCGCCATCGGCCACGCGGAGGGCGCCGCGGGTATGGCGGGCCTGCTCAAAGCCGTACTGGCGATGCACCACGGCACCGTGCCGCCCGGGCCCTGGGAGGGCACCGAGAACGGCCAACTCGCCCTCAGCAGACGGCAGATGGAGCTGGTGACCGAACCGCTGGAGCTGGCTGCCGAAGGGCCCGGCTGCCGTGTCGGCGTCTCCAGCTTCGGCATGGGCGGCACCAACGCCCACCTCGTACTGGGCCCCGCGCCGCACCCGCCGCCCGGCAACGAGCCGCATGCGTCGGCACCCGGCATCTTCACCCTCTCCGCCGACACCCCCGAAGCGCTGCGCGCCAACCTCCGCGTCCAGGCAGCGGCAGCCGAGGCCACCCCCTCCCGGGATCTGGCGGCACTGTGCCGTACGAGCAACCGGGTGCGGTCAGCGCAGCCGTGCCGGTTCGCCACGGTGGCCGGCACCCCGGAGGAGCTGGCCGAAGAGCTGCGGACCGCGGCCGGGTCGATGCCCGAGCCGGTCGCAGCAGCCGAAGAGCCCATGGTGGCCTTCGCGTTCACCGGTCAGGGCGCGCAGTACCCCGGGATGACGGCCGCGCTGTACGCGGGCTCGCCGCTCTACCGCGGCTTCCTCCAGGACGCGTCGGCCGCGCTGCGCCCCTGGACCGGCGAGCCGGTGCACGAGCTGATCCTCGCGGGCAGCGAGCGCGTGCACCGTACAGGGCTGACCCAGCCCGCGCTGTTCGCCGTCGAGTACGCGCTGGCCAGGACCCTGACGGAGCTGGGGCTGCGGCCGTGCGCGGTGATCGGGCACAGCATCGGCGAGTTCGCCGCCGCGGTGATCGCCGGCGGGCTGGAACTGGCCGACGCCGCCCGGCTGGTGGCGCGGCGGGGCGCGCTGATGGAGGCGTTGCCCGAGGGCGGCGGCATGCTCGCCACCCGGGCCCGCGCCCGGGAGGCGCGGGCACTGGCCGTGGACGAGCCGCTGTGCGCGGTCGCCGCCGTCAACGCACCCGGCGCCACCGTGCTCTCCGGCGACCTGGCGGGGCTGGCCCGGATCCGGGAACGGCTGGAGCGGGGCGGCTTCGGCTGCACCCCGCTGACGGTCTCGCACGCCTTCCACTCGCCGCTGATGGAGCCGATGCTGGACGCCTTCGCCGAAGCGGCGGACGGCGTGCCCGGGGCGCCGCCGCGGATTCCGTTCCACTCGACGGTGCTCGGCGCGCAGCTGCCCGAGGGGGCCGCGCTGGACGCCGCGTACTGGACGGAGCAGATCCCGGCGACCGTGCGGTTCGAGGAGGCCGTCGGCTCGCTGTGTGCCGAACCGCCCACCCACATCGTGGAGATCGGCCCCAAGCCGGTGCTGACCGGGCTGCTGCGCCGCATCACGGCAGCGCGCGGCATCCCCGCGCTGGCCCCCTGCCGGAACGCCGACTCCGGCCCCCGGCAGCTCGCCGAGGTGGTGGCCCGCCTGTACCAGGACGGGCTCGACCCCGAGTGGGAGCGGCTGTACGCCGAAGCCGACCGGCGCACCGTACGGATGGAGCCCCACGTCTTCGCCACCCACTGGCGCTCCTGGCGGCAGCCGCCGACGATGCCGTACGAGACACCGGCCGCGCCCAGCAACGGGAACGGCGCCGCGCACAGCAACGGCAGCAACGGAAACGGACATCGGAGCAGCGGGAACGGCAACGGCTCCGGCCCGCACCACACCCTCCCGCAGCTCGGCGATCCGGCGGCGGCCCCACCGGACAACACCGCCCACATCCAGGCTGAAATCCGCACTGTGGTGGCCGAGATCATCGGCGGGGCACCCAGCGAGCTGGACGAGGACTTGCGCTTCTACGACGACCTGGGCTTCGACTCCGTGATGCTGATGGAGCTCAAGTACCGGCTGGAAGTCCGCTTTCCCGAGCTGGGCGAGCTGTCGCTGCCCGAGATGCTCTCCAGCCTGGTGAGCATCGGCTCCCTCGCCGCCTATGTACGCGGCCTGCTGGCACCGGCGGCCGTGTGATGGCCCGCGCCCGCGCGGCGGACACCCCCTCCGTGCATCTGCTGGGCACCGGGACCGCGCTGCCGGGAGAGCCGGTCGGCAACGACCGGCTCTCCCGGCGTCTCGGTATCCCCTCCGCGTGGGTGGAGACCTTCATCGGCACCAGGACCCGGCACTTCACCGTGGACCTGGACAGCGGCCGGGTCCGCTGGTCCCTGGAGGACCTGTGCACCGACGCGGCGGACCGTGCGCTGGCCGACGCGGGCACCGAACCGTCCGAGATCGGCTTCATCGTGCTGGCGACGGCCACCCCGGACGCGCTGATGCCCACCACCGCCGCACTGCTGGCCGACCGGCTCGGCATCGGGGGCGCCGCCGCCTACCAGCTCCAGTCCGGCTGCAGCGGCGCCGTTCAGGCGTTCGCCGTGGCCCGCGCCCTGCTGTCGGTCAGCCCGTCCGGGCTGGGCCTGGTCGTCGGCGGCGACGTGTGCAGCAAACACCTGGACCTGGGCCAGGACTTCCGCGACCTGCCGCCGGGCGCGCTGGTCAACTACGTACTGTTCGGCGACGGTGCGGGCGCCGCCGTCGTCAGCGGCACGCCGCGCCCCGGCACCCGAGCCGTGCTCACCCATCTCGAACACCGGCTGGCCGGGCCGGGACTGCCGCCGGGCCAGCGCGTCGAGTGGTTCGGCGCGGCCGATCTGCGGGCCGGCGGTGTGCGGCGCCCGGCGGTGACGGAGGACTACAAGGCGGTGGAGCACCGGGTGCCGGAGCTGGCCCGGGAGCTGCGCGACACGCTGCTCACCGTCTCGGGCTGGCGCCGCGAGTCTGTCGACTACCTCCTCCCGCCACAGCTCAGTGGCCGGATGACCGAGCAGATCACGAGCGAGCTGGGCCGTGGATTCGAGTGGGAGCCGGTCTCCTGTGTCGCGGAGACCGGCAACAACGGCAACGCGCTGGTCTTCCTGCAGCTCGACCGCCTGCTGCCCCGTCTCACCCGGGCGCAGCGCGCCTTGGTGCTGGCTGTCGAGTCCAGCAAATGGATCCGTGCGGGCTTCACCGTGGAGGCGCCGGAAGGGGCACCGCCGGCAGTACCCCAGGAGGCACCCGATGCGTGAGAGGGACTGCGTGCCGACCGGGTACGCCCACCACCCGGACACCCCCACCGTGCGCGTCGCCGTCACCGGACGGGGCACCGTTGGCGAGCTGGTGCCCGCACTGACCGGACAGCTGGCGCGGCACGGCATCCTGGCCCGCACCCGGGTGTGCGGCAGCGGCGAGCGGTTCGCGGGCCTCGCCGATCCGCGCTCCCCGCTCTACGCCCACGCCCCCGATGTCACCCTGTGTGTGCTCGACCCGCTCACCGTCTGGGACAAGGTCCCGACGCCATGGCAGCCGATCGAGGTGAGCGTCGCGGCCGAGCGGCAGCGCAAGGTGCTCGGCGAACTCGCCGAGGCGCACGCCGCCCACGCGCCTGCCGGGGCGACGCTCGTGCTGAACACTGTGCCGCTGCTGCACCGCTTCACCCACCAGCTCACCTCGCTCACCCAGCGCGCCGAACTGGGCGGGCTGTGGCGGCAGTTCAACGCCGACCTGCTGTACATGGCCGACCCGTCCGCCGGGGTCGCCGTGCTCGACCTGGAGCCGGTCACCAGCGCGGGCGTCCGCGCTGACGAGCCGCGCACGGGCGCCTACGCCGACGCGCACTGCACCACCGAGCTGCTGGCCGGTTACGCGCGGGAGGCCGCGCACCTGATCCGCGGGCTGCGCGGCGCCGCCAAGAAGTGCCTGGTGCTCGATCTGGACCGCACCCGCACTCTGCGCGGCGCGGCCTTCGCCGCCTTCCAGCGCACCATCAAACAGCTCGCCTCCCAGGGCGTCCTGCTCGCCGTGTGCAGCAGGAACGACCCCGAGGCCGTCGCCCGCGCCCTCGCCACACACCCCGAATCGCCGTTGGAAGCCGACGATTTCGCCACCGTCCTCGCGGACTGGGGCTCCAAGGCCGAGGGCGTGCGCACCGTAGCGGCGCGGCTGGGCCTCGCCCCGGAGGCCGTCGTCTTCGCCGACGACACGCCTTTCGAGCGGGAGAGCGTCCGCGCTGAAGTGCCCCGTGCCGTCGTGGTCCCGCTGGGCGGCGAGCCTGCGCTGCACGTCGAACGTCTGCTCGCGGACGGCTGGTTCGACACTCCGGTCCTCCCCGACGAGGAGCGGAGAGCCCCAGCCGGACGCTGGGCACATCCGGTAGGAGGGGGGAGGTGGTGACGGCATGCGCACCGTCGAAGAACTGATCGAACTCGCCAATACGCACCTCGGAACGGCGCTCGCAGCCACCGATGCCGGGGCGGAGCTGACCGAGCTGGCCGAGTGGGACTCCGTACACCTGTTGCGGCTGGTCGCGCTGCTGGAGCAGGAACTGGGCCGGCCGGTACCGGTGGACGCCGTACTCCAGGCACGCAGCCTGCGCGACATCTGGGCCGTGGCGGTGAGCACATGACCGCGCGCGCCCCGGCCGCCCGGCAGGCACTGCCGGGCACGCCCGCGGTGGACTCGCCGGGTCACCGCGCGGCGGACGTACTCGACGGCGTGGGCACACGCCTGGAGGGCTGGCATGGCGATCACCTTGGGCCCCGCGACGGACGAGCGAACGGCAGAGACCCTCGCCCGGCCGGTGCGGGTGAGCGGACCGGAGGGACCCTGGGAGCGGGTCCGTGAGGCGGTCGAGCGCCACGGAAGCGTCGTCGTGCACGCGCGGTTGGCGCAGTGGCTGCCCGACGATCTGGACGCCCCGGGGCTGCGGCCGCTGCTGGGCCGGGACCACGCACGCTTCCGGAAGATGACCCACCCGCAGGTCCGGGCCCGTTTCGTGGCGTCCCGGCTGCTGCTCAAACATGTGGCGTGCGCGGTCATCGAGGCGGCACCGGAGGCCGTCGAACTGGCCTACAAGCCCGGCGGACGCCCTTATCTGCGCGGCCTCGACCAGATCGACATCAGCCTCAGCCACACCGAGGACCTGCTGCTCGTCGGCCTCACCCGGCGCGGCTGGATCGGCGTGGACGCGGAGGCCAAGGACCGGCCGATGCTGGGCCTGGGCACCGAGAACCAGGTCTGTACGCCGTACGAGCGCCGCACCCTGGCGCAGATCGCCGAGGAGCGGCGCAACGCCGCACTGGTACGGCTGTGGACGCTGAAGGAGGCGTACAGCAAGGCCATCGGGCAGGGCATGCGGTTCCGCTTCACCGAGTTCGGCTTCAGCCCGCAGGACCGCAACGTACAGGTGCTGCGGCCCGACGGTGCGCCGGGCACCGGCGAGGAGTGGGCGTTTCACACCTGTCTGATCGACCGGGCCTACACCGTCAGCGTCGCCCTCTTCGACGCGGGCTTCGGCGATACGAGCGACACGGCTGCGGCCACCATGCTGGACGCGGGGCTCATCGCGGCACTGGTGGACGGGACGGACGGAACGGGGGAGGGGAACCGTGCGGAGTGAGACACCCAGGTCGCCCGGATCGCCGGGGTCGCCCGGGGAGAAACACAGCGGGACCGCGACACTGAGCGCGGACGTGTGCGTGGTCGGCGGCGGACCCGGCGGCCGGGCCCTCGCGCTGGCGCTGACCCGGCTGGGCTGCGACGTCGTCCTGCTGGAGAAGCGCGACCCGGCCCGCGGCACGGGCCCCGCCTTCCGGGGCGAGTCCGTCTCGCCGGACGGCGTACGGCTGCTGGCCGCACTCGGCGCCTGGGAGCGGGTCCGTGAGGCGGCGCACCGGGTGGACCGGCTGGAGATCGAGGACGCGGGCCACCGCGTGCTCGACGTACGGTTCGCCGACTTCCCCTACCGCTACCGGCACCCGGTGGAGCTCGCCCAGCCCACCCTGCTGGCAGCCCTCGCGGAGCTGACCGGCCCGCAACCGGGCGCCTGCACCGTGCTGGAGCCCGCCACCGCGGTCGGCCTGCTGGTGGAGGGCCCCGCGGTGACAGGCGTACGGGCGAGCACTCCGGCCGGAACGGTGCGGGTCCACGCGGCACTGACTGTCGGTGCGGACGGCCGCTACAGCGCCGTACGCCGCCTGAGCGGGCTTGCCGAGCGGGCGCGGCAGATGCCGCTGGAGCGGGACGTGGTCTGGCTGAAGCTGCCCTTTCCCGTCGGCTGGGACCGGCGCGCCTACCGGGTCCGGATCGTCGGCAGCAGCCACGGCCTGTTCCTGCCCAGCACGGACGGCACGGTCCGGGTCGGCCTCAACATCCCCAAGGGCGGACTGCGGGCACTGCGCGCGGGCGGCCTCGACCAGCTGCGTGCCCGGCTCGCCCAACTGGCACCGCAGACCGACCAGTCGGTCCGCGCGGGTGTGCGCAGCTGGTCGGACACCGTGCTGCTGGACATCTTCACCACCGACGTGCCGCGCTGGTCGGCGCCCGGCGTCGTACTGATCGGCGACGCGGCGCACACCCTCTCGCCCGTCCTCGGCCAGGGCGTCAACCACGCGCTGGCCGACGCCGTGGAACTGGCCCCGCTGGTCGCCGAGGCACTCAGCCGCGACCGGCAGGCCCGCGGCCGGGCACTCGGCACGGCCCTGCACCTCTTCCAGCACCGACGGGAGCCGGACGTACGCCGCTCGCGCGCCCTCCAGCTGCGGCAGGAGCGGATGTTCACCCTCACCTCCCCCGCCGCGACCGCGCTTCGTCGCACCCTCTACCGCGCCCTGGACGCGAGCCCGGCACTGCGGCGCCGGGTGCTGGCCCCCGCCTACTTCCCGGGCCATGCCCTGCTGAGAGAGTCGGCCCGCGCGGAGGAGGCGACACCCGCATGAGCCTCACCGAAGCGCCGATGCTGTCCGAACTCCGCGCGCTCGCGCCCCTGCACGCCCGCGCACAAGGCATCCCCGCCGCCCGCTGCCACGCCCTGCTCTCCCGTATCCGTACGGCACACGGCGACGAGGCCGACTCCTGGCCCGTGGTCTGGAGCCGTGCCGGGGACGCGCTCGCCGCCCGTGGCCGCCACCTGGAGGCCGCCCGCCACTACGCGCTGGCCCGCTTCCCCTACGTGGACGGACCCGCGCGGGAGCGGGCGCAGCGGCTGTGCGTGCGGTCCTTCGACAGCTGGCGGTCCACCTACCCCGGCATCGGCCGCACGGAGCTCGAACTCCCCCCCGCAGCAGGCCGGTTCGCGGCGTGGACGGCCGGTCTGTCCCGGCACGCGCCCCGCCCGCTGATCCTGGTGTGCGGCGGCATCGTCTCCGTCAAGGAACAGTGGGCGCCGCTGCTCGCCCGCGCCGCCGCGCTGGGATGCGCCATCGCCGTCACGGAGCTGCCCGGCGTGGGCGAGAACACCCTGCCCTACGACGCCGCCGCGCCCGCCATGGTGAGCGCCCTCCTCGACCGGCTCGCGGACCGCGCCGATGTCCGCCGCACCCACGCCGTGGCCCTCAGCTTCGGCGGCCACCTCGCGCTGCGGGCCGCACTCACGGACCGCCGCCTGGTGGGCGTCTCCACGGTGGGCGCCCCCGTGCGGCACTTCTTCCGCGACCGCGACTGGCACCCCGGGCTCCCCGCGACAACGGTGCACACGCTGACGCGGCTCACCGGCCGTCCGCCCGCCGAGTTGGGCGAATGGGCACTGACGGCGGACGAGCTGGCCCGGCTGACAGATCTGCCCGTCACCTACGTCGCCGCGCTGCGGGACGACATCGTTCCGCTCAGCGACGCGGCAGCGCTGGCCCGGGACCCGGCAGCGCGGCGACGGTTCCTCCTGGTCGACGACGAACACGGCGCCCCCGCCAACCTCGGGCGGATCCGCCCCCTGCTGCTCGGCTCGGCCCTGCGCGGCCTGGGCGTCCACCCGGTACGCCGCACAGCACTTGACGCTGCCGCCGGACTGCTCGGGCCGCGCCGGGGGAGAGTGCGGACATGAACGGCTGGACCTGGCACACCCCTTGGGGGCGAGCCCTCAGCGGCGCGGTCGGCGTGACGGCCCTCTACGCGGGCGCCCGGCTGGGAGGCCCCCGCAATCGAGTCCTCTGGACCTGCGCGGTCCTGCCCGACATCGCCCTCCTCTACGGCGCCGCCTCGGCCCCCACCTTCGACCCCCTCCCGCCCTATGCGGTCCGCCCCTACAACGTCCTGCACTCGCCCGGCGTCCCCCTCGCCCTCTTCGGCGCCGCCCGCACGCTGGGCAGCCGGAGACTGACCGTCGCCGCGTGCGGCTGGCTCGCCCACATCGCCGTCGACCGCGCCTTCGGCTACGGCCCGCGAGCGCGTGACGGCTCGCGCCTTTAGCTTGCGCTGCGCCAGGATGCTCTCGACGCTGCGGCGGACGCCGTCCCCGAGTCACTTTGCCCGATCCCTGACGCAGCATGCTGAAGCGCCGCTACTGTGCGAAGCGGTCCGGTAACTCGACAACGATCGGAGAGCACCATGGCCCGACAGCTGCGCATGATCGGCACCACCTCGGACGACGGAAAATGCCCGACGGTCTATGAGGACACCGGCACAGGTGACATCGTGATCCAGGGCTACACGGTCACCGATCCCGAGGAACTGGCTCAGCTCAGTCATGTCCTTGACGGGGAGTCCGCCGTTGTGGTCCCACGAGAACTGCTGACCCGTTACGCGCCCAAGGAGTAGAGCACGTGCCGGACTTCATCGACGACTCGACGTTCGGCGACTACTTCGAGAAGTTCGAGCACGTCGCATGGCGGCTGGAGACCCGCCGCGGCTACGCGTCCGACCGGGAGGGCGAGCGGTACCAGCTCTTCCTCGCCGGCCGCCTGCCCCTGGACACAGCCCGCCCATGGTGCGCGAACGTGCAGCGGCAGACGGCACAAGGCAAGAGGTTCGAGCGAGTCCGCATCATTGACGACCCGCCCACAGAGGAACAGCTGTTCCTCTTCGCGGGCGCGGCGAGCAACAACGCGGCCGGGGAGGACATCCGGAACATGTGGCGCGCCGACGCCGAAAGAGTCGGCCTACCAGCAGAGGACTTCTGGCTGTTCGACTCACGCCTCGCGCTGCGCATGCACTTCGATGAGAAGGACGGGTACCTCGGCGCAGAGCTGGTCGAGGACCCGGCGCAGGTGTTGCGGTACTGCCAGGCCCGAGATGCTGCCTGGCACTTCGCTGTACGGCGCGAGGAGTTCCGGGCTCAGCTGCCCGACAGCGCGTGAGTACCGACTTCCAGCAGGCTCGACAGTCCCTCGGTGCGCGCCTCCGCGAGATGCGCACCGAGGCCGAGCTGACCACAAGGCAACTGGCGGAACGCTGCGGCTGGACGCACTCGAAGGTCTCCAAGCTGGAGAACGGCCGTCAGACTGCGACGAACATGGACTTGGAAACGTGGACACGGGAGACCGGGCGTCCCGAGACGCTCGCGGAATTGAAGTCCCGCCTGCGAGGGCTGGAGACCACCTACCGTTCGTGGCGTCGGCAGCTCGCCGCGGGGCACCGCGCGGTGCAGGAACTCAACGTTGTCCAGGAGCGGCAGGCGGAACGCATCCGCCTGTTCGAACCCGCCATCATCCCGGGTATCTTCCAGACCCCCGAGTACGCCCGCTGCGTCCTGACGGACGTGTCCGAACGGCACGGCACACCACGCGATATCGACGCCGGGGTGCGGGCACGCATGCGACGCCAAGACGTGCTGTACGAGCCCGGGCACAGCGTCGAGGCTGTCATCTGGGAAGCGGCGCTCTACGTTGCACGCTGTGGGCCCGCCGACATGGCCGCCCAACTGGACAGGCTCTCCGGCCTGATTGGCCTGGAGACCGTGCGGCTTGGAGTCATCCCCCTCGGCACGCGCCTGAAGCTGTCTCCTAAACACGGCTTCTGGATCATCGATGAGGGACTGATCGTCGCCGATACGTGGAACGCCGAGATGTGGCTCGACACGGCCGAAGACGTTGCGCTGTACGTCAAGGTGTGGGACTGCCTCACGAGCGCGGCCGTGTATGGCGCGGATGCTCGTCGGCTGATCGCACGGGCCCGCGCATCTCTCGACCTGTCGTGAGCACCAGCGCGAACCGCGCGAACCAGTACGAGAACCAACGAGAACCAAGCGGGACAAGCGAGAACCAGCGCTTCTACGTTGCTGCGCATGGTGACGAGTACCCCATGTACTGCTACTGCTCGCGGTGGCTCATGGTCACGCGGCGCATGCTGGCTGGCCGAGTCCACGCCCCGTCCCACGGCCGTCTTCACGGCCTGGTCCCGAGACGGCTTGGCCACTGTTCCTCTGCCCAAAGAGTGGACGGTCGTTGAGGCTGACCTGCTGGACAGCATGGACGCCATACCGGCCCTCTCCCGCGCGGGCAAGCTCGGCCCTGTCCTCGTCCACCCGGAGAGCCGCCGGGCTTGGTGGCTCCTTCCGCCGGACGCAGCCGACCACTTGGACGCCCTCCGCCGCCTCACGGTGTGGGGCAGCGGCCAGACCCTGCTGTGTCCAGCACCCGGGGACTACGGGCATGGCCGCGGCTGGCTGGAGAGCCCGGACGGTACGGGCCGACTGACCGACCCTGTCGCGCTCGGCGCTGCGTTCAGCGGGCGTATGCGCCTACCCGTGGCGGCATTCGTATGAGCGCCGCACCGACGACACCAGTCAGTGACCCGGCAGTCCGCGCGGTCCTCGATGCGGCCTTGGCCGAACGTGTGGCGTGCCGACGCTGCGGCGTGCTGCCGACCGTCGTGATCGGCACCGAGCCCACACCAAGCGGTGATCAGCCCGACTGGATCACCGTGCAGGGCACCTGCTCCTGCCCACCCGCAGAGAAGGAGAGGACCACATGACGGCCGGATACTGCGCGTGGCACCAAGGCATGGCCGACGACGTCGCGCTCATCATCATCCACGAGCAGGGCTCGGGAGCAGGAGGTGGGGAGTACGCCTGCTTGCCGTGCGCGCGAGCGCTGGCCCATCAGTGGACGACTTCCCCCGGTGCCAAACAGGCGATCGCGGCGCTGGCGAAGCGAGTCGCCGCGGCCGAGGCCCGGGAGGCCGGTCGTGTCTGACACCCGCCACCTGACGCTCCGCCGGTTCATGACCGAGCACCTGCGGACGCGCGGTCCCGAGGAGGCCATGGAGTCGGAGTTCCTACAGACCTTCTGGGAGAACTCCAGCGTGGGGCAGCGCGCTCTGGTCCTCACGCATCTCGCCCGCCGGGCCGCGTACCTGGAACTGGCGCATCCAACCGGGCCCGTGGCCGGGCAGTTCGCCGTCGAGTTGCAACGGTCTGCTCGTGAAGCCCCGGCCGACTTGTGCGTTGCGCCGGACGGGCTGCCCGCGGACCCGATGGTCCAGTTGGAGACCGGGCTGCTGCTCTCGGACGCCATCCTCACAGCCTTGGAGTCGTCGGCCGACGGTGGCCCGCTGTCCGAGCGAGGGCGGTGGCGACTTGACCGTCCGCTGTGAAGGCTGCGGCACCGGGCACGACGTCGAAGTCGTCCGCTGTCCATCCAACACCGGCCCGGACCGCGACGTGCCGACGTGCCGGAGCTGCAGGAAGCGACCCGCCAACCTGCCGCCCGTCATCGACGAGATCATCCGCCAGGCGCAGAAGCGACAAGGCGCCCCCTCATGACTCCCACCCCTGGCCGGAGCGATAACCGCGCCCCCAGGCGGGCCGCCGCGCACGGCTTCCACTCCAACGCGTGACGGCCACGGCCCCGGAGGCGGGTCCCCGAGAAATTCAGCAGAAGGAGGAGCAGCATGCATGCGCTGATCCAGGCCGCCGCCGATCCCGAGGACGACGAGCCTACCGACCCCGCCGGTGAACCGGACTGCGGCAGCGGCCAAGGCTGTGGCGGCGGTGACCGGTAATAACTCCACACGCGCGGCGCCCCGTTCGCGGAGTGGGGCGCCGCGCCCGCCAGGAAGGAACGCCGGACGGTGCACTGGCACGCGTATGCCTATACCGGGGGACAGTGGCCCAAGGACAGCGAGGCCCGGAACCTCCAGGCAGCCGTACCCCCGAACACGATCGGCCACTGGTTCCGCAAGCCCCAGTCCATGCGGGTCGGCACCTTCACCGACCCTGGCCAGACCTACGCATGGCTGGAGACGGAGGTACGCGCCACGCCGCCCCGCGATGTCGAGGGGAAGCTGGCCTATCTGCGGGGCTGTGTCTACCGGGACGCCGACGCGTACGCGGGCTACTACGCGCACGGGCAGTTGGTGGTGCGTTGTGCGCTGGCGTGCCCACGAGACGGCGAGCGCTGCCCCGACCCGCCCCAATGACCGCCCCCTACAGTGCGGAATCAGCCTTCGACCCCGACGCCGAGCCCGTCTTCCGCTCTGGACCCAGTACGCCGACCACGACTCACCCCCACACCACCGGCAGCTCCACAAGCCGGTTGACCAGCAACCCCGTGTGCATGGTGACGCTCTCAGCAGGGGCAGCCAGCCGCATGGTGCGGAAGCGGGTGGCCAGCACGCGGAGGGCGATGGCGAGCTCCGCGCGGGCCAAGGGGGCGCCCAGGCAGTAGTGGGGGCCATGGCCGAAGGCCAGATGCGGTGGCTGGGCGGCGTCAGCGGCACGGCCCGGAACAAAGCGGTCCGCGTCCGGGAAGCGGGCACCGTCGCGGTTCGCCGAACAGATGGAGGCGATCACCGCGCTGTTGGGGGGCAGCACCCGCCCCGCGATCTCGACCGGCTCCGTGGTGACCCGCAGCGGCCCACCGTCCCCGATCGGGTTGATCCGCAACAGCTCCTCGACCAGGGCGGCCAGCTCTTCCTCCCCGTCCGGCACCAGGGTCAGCCGGCCGGGGTGCCGCAGCAAGGTGAAGACGGAGGTGCCCAGTACACCGACCGTGGTCTCGTGCCCCGCGATGAGCAACGTCATGGCGAGGGTGAGCAGTTCGTGCTCGCTCAGCCCGCCCTTCGCGCCGCCGCCCTCTTCGTCCCGTACCGCGACCAGCGCACTCAGCAGGTCCTCGCCCGGCGCACGCCGCTTGTCGGCCGCCAAGTCCCGCAAATAGCCCAGCAGCGCCTGTTTGTGCTGCAGCATCTCCTCGGGCGTGTGCGCCGTCAGCGACAGCACCGCGTCGGACCAGGTGCGGAAGCGTTCCCGGTCCGCGTAGGGGACGCCGAGCAGTTCGCAGATGACGGCCACCGGGAAGGGAAAGGCGAAGGCCGCGTTCAGGTCGGTGGGGCTGCCGGAAGCGATCATTGCATCGGCCAATTCCTCGGCCAGCTCGGCGATACGGGGCCGCATGCGCTCCACCCGGCGCGGGGTGAAGGCCCGGGCGACCAGGCCGCGCAGCCGGGTGTGCTCGGGCGGGTCCATGGTGAACAGGCCGCCCGCGTCGAACGGGACGGCCGTCAGCTTCGGTGCCCCGGGCAGCACGGTGGCGGCGCGTGAGCAGCGCGGGTCCGCGAGCACGGCCCGTACGTCGTCGTAGCGGCTGACCAGGTGACCGGTGTCGCCGCTGGGCAGGGTGACCTCGGCGACCGGCTCCTCGGCGCGCAGTACGGCATAGGCGTCGGGCACCTCGGTCGCCGACCGCCGCGGCGGCGGGTAGCGGAGGGAGCCGGGACGGGAGTCGGCATGAGCGCCAGCACGGGCGCCGGTACTGGAGTCGGCATCAGCGCCGGCACTGGACTCGGCATCAGCGCCAGCACGGGCGCCGGCACGGGCGCCGGCGCGGACATTGGTACGGGCGGCGGAATCCTGGGCCATGCACGCACTGTTCAACTTTGGCCTCGATTCGTGGTCGAGCCGGTGTTGCCCGCGGCATCAGGCGGTATTCTCTCGTCCCTAACCGCCAGTCAGGGCGGCCGAGTCCGCGGGGGAACTCGACGATGATCTCAGTGGTGCTCCGATGATCTCAGTGGTGCTCGCCGAGGACATGCATATGGTCCGTGGCGCCCTGGTGGCGCTGCTCGACATCGAGACGGACATCGAGATCGTCGCCGAGGTCGACTCGGGCTGCGACATCCTCCCGACCGTCTTCGCGCACCGCCCCGACGTCGCCGTCATCGACATCGATCTGCCGGGCATGGACGGGCTGACCGCCGCCGCCGAGGTGCACGAGAAGCTGCCGTCCTGCCGCACCCTGATCCTCACCAGCCTGGGCCAGCCCGGCAATCTGCGCCGTGCGCTGGAGGCACACGTCTCCGGCTTCCTCCTCAAGGACGCCCCGCCCAGCAAACTGGCGGACGCCATCCGCCGCATCCAGGTGGGGGAGCGCGTCATAGACCCCGAACTCGCCCTGGACGCCTGGTCGGCGCGGGAGAACCCGCTCACGGCGCGCGAGACCGAGGTGCTGCGGCTGGCGGCCGAGGGCGCGGAGGCCGCCGATATCGCGGGGCAGCTGTTCCTCTCGGTGGGAACCGTACGCAACTATCTGACGACCATCGTCATCAAGCTGGGGGCCCGCAACCGGGTGGACGCCCTGCGGATCGCCCGCGAACAGGGCTGGCTGTAGGAAAATTTACGAATTGCGGAAGACCTACGAATCCTGCACCGCGGCCGGAATGCTGGCCTCCAGGTGGAAGCAGCCGTCCTCGTGCACATCAGCCCGCAGGGTGCCGCCGATCGCCGCCACCCGCGTGGCCAGGTTGCCGATACCGCTGCCCCCGTCGGAGTCCGGCTGCGGGGTGGTCGGGTCCAGCGGGTCGGGGCGCGGCTGCACCCCGTCGTTGACCAGCCGCAGCACAGCGTGGTCCGGGCCGCCGCGCACGGTGATCTGGCAGTGCCGGACCTTGCTGTGCCGCAGGATGTTGGTGACGCCCTCGCGCAGCACAGTGGCCAGCACCGTGCCGACCGTCTCCGAGATGTTCTCCAGCGTCGAGTCGACCTCCGCCTCGATCCCGGCCGCCTCGAACACCGAGACGGTCGAGGAGATCTCGACAGGCAGCGAGATGTTGCGATAGCTGCGTGCCACCGCCCGTACGTCGGACAGCGCCTGCCGGGAGATCTCCAGCACGTGGGTCACCTCCTCCTTGGCGCGCGGAGGGTCGGCGTCCACCAGCCGGTGCGCCAACTCGCTGCGCAGCGTGATCGCCGAGAGGCTGTAGCCGAGCAGGTCGTGCAGATCACGGGCGAAGCGCAGCCGCTCCTCCTCCACGGCCAGCCGGGCGATCTCCTGCTGGGCAGCGCGCAGTTGGATGACGATCTCGGACAGCTTGGTGAGCCCGTAGACGACGGCACAGGTCGTGAGCGCGGACACCCCGTTGTAGGCCACGCGCAGTGGCGGCCAGCCGGAGGCCGAGGTGACGAGTACGACGCTTGCCACGCACCCGGCTGTCCCCAGCCACGACCACGGCTTCGACAACGTGAGCAGCAGCGATCCCGCCAGCAGCCCGGGCAGCCCGATCCAGGCGGTCCCCAGCAGCAGCATCGGTGGGAACGTACAGAGAGTCTGCACCCCCAGCACCCAGTACTGGCGCGTGCGGCTCATCCGCATTCCGCGGGGCGTGGAGCGGACCACTTGGGCGCAGAACATCACTGCGATCGCCGGGCCACCGACGAGCACCTGCTTCAAGGAGGCGCCGATGGTGAGCAGATGCAGCAACGCGGCGCCCATGATCCCGGAGAGGGCCACGACGAAGACGGTCAGCACGATGCGGGGAGCCGTGTCGGCATCCACCCCGTAAACAGCCGGTCGCTGCCCCCCATGCGGTTGCTGATGTAAAGAGGTTTGCTCTCCCCCTGGCCTCACCTGGCGATCCCCCCTCGCCCTGACGAAGGTGTGCTCAGCATAGGCGAGGGGGTCCGGTGCCACCATCGGCTAGACGAAGACCGGGATGGGGTTAAGGCCGTTGTAGTCGACCGGCCGGTCGAGGCGGCCGAGTTCCACCGGCACATCGAAGAGCCTTCCGGGTGCGAATCGTGCCCAGAAGTGCCGCAGCCCCGGCACGATGACCTTCACGACCGGGATGCCCAGATCGGGCCGCGTCTGGTCGAGAACCAGCAGCTCCATTCCGTGCCGGCGCAGCAGCGCGACCGCGTCCGCCACGTCCTCGCGCAGATCGGCGCGCGGTGTGCAGGCGTAGTCGGCGGCACGCAGCACGGCAGCCTCCGGGTCCGGCGCCAGATAGGGCTGATCGGCGACCCTACGCCGGATGCACCAGTCGCGGAAGACCGGGTCCTCGAAGCTGAGTTCGGTTTCCAGTGCCGCGGGCAGCATCTGCGTCATCTCCGTCAACGCCCTGCGCAGCGCGAGCGCCGGGTCCAGATGGCAGCCGAAGCCGAAGACGATGTCCTCGCGGCCGCCCCGCCCGCCGCCCGTGCGGCCGGCGTACCGGGAGAGCGCGCACATCACCGGAACACCCAGGTCCGAGGTCAGGTCCAGGACCCAGAACTCGCGGCCGATCGCGGCGTACGAGGCGCGCATCCGGGGGATCCACTCCTCGTCGAAGGACTCCGGGTCGACCTGCGGCTGGCGGGTGCGGTTGTACCACCACAGTGCCACCGCGTCCCGCTCCACGAGTTCCAGGAAGCCCTGCAGGATGGCGTCCTCCAGGCTGCTGCCCGCCGCGTTGCCGTTGGAGTCCGCACGGGCGAAGACCGGCGCTCCGGTGTGCTGCGGGGTGGCGAAGTAGAGCATGGCGGTGGGCAGCAGCCGGTGCCGCCGCTCGGTCAGCGACCACACCGGGGTCCAGTCGATGACCGCCTTCTCGTCGAACGGGTCGCAGACGAACTGGAACGGCGAGTGCAGCGCGTTCCACTCCCGTCGGCGGGCGAACTGCCGCTCGTCGTAGAGCTGGCAGGCGTTGGGGTGTACCGCTGCCTCGCCCAGCTCCACGTACCGCGCCGGGACGCGGGCCTCGTCGCCCTGGAAGGTGCCCGAGTACCGCTCCAGTGCCTCGCACAGGGCCCCGACCTTCGCGTCCAGCTCTGTGACACCCTTGCCCGCGCTGTGGCTGCGCAGCGCCGAGCGCAGGTTGCGTATCCCGTTGCCCCGCAGCGCCGGGTTGCTCCCGGAGACGAACGCGTTGAGGTCGGCGGGGCAGCGCGGGTCGCGCTGCAGCAGCCGCACCACGCCGGTGACCTCGCCGACGAGGTGCTCGTACCGCTGCAGCATCTCGCGGCTCGTCATCGACCGGTGGCCACCGCCGGTGGCCACCTTGGGGCGGGAGACGAGCGTGACGGGCTGCCGTACCCGCGTCGCCACCAGCGTCGGATCACCGCAGGCCGGGCACTGCGGTCGGCGTTCGACCGGATGGTGCCGGCCCTCGCCGCGCAGGCTGTCCAGGGTCCAGACCGCCGACTGGCCCGCGTCCCGGAAGCCCCCCAGCCAGGTCGCGGCCTGGAGCGCCAGCAGGTGGAGCGCGCAGGCCCGGCTCGCGGGGATGTGCGCACGCGGCGGCGTCACCGGCGCCGAGAGGCCGAGTGCCCGGCCCACATAGCTGTGCGCGGTCCTGTGGTGTCTGAGGCGGTGGGCGAGACAGTGCCAGCAGGCGCCCGCTTCCGGCTGGAAGAACGGCCCGATCCACGGCTGGACGCCGTACGGCTTCGCCAGCAGCCAGGGCCGGCCGGCCCGCCGCTGCGCGGTGTCGATGTCGGCCAGAACCGGTGAGAGGTAGTCCTCGCACAGCACCACGGTGAGGGTGTGCTCCGCGGACTCGTCCGACTCGGCCAGCCCCAGCCCGGCCGCCCGGAACGCGTCCCGGGCGGCGCGGTGGCCCTCAGCTCCGTCGACGGAGAGCAGCCTGACGCGCCCCGCGGACAGTTCGGCGTCGGCCCGCACCCCGTTGAGCCCGGCGGACTCCCAGAACGCCGAGGTGGCATCGGACTGGACGGCGGCAGGGCCGGACGCCGGGGCGAAGCTGGCGACCAGGTTGGCCTCCGTCAACTGGCCCAGCAGACTGCCGAGTTGGCCGGGCGAGAGTACTCCGCGGGTCTCGCGGGCCAGTTCGGCCAGGTCCCGGCTGCCGTCGAGCAGCGGTGCCAGGGTGGCCATCGCGGCGCCCTCGACGGCCGTGACTCCCTGCTCGGAGATGAGATACGTGGCATCGCCGGGCACGACGGCCGGCCGCAGATTCTTACGGAACCCCAGCCGGGGCAGCGCGGTTTCCATCTCCATTCTGTTTTCCCCCGTTCCTTTCGCCGCTCTGCGTCAGACGGCGGGTTCGCCGGGCGAGAAGGGAGGAGCGGGAACCCGGGGCTCTGCCACGGGCACGGGCACCCACGTCTGGCAGTCGGTGGTGTGGCCGACGGCCTCGTGCGGATCGAGGCTCGTGATCGTCACCTCCGCGCCGAGCCCGGCAGGCAGTGCGGGAAGGTGTGTCCCTTCGTCGGCGTTAATGCCGAATTCGGCCAGTACCTCGCGAGGTTCGACGGCGTAGCGCACCGCGAGCGCCGGATCGAGACAGCACTGGGCGGTCAGTTCGGCGAAGCGCCAGTCCTGGTCGATGGAGTCAACGGCGTCCTGTGCGGAGTTGACGGTGACCTTGGCGAGCGCGTGACCTGACATCGTGACGTCTCCCGTCTGATGAGAGAAACCCATGGCCCCCCGTGGACTCATGGGGCGACGCTGGTGTGGGGAGTGGCCCGATTCTCTGGGTCCGTTGCGCAGAATGAAGTGTGAGCGGGTGCCGGTACGGGGGCCAGTGGGCGCTTCACGACCCTCCATGTGAAGAATTCATGGGCCGTCCCGCCGCATCTCCGCACCAAGATCGTGAGTTCCTCACTGTTCCGCCGCACTGATGGAGTGCGATTCTCCGAATCCTGCTATCAGTTCAGCGAGAACCGCCAACGGGGAGGCCCCCAATGCGTATCAGGGTGCTGGGAACTCTGCACGCCGAGACGGCGGGCGTCTCGATCGCGCCGAGCGCGGCCAAGCCGCGGCAGATCCTGGCCCTGCTCGCTCTCCAGAGCCGGCACATCGTGCCGGTGTCCGACCTCATGGAGGAGGTGTGGGGCTCTGGCCCGCCGCGCAGCGCCCCCACCACGCTCCAGACGTACATCCTGCAGCTCCGCCGCAGGCTGCGCGCCGCGCTCGGCGAACCGGGACCGCTGCCGGGCACCGGTAACGGCGCCACGCCCCGCGACCCGTACGCGCCCAGCGACAAGGAGATCCTGGCCACTCGGCACGGCGGCTACCAGCTGGAGATCGCCGACTGCGACGTCGACGCCCTGGAGTTCGCGCGGCTGACCCGCACCGGGCACGCCGCCTACGAGGCGGGCGACATGGCCAAGTCGTCGCGGCTGCTGGACTCCGCGCTCGCACTGTGGCGCGGCCCCGCGCTCGCCGACCTCCCGCACGGCAAGCACCTGTCCATCGAGGCCACCCGGCTGGAGGAGAGCAGGCTGGGCGCGCTGGAGCGGCGTATCGACGCCGACCTGAGGCTGGGACGCCACCGTGAGGTGCTGGCCGAACTGTGCGCCCTGCGCGGCCGCTATCCGCTCTACGAGAACCTGCATGCGCTGCTGATGGTCGCCTTCCACCAGGACGGCCGCTCCTCGGACGCGCTGATCGCCTTCCGGCGGCTGCGCAGCACCCTCGTGGAGGAGCTGGGCCTGGAGCCCTCGCCCCGGATCGACCGCCTTCACCAGGCCATTCTCCGGGGCGAGGATGCCTTGGACGCCTGGCGCGGAAGCGGTTCGGGGCAGGCTGCCGGTCTCGCGGGGTGATGAGCCCTTCCCGGGGCCGGTCCACCTCGCTTCGAGCTGTCGTCCAGCGCCGGTCGTGAGGATCTGGCCCTCGGCGACCGGCCCCGTCATGGGGACGGGGGAAGGGGGGAGGGATGAACGCGTATCTCGCGGCACCTCCCGGCCACCGGCCGACGGACGCACCGCCCACCATGGGCGAGGTGCCCGCCACCGGACTGCGGCTGTTCTGCTTCCACCACGCGGGAGCCGGCGCGCTCACCTTCGCGCGCTGGCGCCGCGGTTTCGACTCCGGCGTGTGTGTACTGCCGGTCCGGCTCCCCGGACGGGAGACCCGGCTGCGTGAGCCCCGCATCACCGACGGGGTCCGGCTGCTGGACGAGCTCGACACACAGCTCGGCCCGCTGCTGGAGGAGCCCTACGCCCTGTACGGGCACAGCCTCGGCGCTCTCGTCGCCTACCGCTTCGCCCAGCGCGTTCGGCGCGCGGGCCGCCCGGCGCCGGTGCTGGTCGGGTTGGGCGCCTGCCCGCCGCCGCATCTGCCCACGCCGCTGACCGACCAGCGCGAGCTGCCCGACGCGGCACTGCTGGCCGCGCTGGACCGCTACGGCACGCTGCCCTCCTATCTGTTCGAGCGTCCGCGCTGGCTGAGCACCCTGCTGTCCACCATGCGCGACGACCTGCGGCTGGCCGCCAGCCTGCGCGCGGTCGGCGAGCGGGCGGTCGGCGGGTGGGCGGCCGGCGGTGCGGCGGGAGACGGTACGGCGGACGGGGGCTGGGACGAGCCGCTCGACTGCCCCGTGCACGCCTTCGCCGGCACCGGGGACGAGGCCGCACCGGCCGCCGCCGTCGCCGAGTGGCGGCGCTGGGTGAGCGGTCCGTTCGCCCTGCACACCGTCCCCGGCGGCCACTTCTTCGTCCGCGACACCGCGCTGCCCGAGCTACTGGCGGCACAACTGCGCCTGCGCACCGGGCCGGAGCGCATCTCGCACCTGTCCGATTCGTCAACCTGATTCGTCAACCTGATTCGTCAGTTCACAACGCACCCGAAGGGAGCGAGAGATGGACATCAGCGTGCTGGGACCCTGCCGGGTCGTCCAATCGGGGGTCTCCGTCGTCCCGACCGCGGTCAAACCGAGAAAGGTGCTCGCCCTGCTGGCCCTCTACCCGGACCAGGTGGTCTCGGTCGCCTCCTTGGTGGAGGAGCTGTGGGGGGAGTCGCCGCCGCGCAGCGTGCAGACCACGCTGCAGACGTACGTACTGCAGCTGCGCAACCTCATCGCGGCGGCCCTGGGCGACCGGCTCCCCGCCGACCTGCCGAACGGCGCCAAGAGTGTGCTGATCACCGAGTCGGGCGGCTATCTGCTCGACACCCAGGGCGGCATGGTCGACGTCTGTGAGTTCGAACGGCTCTCCGGTGCCGGGCACCGGGCGCTGGAGGCCGGCGACTTCGTGGGCGCCTCCGCCTCTTTCCGCAGGGCGCTGGAACTGTGGCGCGGCCCCGCACTGGTGGATGTGCAGTGCGGACCGCTGCTGGAGATCGAGGCCACCCGGCTGGAGGAGTCGCGGCTGGGCATCCTCAACCAGCGCATCGAGGTGGACCTCACTCTGGGGCGCCACCACGAACTGGTCGGCGAACTCTCCGGGCTGGCAGCACAGCACCCGCTGCACGAAGGCATCCAGGCCCAGCTCATGCTCGCCCTCTACCGCTCGGGCAGGCGCGGCAACGCGCTGGAGGTCTATCAGCGGCTGCGCGGCGTCCTCTCCCGCGAACTGGGCCTGGACCCCTCGCCCGACCTCCAGCGACTCCAGTGCGCCGTGCTCGACTCCTCGGTCGAACTGGAGCTGACCGGCGCCGCCCGCGATGTGGCTTTCAGCGGTAGCGGGGGACCGCTGAGGGCGCTGCGCGGCGGCTGATACGCCTTCGCGGCGTATCGGCCCGTAAGGGGGTGCCCCTGCCCGTTGTCCGCGGGCTGCGGGTGAGCTGTGCTTGCTCGCGCAGTTCCCCGCGCCCCTGACGGGGCGCGTATCCCCTGCGCTGCGAAGCTTGGGCAGTCTGCGCCCTGGGGGTACCCCCTGCTCGAAGAGCTTGGGGGAGCAGGGTGGGCAAGCGCAGCACCCCATGCCGGGTACGCAAGATCCGCCGGACAGCCCTAGCGGGCCAGTACGGCTCCGCCGGGGCGACCGGCGAACAACAGGGCACGCAGCGCCAGAGGCGAAGGCGAAGGGGCAGGCCGCACATACTCCTGCACCACGCTGTCGCCCTGTGCGAAAGCCCGCCGCACCGCCGCGGCCCATGTGCGCTCGTCCGTCCCGTGGCCCACCACGACGGGCCCCGCCCCGGCGACGGCCCGCTTCAGCACGAACCGTTCGCGCTGGGTCAGCAGCAGTCCGGGCAGCTCCTGCTCGGTGCCGTGCCACGAGGTGCGGCCCGCCAGGGTGATCCGCGTCCAGGGCAGCCGGCGCTCCACCAGTGCGCGCTCGCCGCGTGTCATCCAGGGCAGCCCCTCGGAGACGAGAGCCAGCGCCCGTTTGTCCGCCAGCAGCGAGCTGCTGAGCGGCGGCAGCAGCAACAGCCCGGCGCGCTGCGCGTCCCGCAGGGGCGCGAGGTCCGTACCGCCTGTCTGCCGTGCGCCGCTCAGCAGGCCCAGCGCGTAGCGCAGCCCGCCGGGACGGCCCAGGGCGCCGGGCAGTCGGCCGGGGTCCAGCAGATCGGCGGTGAAGCAGCGCTGCCGCAAGTCGTGCACGTCGTCGGGGTGGAAGCCGGGGCCGATCAGGGCCAGGCTGCGCGGCAGCCCCCGGCGGGCGCACAGGTCCGCGAGCGCGTCGGCGAGCGCGGCACGCGGGTCGTACCCGAACAGCCGCTCCGGCAGCTTCTCCTGGCCGGCCGAGCTGAGCGCCGCTATCTCGCCCGTGCTGCCGAGGACGGTGCCGGTGTCCAGGCCCACGAGCCGTGGGCCCGTCCCGTCGGCCACGAAATCGGCGCCGGCCAGCAGGGTGCAGCAGTCCGTCTCCGTGGTCTCCAGTCCCGAGGGCGGCAGATGGTCGGCGGGGTCAGCGCCCAGTGCGCACAGCCGCTCCGGCCAGGTCGGTGCCAGCGCCAGTACCGCTCTGCGCACCAGTGTCAGCAACGCCGCGGCGACCTCGAACAGTTCGTCGTAGGACTGCCGGGACAGTACGAGCGGCCCGGCGGGCGGCGGGCGGTCGCCGGACCGGCCGGGCTTCGCCGTCACGGCCGCCACCCGTGCGGGGCGAGTGCCCGGCTGACGACGGCGTGCAGTTCGTCGACGGAGTCCGCGTACCGTGCGCGCGTGTCCGGCACCGGAGCGCGGTCGTCGTCCGCGCTGTAGGAGCCGGTGCTGTGCACCACCACCTCCGGCTCGGCCAGCAGGCCCCGCTGAACGGCGTTCATGACTCCGGTCAGCGCCATCACCAGCGACCACTCGGCCAGCCGCGCCGGGTCGGCGGGGAGTTCGACGCCTGCCGGGCGCAGCATGGCGCGTACGGACGGATAGCGGGCCAGGCACTCGTAGCGCGAGACGACGATTCCGCCGCCCCCGTGCGTGCGCACCAGCGCGCTCGTCTCGGGCGCCGTCCCGGGGGCGCGGGTGAAGAAGGTGGGCTCCAGGATCTCTTCGGGACTGTGCGTGGTACGCGGAAAGTGCGGGTCCAGGCTCTCGGGCGGCTGCCGGTGGACGCGGCGCGCCCGGTCGTACTCGTACGGCGGCACGCCCTCCCGGGAGAACGATCCGGTCAGCAGATGGAGGACCAGGTCCGGGTTGTGCAGCTGCTGCACCAGCAGATAGCGCGCCGAGGCCGGCCCTGCCGACCCCACCACACCGTCCGGGTCCACCAGTGTGCTGCCCAACCGGTGCCCCAGCAGCCCGGACCCGGTGGCGACCGCCTGCGCGTGCACCCGCCCCGCGGCCGGCGCGGCACCCAGCGCGTCCCGTTCCACGAAAGCGCGCAGCGCGTCCACCGCCCGCTGGTCGACCGGATCGCGTACGTACCACAGCGCGGTGCCCGTCCCGGTACGCAGCGTGCGAGCGCGCTCCCGGCAGTACGCGGCGGCCAGCTCGTGCACGGCGCCCGGCTCCGAACCGTGGTAGACCACCAGCGGGTTGCGGCGGCGCAGCTGCGGGTGCCGGGCCAGCGCCGAGTCCGCCACCTTGTGCCGCGAGCAGGCGGGCACCAGGCTGACGACCCGCACCTGGTCCGGGCCCGCCAGCCCGCACTGCTGGGCGCGCAGTACGGCATCGCGGAGCGCGGTGGCCCGGTTGCCGGACGAGGGGGCCAGCAGCGTGACGTCCTGGCCGGTCCGCCGCACATGCTGCACAGCGCGCGCGACCATCACCAGCGCCCCGCCGGATTGCACCGAACGAGACCCCGGGCCGTGGCACATGTCGAGCAGGTGCAGCCGGGTGCCGCGATAGTCCGGCAGCCGTACGATGCGCGCTGCCGCGGGGGCCAGGAAGGTGCGCAACGGGCCGTCGAGTGACGGGAGTTCACCGTCAGGGGTGAAGGCGGCGGGCTCCTGGGGGGCGCCCGGTTCCGCGGCAGCCGTGGGCTCGTGCAGAGCGCGCACGAGGGCACGGACGGTGTCCCAGTGGCAGGTCAGCGGCTGACCGGCCGGTGCCGGCTGCTGCGGGGCAGCGGCGAGGCCGGTGTGCGCGGCGAGGTCCGGGTGGGCAACGAGGCCGGTGTGCGCGGTGAGAGTCATGATGGTCCCCCTCGTGGTCGACTCCTGGTCCAGGTCGCCCCTCTCGACACCCCGCCCTTGTCCGCTTACGCTGAAATCACCGTCACTGGCATGACATCGAACGACATCGGTGATTCCTCGGAAATGCGGCGGTGAGCCGCAGGGAAAGGTAACCCGGCGGGGTCGAGGGCCGGTTGAAGCCGGTCGGACCGACCCCGCCCGCGCCCGAGGAGTCGTCGATGACCCAGCCCTCCATGCCCGTGCTGGAATCCGTCACCCGCACGTGGCCCGACCTCGAGGCCGCGCACGAGAGGGCCACGGGCGCCGGCACCGCGCTGCTGCACAGCCGCACCGAGCTGCTGAGCGCCCTCACCCGGCTCGCCACCTATGCCAGTGCCCGCGACGAACTGCTGCGCTCGCTGCGCGCGGTGGCCGGAGCGCCCTGGGAGCTGGCCCGCACGGGAGTGCCGCAGCTGTCCCGGATCTCTGTCGTCCTCCCGCAGCACACCGCGCTCTACTCCTACGTGCGCGACTGCCTGGTGCCCGCGCTCTACTGCGACGAGGTCGTGGTACGGCCCACACCGCGGATCCGGGAGACGGCCTACGAGGTGCACCAGACCATCAGCCGCAGGCTGGAACCACAGTTGGCGGCGCGCATCCGGTTCACCGACGCCGACGAGAGCGACTTCATGCCCGTCTGCGCGGAGTCCGACGCCGTCGTCCACACCGGCTCCGCCGAGGCCGGCAGCCGGCTGATGACCGGGGTCGGCGACGGACCGCTCATCCTCCTCTCCGGGCACGCGCCCAACCCGCTGATCGTCGGCCCGCGCACCGACCCGGCCGCCGCCTGCCGTGCCGTGCTGCGCGCCCGGCTGTACAACTCCGGGCAGGACCGGCTCTGTCCCGATGTGCTGTTCGTCCACCGGCTGCGGCTGAACGCGCTGGTCGAGCAGTTGCGCGCCGAGCTGTCCGTGCTGACGGTCGGTGCCCGCAGCTGGCCCGACGCCGTCCTCACCGCGCTCACCTACGGGGAGGCCGTCCAAGGTGCGGCCCGGTTCCTGGCCGAGCACGCCGACCGGGTGGTGGTGGGCGGCGGAACCGATCTGGAGCGGATGCAGGTGGAGCCCTCCCTCCTCGTCTTCGACGAGGATCCCGGCTTCCACCCGCCGCAGCTGGCCGGGCCGCTCTTCTGCGTCGTCCCCTACGAGGACCCCGAACTGCTGCGTGCCTGGGCGCGGCACCCTCTGGAGCTGGAGCGCGGGATGTACGCGGCCGTGCTCGGTGAGCCGCGGCTCACCGGCCAGACCCTCGGCACGGCCGTCGTCCTCCGCGACGCCACGGCGTTCGATATGGAGGACGGCAACCAGCCCTTCGGCGGCTACGGCGTGCACGCCAGCGGCGTACGCCGTGAGGGCAGGCTGATCGGCAGGCCGCTGTTGCTGTCGCGGGAGGCCGCGCAGAGGCGGGCCGTGATCACGGGTCCGCTGCGGTAGCCGTTCCGGGAAGGGGCTGTCCCTGCCCGCCGCCCGCAGGCTGCGGGTTGGCTGTGGTTTGTCGCGCAGTTCCCCGCGCCCCTTCGGGGCGCAGACCGTCCGGTCGGTCGGATGAAGCGCCAGCTATGGTGGCGAGGCACTGTGAATGGCCGGAAGCGAGGTAGGTCGTGTCGGACGAGGGGCGGCTCATCGCCGGGCGCTACCGGCTGACCGAGCAGATCGGCCGTGGCGGCATGGGTACGGTGTGGCGCGTCCAGGACGAGGTCCTGGGCCGCCAGGTCGCGCTGAAGCGGCTGCACTCGCAGCCGCAACTGTCCGAAGCCGACCTCGCCACGCTCTACGAACGCATGCGCCGTGAGGCGCGCAGCGCCGCCTGCATCGTGCACCCCAATGTGGTCGTGGTCCATGACGTCGTGGACGACAGTGGTCAGCCCTGCATCGTCATGGAGTACGTTCCTGCGGTCACACTCAGCGATCTCCTCAAGGAGAAGGGCACTCTTCCGCCCGAGGAGGCGGCCCGTATCGGCCTGGGCATGGTCGCCGCGCTGCGGGCCGCGCACGCCGCCGGTGTGCTGCACCGCGACGTCAAGCCCGGCAACGTCCTGCTGAGCACCGAGGGCCGGGTGGTGCTCACCGACTTCGGCATCGCCATGACCGCCGACGCCTCCACGCTGACCAAGACCGGCGAGATGGTCGGCTCTCTCCCCTACATGGCACCGGAGCGGATACGCGGGCAGAAGCCCGGCCCTGCCTCGGACCTGTGGGCGCTGGGGGCGACGCTGTACCAGGCCGTGGAGGGCCGACTGCCGTTCCACCGGGACACCGCGATGGAGGTCGCGTACGCCATTGCCGTCGATCCGCTGGAGCCCGTGAAGCGGGCCGGGCCGCTGGCGCCGCTCATCGAAGCGCTGCTGCTCAAGGATCCGGACCAGCGGCCGTCGGCGGAGCAGACCGAGCAGGCACTGCGGGCAGCCCGGTCCGGCGGACCGACCGGATCGACCGATGTGCTGCTTCCGACAGCACCAGCACAGACCGCGGAACCCCCGCGGCCGGACGACGGACGCGAACCGCGCCGCCGAGGCCGCAGGAGGGGCCGGGTCCTCGTCACGGCCATCGTCGCCGTGGCGGCTGCGGCCACCGCTGTCACGGGCGCGATCTACGCGACGTCCGACCGTGACACGGACGCCGGGAAAGAGCGCTCCCAGAAAGAGCGCCCCAGCGCAGCACCGTCGTACTCGCCACCCCCCGTGCCCAAGGGCTTCCACAAGGTCAGCGAGAAGAAGTTCGACGCTTCCTTCCCCGTGCCGGACGGCTGGAAGGTCATCGGTCGGACGAGCGATTCGGTCACCTACGGCGACAAGACCCGCCGGGTCGGCATCACCGTCGGGATGGTGGACCCCGCGGGTTCGCACCCTGTGGAGCACTTCAGGGACATAGAGGCGAACACCAAGAAGAACTACTCCGTGTACCGCAGGCTGCGCATGCAGAAGACCACCTTCCGGAAACAGCCCGCCGCGATCTGGGAGTTCACCGTCCAGGGGAAGGCCCGCATGTACCGCGCCATCGACCTGGGCTTCGGCCGCGCGGGCGGCCGGGAGTACGACCTCTACCTCTCGGCCCCCAACGCCCAGTGGGACACCCACCGCCCCGTTTTCGACACCTTCAGGGACGGATTCACCCCGACCGGCCACTGACCTTCCTGCGGCGCTGCCGGTTTCTCCCGCCGGCGGGGGAGGAGCCGCGTATGCCACAGCCGCCGCGGCTTACCGCAGCGGATCGAGCGGGGCTGTAGAGGCTGCTGGCACGCTGCGCGGCAGGCCCGCCTACCGACCGGGACGGGCTGCTCCACACCTTCCCGAAGGAGGCCGACGGTGGCACACCGGACGCTCATAGTGGCGCGGATGGAGCCGGGCAAGACCGACTCCATCGCGCAGATCTTCGCGGAGTCGGACGCGACCGAGCTGCCCCACATGGTGGGGGTGGCGCGGCGGACGCTCTTCACCTTCCACGACCTGTACTTCCACCTCGTCGAGGCGGACGAGGACATCACCCCCAACCTCTACCGCGCCCGCAGCCACCCCCTCTACGACGACATCAACACCCGCCTCGCGCAGTGCGTGTCGCCCTACGACCCGAACTGGCAGGAGCCCAAGGACGCGATGGCCAACCCGTTCTACGTATGGACGAAAGACGGAGGGAGGATCCAGTGAGCGAGTTCACCCAGCGTGAGCTGGCCGCGAAGCTGCTGGAGTGCGCGGGCGAGGCCGACGACGTCGACATCGCCGACGAGGCGGCCCTGGACGTGCCGTTCCTCGAACTCGGCTACGACTCGCTCGCGCTGCTCCAGGTGACCGGGGTCATCAAGCGCGAGTACGGCGTCGAACTGTCCGACGACGCCGTGGTGGAGGCGGAGACGCCCCGGCTGCTGCTCAAGATGATCAACGCCAACCTGCCCGATGCGGCATGAGCGCCGCCGGTACCCAAGCCGGTGTGCTGCCCGCGCCGGGGCTCGCCGGCAAGCGTGTCCTGGTCACGGGCGGCACCCGCGGTATCGGACGTACCACGGTGCTGGCCTTCGCCGAGGCGGGTGCCCGCCTGGTCGTCGCCCACCGCACGGCGGGTGACGAAGCGCGCACACTGGCCGGGGCACTGACAGCGACCGGCGCGGAGCACCACCTGGTACGCGCCGACGTCACCGATTCGCAGGACACCGCCCGCCTCGCCGAGGAGTGCGGGAGGCAGCTGGGCGGTCTCGACGTGCTGGTCAACAACGTCGGCGTCGACGGGCACAGCAAGTTCGCCGACCTGGACGAGACCGAATGGCACCGGCTGATGGACTCCAACGTCACCTCCGCCTACCTGGTCACCCGCGCCGTCCACGCTCTGCTGGCCGACGGCGCCTCGATCGTCAACGTCGGCGCATCGGTCGCCCTGCGGGGGCGGCCACTGGGCACCCACTACTCCGCCTCCAAGGCAGCACTCGTCGGTTTCGGCCGGGCGCTGTGCAAGGAGGTCGGCAGCCGGGGCATCCGCGTCAACACCGTCGCGCCCGGTGTCACCGCGACCGAGGACGAGCCGGGTGCCGGACTGCCGCCGCAGCTCGTCGAGCGCCTCGCCGGCATGACGGCACTGGGCCGGCTGGGCACCGCGGCGGACGTGGCGGGCGCGGTCCTCTACCTCGCGGGTGACACCTCCCGCTACATCACGGGCGCCACGCTCACAGTCGATGGAGGAATCTGATGCCCTACGCGGCAATCACCTACCGGGTCAAGCCCGGCCACGAGGAGGAGATCGCGGAGATCTTCGCCAACTTCAAGCGCGTCGACACCCCCGATCTGACCGGCGACGACGGCCAGGCGGCCGGTCGGCTGCTGGGCACCGGCGTCTTCATCAAGGACGACGTGATGGTGCGCGTCATCCACTACGAGGGCGACTTCGCAGCGGTCGGCAAACACATGGCGCAGCAGAAGGGCGTCCACATCCTGGAGGAGAAGCTCCAGCCCTACCTCGCCGAGGAGCGCGACACCTCCTCCCCGGCAGGCTTCGCCGCCTACTTCCGCGACGCCACGATGCGGTCCATCGCCCAGCTGACCGTGGACACGCACCCCGCCGGGAGCTGACCTGCGATGAGGATGGACGCTGTCCTCGGAGTGGCCGTTCTCCTCGGCAGCGGCGTCACGGCGGGGGTCCTCTTCGCCGTGGCGCTCAGCGTGCTGCCGGCGCTGTTCGCCATGGAGACCGGCACCTATGTGCATGCGCACAAGCTGCTGGGGCGGAACTGGGACCCCACCATGCCCGTCGTCGTGCTGACGTCCACGGTGCTGGCCCTCGCCCTCGCCTTCGTGGCCGACGGCACCTTTGCCCGCACCCTGTTCGCCGTCGCGGCAGTGCTGCTGCTGGGCGTCTCCGCCGTCTCCCACCTGTGCAACGTCCCCATCAACCGGCGGGTCAAGGCCGTGACGGACCCCACAGCGCTGCCGGACGACTGGGAGGACCCCCGCCCTCTGTGGCGGCGCTGGCACTTGCTGCGTACCGCGTTGTCCCTCGTCGCCCTGGTGCTGAACGCCGCGGCGGTGACGGTGCTGTGACCGCGGGGCTCGGTGCGCCCCTTACGGGGCGGTACGCAAACCCGCCGCCCTAGCCCTGGAGCGTGCCGAAGTCGGGGATGGTGAGCGACCCGTCCTCGGCGAGCGGGAATCCGGGGTTGTGTGCGATCTCCCAGGCGTGGCCGTCCGGGTCGACGAAGGCGCCGGAGTAGAAGCCGATGGCGTTGGTGGCCGCGGGCTTGCTCACGGTCGCTCCGGCGCCTTGCGCGGCAGCGAGCAGAGCATCGACCTCGGCGTCGGAGCGCACATTGTGTGCCAGGACGATCCCGCCGAAGCCGCCCGCCGCCCCGCCTGTCAGCCCGCAGTCCCGCGCGAGCTTGTCACGCCCCCACAGGACCAGGCCCAGACCCCCCGCCTGGAAGAAGACGGTCTCCTCGACCTCCTGCCCCCGCCAGCCCAGAGCTTCGTAGAAGGCCCGAGACCGCGCCACATCGGATACCCCGAGCGTGACCAGACTGATGCGCTGTTCCATACCAGGACATTAGCGCGCTGACGGGACGCTTCCGGTGCCGACCTGTCGGACATGGCCCGGTGAGCAGCAGATCTGCGGAAGAACTCCCGTCCGGTTTTCACATCGGTATGAGGGGCTGCCACGCGTGGCGGACCCTCACAGGCGCAGGGCGCGTTGTCCCAGAGGGTGAGCTTGCTTCCGCGCGCGGAACAGCAGCACACCCCGGCGGTATTTCCTTCCGTTCGTGCTCAGGCTTGAGCATCGTCGGTTTGCGCAGAGGCAGTCGGAGCCCCGACGGTCAGGGTCGCTGTTGGTTCAGTGCCGGGTGCGTGGTGGTGCGACTGCCAGGTGTGGGTAAGGAGGTTGGGGGTGCTATGAGTCGGCAGGTTGCCTGCGGCGCAGCCCCGGCTTCGGGGGAGGGGCAGAGTGGCGTTCCGGATCCATTTCACGGCTGACGATCTCCTCCGGGTGTCCCTTGCGCAGGGGCTCGACCCGCTGCACGAGACAGTGATGAGTCTGCGAGTGCTGCAGCAGCGGCGGCCGGGCAACGCCTTCGGGCCATGGCGGCGCTGGGCGCGCCCGCGGATCCCGCACTCCGTCCACCAACTGCGGGCGCTGGTACCAGCCGACGGATTCTGCCCCGACTTCATGACCCCGCCCGGAACGACGGACTTTGAGACGGGCCTGGACGCGCTGCTGCACACGCCGAAATCGTTTCTCCGTAGCGATCTGGAAACGTTCACCCGCTTCACCGCCAGGCCGCTGCCTGCATGGGCGGGCTCGCTCGCCGACGGTTCCCCGCGGGCCCTGGAGACCGTGAGCGGTGCCGTGCGTGACTGGCACCGGGCGGCCATCGCTCCCATCCGGAAGCATGTGGAGGCACGTGTTGAGGCGGCCCGTTCATCCGCGGCGCGGACGCTACTGGCTGCAGGACTGGACGCGATGCTCTCCCGACTGCACCCCACCATCTCGTGGAAGCCCCCCGTGCTCGAACTCACCTGTCCGGATCACGATTGGGACCTCCACCTCGAAGGCCGCGGCGTACGTCTGATCCCGTCCTTCTTCTGCGGTCGCGAACCCATGATCTACCTGCACCCGGCCCTTCCTCCGGTGGTGGTCTACCCCGTCAGCCACGACACCGTCTGGCTCCCCACCACGGAGGACGCCTCGTCAAGTCGCCGGACCAAACTGGCTGCGCTACTGGGCCACGGCCGGGCCGCAGTGCTGGAGGCGCTCACCGCCGGGCACAGTACGACCTCCGACCTCGCGAGCCGCACCGGGCTCTCCGCGGCCACCGTCTCCCACCACACCACCGTGCTGCGCGAAGCCGGACTCATCACCACTCACCGCACGGGCGGCAGCGCCCACCACATGGCCACCTCGCTGGGAATGCAGCTCATCCACGCAGAGCATCCACTGAGTTCCCCCTGAACCTCACGTCGCGGGGATACGGCCGGACCTGACACAAGCCCACTGACCAGCACTATTCGAGCAGCGTCGAAATGCTCGCTCCGAGATGCGTTGTTGGCTGAGCATGGGATGGCCGACTGAGGCGGAGGGGACCACAGTCGGCGACAAGGTCATCATTCGAAGCCTCGATGGCGTGTTCTGCCCGCATATCCGAGGAGACGGGGGAAAGAAATGCCGCGCCTGACAAAGCGCTCCACAGGGTGGTTGGTCACCACGCTCTTACTGGTCGTCGCTGCCGTACTGGCTGTGCAGCAGATCGGCCCCACCGTGTCACCGGACGGAAAACCCGGAAAGTCGAGCAGGAATAAATCCGGAGCGCAGTACAACGCCGCTGCCGGGACAACATGTCCGCAGTACCTGGTCATCGGAGTTCGCGGTTCTGAGGAGGAATACACCGACGAACCCGAATTCCGCATGGGAACTCGTGTCGGCTCCTTCGTCAAAGAGGCGGCCAAGTTCCTGCCGTCCCGCACGGAGGGCGGTGCCGGCACACAATACATATCGCTTGAGTATCCGGCGAAGTTGGGGCTGTCCGCGCCTGGGAAAGGCTACGAGCTGTCAAAGAACGCGGGTGTCGACAAGCTGGCGCAAACCCTGAACGACTACAGGACACGCTGCGCCGGGACGAGCATCGGTCTCATTGGTTACTCGCAGGGCGCGAACGTCATCAGCGATGCCCTGCGTGACAAGGTCGATGATTCCGTCACCTCCATGGTCACGTCGGTTCTGCTGATCGCCGACCCGTACTCCCGCGGCTCCGAGGCTCCGTACCGGGTGCTTCTCAGCGAGACGGGAGAGCCCCTGACGTCCAGGGAGTCGAAGGGCTCCGGCATGCTGGGAGCGAAGCTCCTGCCGGAGTCGGTTCACAAGAGGACCACGGAACTCTGCCGGCGCGACGACCCCGTGTGCAACGCTGAAGAGGAGTTCCTCGGTCTCCCGCTGCCCAAGCAACTGCAGGCTGGCATCTACTCCGCCGGTCATGAGTCCTACCAGGAACTCGGCGGCGAGGCATTCCACAAGAAGTGGGCAGAATCCTTCGTGCGCCGTCTCAAGCTCGACAACACCGGCGGAGACCGGTCGGAAGCATTCACCATCAGGGCCAGAAACGGCTGGGCAACGACCGACTGCCTGGACGCGGACGAAAACACCATCGAAAAGAACGGCGGCAAGGTCCTGGTGCTCCCGTGTAACGGCAGGGACAACCAGAAATGGCGGCTGCTCCCCGTCGGCGGACAGGGTGCCAGCACCTACTACATCCAGAGCGTGCGCTCGGGCAAGTGCCTGGACGTCGAATACCACGATGGCGGCCCGGCAGGCAGCCCGGCTCAGATGTATGACTGCAACGACGGGATCAGCGAACAATGGACACGCAGTGGCACCCCGGGCAACTACACCTTCCTGAACGAGCGCGTCCCGGCCGACGGCACTGGAAAGAAGGCACTTGAGCAGGGGAAGCCACCTGCCGCCCTTACCCCTGAGGCCGCCTATGTGAACAATGCGCAATCCGACAACGACGACCAACGGTGGAATATCACCCTGGCCGACTGATGGGTATCCCGTCGATGGCGGCCTTCCCCCCGGGGGAAGGGCGCCACCGGAGCCGATTCGCCCCGGCGACCACACACGGTGACACCAGGCGGAGCCGCCGGGCACGGTTACGCGTCCGCGCGGTGCCCACTCATCACGGCGAGACTCTCATCGCGGATCGGCTGCGACGTGTCGCGGTCGGGGCGGTAGGGGGCCAGGTCGGGGACGGGGGTGGAGGTGGTGAGTTCCTGTGCCGCGAGGGTGGCGAGGAGCGGGGCGAGGGTGACGCCGCTGTGGGTGGTGAGGGTGTAGAGGCCGGGGGCTTGCGGGTGCGGGCCGACCAGGGGGAGGCCGTCCTCGGGGACGGGGCGGACCCCGATGCGGGTGCCTGACAGTGCGCGGAAGGCGGGCAGCAGCGCGGCGCACCGGCTGAGCAGGTCCGCCTCGGGAGGTACGGGGGTTTCCGCTGTCGGGGTGAGGAGGGCGTCGACCGGCCAGGAGATGGCGCAGACCCGGTTGCCCGGCGCCGGGCGCAGATCCACGCCGGGCGTCGCGACGATGGCCCGCAGCGGGTCGGCCAGCGGGGTGGACTCCCCCACCAGCCCGGGGATCTGCCGCAGCGGCAGCCGTACCCCGGCCAGTTCGGCGATGCGCCCGGCGTCGGGCCCCGCGCAGTTGACGACATGGTCGGCCTCGAAGCGCCGGCCCCGCGCCTCGGCGCCGCGTACCCGCCCGCCGTCCAGCAGCAGAGCGGTGACGGGGCTGTCGTAGCGGATGTCGGCGCCCAGGGCCGCGGCACGGTCGAGCAGCGTACGGGCGAGGAGGGGCGCGTCGTACCAGGCCGCTTCGTCGTGTACGACCAGCTCGGGCGCGCGGCAGGCCGCGGGGTCGACACCGGGCGCGAGGGTGCGCAGTTCGCCGGGGTCGGCGGTGCGGCACGGGTGCCCCCAGCCGGCCAGGCGCTCGGTACGCGCGCGGAGGGTGCGCTGTTCCTCCTCGGTGTGGCCCCACTGGACGAGCGGTGCGGGATGCCGCCAGCCGGCGCTGCCTCCCGCGGCGCGGATCTCTTCCTCCAGTTCGCGGTGGAGGGCTGCGCTGCGCTGGTTGAGCAGGAAGTAGGAGTGCGGGGTCTTCAGATGGGTGACGTCGATGGAGAAGGTGGCGCTGGAGGTGCCCGGGGTAGGGCCGCCGGCATCGAGCACGGTGACGCTGATGCCTGCTTCGGCCAGGCGGTGAGCGGTCGCGGCGCCTATCACTCCGGCGCCGATGACGACGGCTCGGGTGGTCATGGAGTAACTCCCTTGGGGGGTGACGGAACGAAGGGGTGGGTGGCGGCGGTCAGAGGACCTTGCTGAGGAAGGCGCGGGTGCGTTCATGGCGCGGGGCGCCCAGTACGTCCGCCGGCCGGCCGGTCTCGACGACGACCCCGTCGTCCATGAACACCAGCGAGTCGCCGACCTCCCGCGCGAAGCCCATCTCATGGGTGACGACGACCATGGTCATGCCGTCCTCGGCGAGCGACCGCATCACCTCCAGCACCTCTCCGACGAGTTCGGGGTCGAGCGCGGAGGTGGGCTCGTCGAAGAGCATCAGCTCGGGCTCCATGGCCAGGGCACGGGCGATGGCCACCCGCTGCTGCTGGCCGCCGGAGAGCTGCGCGGGGTAGCTGCGTGCCTTGTCGGCCAGCCCGACGCGGTCGAGCAGCTCGGTGCCGCGTGCCCGTGCCTGCTCCTTCGGTTCCTTCCTGACCTGGACGGGAGCCTCGATGACGTTTTCCAGCGCGGTCATATGCGGGAAGAGGTTGAAGCGCTGGAAGACCATGCCGATGCCCTGGCGGCGCCGGGCGACGGCCTTCTCACTCAGCTCGTACAGCTTGCCGTCCCGCTCTTCGTAGCCGACGAGTTCGTCGCGCACGTACAGCCGGCCCCGGTCGATGGTCTCCAGATGGTTGATGCAGCGCAGAAAGGTGGACTTGCCGGAGCCGGAGGGGCCCACCAGGCACATCACCTCGCCGGGCGCGACGGTCAGCTCGATGCCCTTGAGTACTTCGGTACGGCCGAAGCTCTTGTGCACGCTCTCGGCTCTGATCACGGCGGGGGTCACGGTCGAGGTCGCTGCGGGGGTCACAGTGCCTTCTCCTCACGGTGGTTCCGGGCTGCGGCGCGCAACCGCTGGAGCGGGGTGGGCGGCAGATCACGGCTGGCGCCGCGGCCGAAGCGCCGCTCCAGGTAGTACTGGCCGATGTTGAGGACCGAGGTCGCCACCAGGTACCAGAAGCAGGCGACGACCAGCAGCGGGACCTGCTGGAAGTTGCGCGAGTAGATGCCCTGGATGGAGGTCAGCAGCTCTGGTACGGCGATGGCGAAGACCAGCGAGGTGGTCTTCAGCATGGAGATCGCCTGGTTGCCGGTGGGCGGGATGATGATGCGCAGCGCCTGCGGCAGCACGATGCGGCGCAGGGTCTGCCCACGGGACATGCCCAGCGCCTGGGCCGCCTCGTTCTGGCCGTCGTCCACGGAGGTGATGCCCGCGCGGACGATCTCGGCCATGTACGCCGCCTCGTGCAGCCCGAGGCCGAGGACGGCGGCGGTGAGCTGGGTGATGAGGGTATTGGTGTCGGCCTGGACGAAGGTCGGCCCCCAGGGGATGCCGAGCCCGACGGTGGGGACGACCGCGGACAGGAAGTACCAGAACAGCAGCTGGACCAGCAGCGGGGTGCCGCGGAAGATCCAGATGTAGCCCCAGCTCAGCCGGGACAGGATCGGGTTCTTGGACATCCGCAGGATGGCGAGGACGACACCGCCGGCGATGCCGAGCGCCATCGCGAGCGCCGTCAGCAGCAGCGTGGTCCGCAGCCCTTCCATGATCACCGGCGAGAACAGGAACTCGCCGACGGTCCCCCACTGCATCCGCGGGTTGGTGATCCAGCCCTCCAGCAGGAAGATTAGGAAGAAGGTGATGACGACCGCGGCGACGCGCAGCCCTGGACGGCGCAGCGGGACGGCGGTCAGCGACTCGGCCGCGCTGCCGCGGTCCGCACGGGCGAGGGTCTGGCTCATGCCCCGCCCCCGTTCACTGTGGCGCGCTCAAGGGCCCCTGACTCGATGTCCCATGCTTTGAGGATCTTCGCGTAGGTGCCGTTGTCGATCAGTTTCTGCATGGCACCGCGGATGGCCCGGACCAAGGTTCGTTCCTCCTTGTTGATCAGGATTCCGTAGGGCAGGAAGCGGTACGGCTTGCCGGCCGTGCGGAGCCTGCCGTGCGACATCTCCGCCTGGTAGATGACGGTGGGGGTGCCGCCGACGAAGGCGTCGGCGCGGCCCGTGGACAGGGCCTGGAAGCAGCCGACGGAGTCGGGGAAGACCAGCTTCTCCAGCTCCGGCTTGCCGGCCGCCGCACACTTCTTCGCCTGCGCCGCCACGTCGTCCACCTGCGAGGTGCCCTGCTCGACGGCGACCTGGCTGCCGCACAGGCTGGAGAGGGAGCGGATTCTTCCTGCGGCCTTCTCGGAGGCCAGGATCGAGCTGCTGGTCTTCATGTAGTCGACGAACGTGACCTGCGACTGGCGTTCCTTCTTGTCGAGCATGGCCTGGATCGCCACGTCGTAGCGGTGGGACCGGACGCCGCCGATGATGCTGTCGAAGTTCGCCTGCACCAGACGGACGCGGACGCCGAGGATCTGGCCGACGGCACGGATGAGGTCGGGTTCGGCGCCGATGACGGTCTTGTTGTCGATGTCCAGCAGGGACAGCGGCGGATAGTCGTTGCCGACAGCCGAGGTGAGGCTCCCTTTGTCGCGGATGTCCTCGGGGAGCAGCGCACGGAGTGCGGGGTCGGTGCGCTGCTCGGGCACCTTGGACCGGTTGACGGTGTCGGTGCCGCCACAGGCCGTCACGGTCGAGGTGATCAGCGCCGCGAGCGCGAGGGGAAGTGCGGTGGCGCGGGCCCGCGGATACCTTCCGGGCACGGTGCCTCCCTTCTTCAGCTGCTGGTCAGACGACCGGTGCAGGGCTGGTGGACGCCTAATCTGCGGGATGGCGGGGGCCCGGGCAAGGTCAGAGAGAATGAACGTTGCCAGACAGGGTGTTAAGTTCAGCTGATGCTGACCCCACCGCAGCTGCAAGCGATATGCGAGGTCGTCGCCGCCGGATCCTTCCGTACGGCGGCGCAGCGCCTCGGCTACACGCCCTCCGCCGTCTCGCAGCAGATCTCCACCGTCGAGCGTGCCCTGGGCGTTCCGCTCTTCGAGCGCTCACCGCGCAGCGTGCGCCCCACTCCTGCCGGGCTCCAACTGGCCCGGCGCGCCGGACGGCTGCTGGCCGACCTGGCGGCGACGGAGAACGAGCTGCGCGCCTACGCCGCCGCCGAGCGCGGGCGGCTGCGGCTGGGCAGCTTCTGGTCGGCGGGGTTCCGGCTGGTGCCGACGGTGCTGACGGGGTTCCTCCGCGACCGGCCCGAAGTGGAGGTCCGCTACGAGGAAGGTGACCCGCAGGTCACGGTGCCTGCAGTGCTGGAGGGGCGGCTCGACCTGGCGGTGATCTTCGAGTACGGCGTGGTGCCGCACAGCTGGCCCGAGGGACTGGAGCACACGCTGGTCCTGGAAGAGCCGCTCTATCTGCTCCTCCCCGCCGGGCACCCGCTCGCCGGCCGGCCGCACATCCGGCTCGCCGAACTGCGGGACGAGCGCTGGATCAGCTACCACGAGGACACCGACGCAGCCCGCTGTCTGCGGCACATCTGCGCGGCAGGCGGCTTCCTGCCCGAAGTCCTCTTCCGTACGAACGACTACAACCTGCCCTACGAGCTGGTCCGGCAGGGCCTGGGCGTGGCGATCGCACCCGAGCTGGCCGTCCCGGACCCGCCGACCTCGCCCGACACCTCCGGCACGCGCCTCGTCCGGCTCACCGACCCCACCCACACCCGCCGCGTCTACGCCACCCGGCGCACCACCGACCCCAACCCGTTCCTGCCCCAGGCCCTCACCCTCCTGCACACCGCCGCGGCCGCTCTGCCCGAGCGGGCCGAGGGAGAGTGCCACACGGTCACCGGGTGATCTTCATCTGGCCCATCATGCCCATCTGGAGGTGCCCCATCAGATGGCAGTGGTACATGTACAGGCCCTCGTAGTCGGTGAAGCGGAGCTGGATGCGTGCCGACTCACCGGCCATGACGGTGATCGTGTCCTTGAGCCCGGCCTCCGCGGCCGCGGGCGGCTTGCCGTTGCGGTCGAGGATCTTGAAGGTGTCGAGGTGGGGGTGCATGGAGTGCGGGATGCCGAACTGGGTGTCGGCATTGGTGATCTTCCAGGTCTCGGTGACACCCAGCTTCGGCCGGATGTCGACGCGGTCGATGTCGAACGGCTTGCCGTTGATGAGGTGTTCGCCCGTCTGCCGGTTGAAGGACATGGTGAACTCGCGCTCGATCTCGGAGGTCCCGAAGTCCGGTACGGGCCGTAGTTGCGACGGCACGCTGCTCGGGTCGTCGGCGTCGCGGACCACGTCGAAGCGCATGACCTCAGGGGATTCGCCCTCGTACGGGTAGGCGTTGTTGAGCACCAGTTTCCGGCCGATGCCGTAGCGGGCGAAGTCGACGACGATCTCGTGCCGCTCGCCGGGCCACAGCTGGAGCATCCGGGTGGGGACGGGCGCCGGAAGCAGGCCGCCGTCCGTCGCGATGTGGGTGAACTCCTCGCCCTCGCCAAGCTGGAGCAGGAACAGCCGCTCGTTGGAGGTGTTGACCAGCCGCAGCCGGTATTTGCGGGCCGCCACCTCGAAGAAGGGCCGCGGCCGGCCGTTGACGAGGATGGTGTGGCGGTCCTCGAATCCGTGCAGGTCCCACACCAGCGCGCCGTTCTCCTCGAAATCGGCGTCACGCATCTGAAGCGTCACGTCGTACTGCCCCTTGGGCAGCGGCAGGCTCTCCTCGAACTCGTCGGTGACGATGTAGGTGGCCGCCAGTCCGCGGTAGGCGTTCTCGGCGTGCCCGTGGTGCGTGTGGTCGTGTATCCACAGGGTGGCGGCGTCCTGGGCGTTGGGATAGCGGAAGATCCGCCGACCGCCCGGGTCCACCTGGTTCCTGGGGTGGCCGTCCGAGCCCTCCGGGGTGTGGCCGCCGTGCAGATGCATGGAGAACGGCACGTCCAGCCTGTTGATCTGCTCGATGACCACCGGCCTGCCCCGCCGGGCCACGATCAGCGGGCTCATCGTCCCGTTGAAGGAGCGGATCCGGGTCGTGGTGCCCGGCAGCATGGTGACGTCGGCCTCCCGGGTCGTGAGCCGGTAGAAGTCTTGGCCGACCAGCCGCACCGGGCGCAGCGGCGCCGGCACCTTGAGCGGTGTGGTGAACGGTGACCCGGCCGCCCGTGCGGTGCCCGACCGGCTGCCGACGACGAGGCCGCCCGGCACGGCGGCCAGCACCCCGGCCGTGGCACCGGCCCTGAGCACGTTTCTGCGAGTCAGCACGGAGAACTCCTTTTAGCCGAACGTGGGTTGCGCGGATTGCCCCCTGTCCGGAACAGGAGCGGGAGAGCAAGATCCGTCGGGGGCCTCGCCGTCAGGCGGCCGCGGCGTCCCGGACCGACATCTGCGCCATGCAGGTCAGCAGCGAGCGGCGGAACGTGGCGACGAAGCCCTCGACCGTGTCGGTGTCACGGGGCCGGGACAGATACGGGGCCAGCTTCTCCTCCACCTCGCGCACCCCCGGCTGGGCCGCCATATGGCGGGCGATGGCGTCCAGGTCGCCCTGGTACTCGATGACCCGGACCATCGTGGCGTCGCGGATGAAGACGGCGGTGGACAGGATGCGTGCCGCCTCGCCGCCCGCCTCGTCCTGGACGACGGGCGAGCCCACCCGCCGGAAGTTCCCGAAGATCTCGGAGATCTCCTTCTCGTATCCCGCCTTGATGTCGTAGGTGATGGCGGCGAACGGCATGGCTGCTCCTCGCTATTCGCGGACACGGGTCCCTGCGGGGCCATCTCGCCGGATGCCGCTCGGCGAGTGGTCGAGCCCCGCTGGGGAGGGGTTGCCCCTGTCCGCCGTCCGCAGACTGCGGGCGCGTCGTGGCTGGGCGCGCAGTTCCCCGCGCCCCTTCCGGGGCACCTCCCTCATTGCAAGATCCGCCGCGAGGGCCATCAACGACGGTTCGAGCGCGCTTGTAGGCGCGGCTGCAACGGTGCGGGGCGCTGGGTGAGGGGGCAACCACCCGGCGCTAGCCAAGGAAAGGCCGATGAGGAGGCGGGGTCAGTGACCACCGAGATCACGCGCACCGTCCGGGTGCACGCCGACGACGTCGAGGCCAACACCCGGCGGGGCGGCGACATCAGGACCACGCTCAGCCCGAAGACGACCGGATGCACCAGCGGCTTCGGCGGAGTGCTGACCCTGGCGCCGGGCGAGCACGTCACCGAGCACTACCACCCCTACTCCGAGGAGTTCCTGCACATCGTCACCGGCCGGCTGGAGATGACGATGGACGGGCAGGTCGTACAGCTCGGCCCGGGCGACTCGCTGCTGGTGCCCATCGGCGTGCGGCACCGGCTGGTCAACACCGGAACCGAGCCCGCGCACGCCGCTTTCCACCTCTCGCCGCTGGCGCCCCGGCCCGATCTGGGGCACGTGGACACCGAGAAGGTGACCCGGCCCGAGCAGCCCAACCCGTCGGTCGGCGGTGCCTCGTGACCCGAGACGCAGCGACCGGCCGCCGGGCGGTCGTCACCGGCATCGGCGTGGTGGCGCCCGGCGGTGTCGGCCGGGAGGCGTTCTGGAAGCTGCTGGCCGACGGCCGCACCGCGACCCGCCGCATCTCGCTGTTCGACCCCACCGGGTTCCGCTCCAGGATGGCGGCCGAGGCCGACTTCGATCCCGTCGCGGCGGGGCTCGCTCCCCGGCAGATCCGCCGGATGGACCGGGCCGCGCAGTTCGCCGTCGTCAGCACCCGCGAGGCGGTCGAGGACAGCGGATACCACTTCGCCGCCGCCGATCCGGCCCGTACCGGGGTGAGCATCGGCAGCGCCGTGGGCTGCACCATGGGCCTGGAGGAGGAGTACGTCCTGCTCAGCGACGCGGGCAAGCACTGGCTGGTGGACCACACCTACGGAGTGCCGCATCTGTACGGCTACATGGTGCCCTCCACGCTCGCCGTCGAGGTCGCCTGGGAGGTCGGCGCCGAGGGCCCGGTCGCGCTGATCTCCACCGGCTGCACCTCAGGGCTGGACTCCATCGGGCACGGCGTGCAGCTGATCGAGGAAGGCAGCTGTGATGTGGTGCTGGCCGGGGCGACCGACGCGCCGCTCTCCCCGATCACCTCCGCCTGCTTCGATGCCATCAAGGCCACCTCGCCCAACAACGACGACCCCGAGCACGCCTCCCGCCCCTTCGACGCCGAGCGGGACGGCTTCGTCCTCGGCGAGGGCGCCGCCGTCCTCGTACTGGAGGAGAAGGCGGCGGCCGAGGCGCGCGGAGCGCGGATCTACGGCGAGATCGTCGGTTACGCGGGCCGCAGCAACGCCTTCCACATGACCGGACTGAAAGCCAACGGACGGGAGATGGCCGAGGCCATCCGGGTCTGTCTCGACCGCGCGCGGCTCGACCCCACCGCCGTCGACTACATCAACGCGCACGGCTCGGGCACCAAGCAGAACGACCGCCACGAGACCGCCGCGTTCAAGCGCAGCCTCGGCGAACACGCCTACCGGGTACCGGTCAGCTCCATCAAGTCCATGGTGGGCCACTCGCTCGGCGCCATCGGCTCCATCGAGGTGGCCGCCTGCGCCCTCGCGCTCGACCGGCAGGTCGTGCCGCCCACCGCCAACCTGCACAACGCCGACCCCGAGTGCGACCTGGACTACGTACCGCTCACCGCGCGCGAGCACGCCATGGACGTGGTGCTCAGCGTCGGCAGCGGCTTCGGCGGCTTCCAGAGCGCCACCGTGCTGGCCCGGCCGGGAGTTGTGGCGTACGAGGGGAGGGCCGCATGAGCCCCACCGCGACCGCTCAGGCAACGCCCGTCTCCGCGACCGGCGTCACCACCCCGACCCGGGCCCCCGTGATCAGCGGGCTCGGCGTGCTGGCACCCACCGGCATCGGCACCGAGGAGCACTGGAGCTCGGTGCTGGCGGGCCGCTCGGCCATCGACCGGATCACCCTGTTCGACCCGACGCCCTACCCGGTGCGGCTCGCCGGGCAGGTGCCGGGGTTCGTGGCCAAGGAGCGGGTGCCCAGCAGGCTCATCCAGCAGACCGACCGCTGGACCCATCTGGGGCTCGCGGCGGCCGAGGCCGCCATCGCCGACGCCGGGGTCACCCCCGCGGAACTGCCCGAGTACGAGATGGCCGTGGTCACCTCCAGCTCCTCCGGCGGCACCGAGTTCGGCCAGCACGAGATGGAGAACCTCTACCAGCACGCCCCCGACTGGGTGGGCGCCTACCAGTCCATCGCCTGGTTCTACGCGGCCACCACCGGCCAGATCTCCATCCGGCACGGACTGCGCGGCCCCTGCGGAGTGCTGTGCTGCGAACAGGCCGGCGGGCTGGATGCCATCGGCCAGGCGCGGCGGCTGATCCGTACCGGCGCCAAGCTGGTGATGACCGGAGGCACCGACGCCTCCCTTTGCCCCTACGGGCTGACGGCGCAGCTGACCACCGGGCAGCTGTCCACCGTGCAGGACCCGGCCCGTGCCTATCTGCCCTTCGACGCCGAGGCGTCCGGCTATCTGCCCGGTGAGGGCGGTGCGCTGCTCGTCGTGGAGGACGCCGACGCCGCCGAGGCCCGCGGTGCCGAGCACATCTACGGCCGTGTACTGGGCTACGCCGCCGCCTTCGACCCCCCGCCGGGCTCGGAACGCGGTCCCGTACTGGCCCGTACCGTCCGCACCGCGCTGGCCGACGCCCAGCTGGACGCTGCCGATGTGGATGTGGTCTTCGCCGACGCGCTCGGCGTTCCGGAGGCGGACCGTGCCGAAGCCGAGGCGCTGGCCGAGGTGTTCGGACCGCGCGGAGTACCGGTGACCGCGCCCAAGACGCTCACCGGCCGGCTCTACGGCGGGGGAGCGGCACTGGACGCCGCCACGGCGCTGCTCGCACTGCGCGACCAGACCGTCCCGCACACCGCGGGCCCGGCCGCGGCAGCGCCCGGATACGAGATCGACCTGGTGCTCGGCGAGCCCCGCCGGACCGCACTGCGTACCGCGCTGGTCGTCGCACGCGGCCACGGCGGCTTCAACGCCGCACTCGTGCTGGGGCATCCGCAGGGACAACACGAGAAGTGAGGAGGGACCGCCATGGCGGGCCACACCGACAACAGCATCGTCATCGACGCGCCGATCGACCTGGTCTGGGACATGACCAACGACCTCACGTCCTGGCCCCAGCTGTTCAGCGAGTACGCGGCCGTCGAGGTGCTGGAGGACAACGACGGGGCGAACGGCCGGGAGATCATCTTCCGGCTCACCATGCACCCGGACGAGGACGGCAACGCCTGGAGCTGGGTCTCCAAGCGCGTCCCCGACCCGAAAGCCCGCCAGGTGCGGGCCCACCGGGTGGAGACGGGGCCCTTCGAGTACATGAACATCTACTGGGAGTACCTCCCCGAGGGCGACGGCACCAAGATGCGCTGGGTCCAGGACTTCCATATGAAGGAGGCCGCGCCGGTCACCGACGACGGCATGACCGAGCATCTGAACCGCAACACGGCCATCCAGATGAAGCTCATCAAGGAGAAGGTCGAGGCGGCGGCAAAGGCAGCGGCACAGCGGTGATTGCCTACCTCGCCCCGCTCGTCGTCCTGCTCAACGGGCTGGCCGCCGGAGTGCTGTTCGGCACCCAGCTCGGCGGCTGGCCGCTGCTCGCGGCGCTGCCCGCCGACCGGTATGTGCACGCGCACGCGTTCTTCGCCACCCGCTACGACCCGGCCATGCCGATCTGTCTGCTCGGCACCCTGGCCGGGGACATCTGGCTGGCGGCGGTCAGCCCGCACGCGGTGGCCCGCGGTCTGTTCGTCGTGGGCGCCGTACTGGCGGTGGCCACCATCACCATCTCGCTCACCAAGAACGTCCCGGTCAACAAATGGGTGCGAACCCTCGACCCGGACAACCTGCCCGCCGACTTCGCCGACCGCGACCCGCGGTGGCGCTGGGGCGCCTGGAACCAGCGCCGCAGCGCGCTGACCGTCCTCGCCCTGGTCGCCAACTGCGCGGCCCTCACGCTGCTGCTGTGACATACGACCCGCTTAAGGAGAAACTCATGGATCTCGGCCTCAAGGGCAAGAAGGCCCTGGTCACCGGCGGTACCAGGGGAGTGGGCCGGGGCATCGTGCTCGCCCTGGCCGAGGCCGGCGCCGATGTGCTGACCTGCTACCAGCAGGAGAGCGAAGCCGTCGCCTCGCTGGAGACGGCCCTCAAGGAGACCGACGGCGACCACCACGTGATCTGCGCCGACGTCTCCGACCCCGACAGCGTCGGCGCGCTCGTCGCCGAGGCCCGCACACGCTGGGGCCGGCTCGATCTGGTCGTCAACAACGCGGGCGCCATCAGCCACATCCCCTACGCCGAGCTGCCGCTGGAGGAGTGGCGGCGCATCGTCGACACCAACCTCACCGGCGTCCATCTGGTCACCCAGGCGGTGCTGCCGCTGCTGCGCGAGGGCTCGTCCGTCGTCAGCATCGGCTCCAAGGCGGTGGAGGCGGGCATCCCGCTGCGCTCCCACTACACCGCGACCAAGGCGGCGCTGGTGGGCCTGAACCGCTCGCTGGCCAAGGAGTTCGGCAGCAAGGGCATCCGCTTCAACGTCGTCGCGCTCGGTGTCATCGAGACCGAGAACCTGCACAAGATGCCCGAGGACCAGCAGAAACTCATGATCGAGCGGTACAGCGCCAAGACCGCGCTGGGCCGGCTCGGCACCCCCGACGAGGTTGCCGGCGCCATTCTGTGGCTGGCCAGCGACCTTTCCCGCTATGTCACCGGCGCCACTATCGGCGTGGACGGAGGGATCTCCTGATGCCTACGGAAACCCAGCGTGAAGGCCAGTTCCGGGTGCTGCTGCGGATGCAGATCAACCCGGGCATGGAAGCCGACTTCGAGAAGGTGTGGCGCGGCAGCACCGAGGCCGTCACCGGCCACCCCGCCTGCCTCGGCCAGTGGCTGTCCAAGTCGGCGGATGAGGAGTCCACCTACTACATCGTCAGCGACTGGATCGACGAGCCCGGCTTCCGCGAGTTCGAGACCAGCGAGGCGCACCTCGCCCACCGCGAGCGGCTGCACCCCTACCGCTCCCAGGGCTCCTTCAACACGATGACGGTCGTCGCGCACGTACCCGGCAAGGCGGGCACGGATGCCCGCTGAGGTCCGCGTACTGGTCTACCAGGCGGCCTACGACGACGAGCAGCTGGCCGCGGTGCGCGCGGCATACCACGAGGTCAGCAAGCGAATGGCGGAGGTACCCGGCATGCTCGGCAACGAGCTGCTGCGCTCACCCGCCGACCCCACCGCGCTCGTCGTCGTCAGCCGCTGGTCCGACATGGCGGCCTTCCGCGAGTGGGAGGAGGGCGCCACCCACAAGGACGACACATCGCCGCTGCGCCCGTACCGGGACACACGGCTGAAGGTTCCGTTCGGCATCTACCAGGTGGATGCGGAGTACTGATGACGACTTCCACAGCGCCGCCAACGCAACAACAACAGCAACAGCCCTCCTGGGTCTCGTGCACCAATTGCCGCTCCCTCGTCTACGGCAAGCGGTACAAGCGCCTGCTGCACGTATGCCCCGAGTGCGGGGCACACGCCCGCCTGGACGCGCCCGCGCGCATAGCGCAGCTCTTCGACGAGGGCAGCATCCACTACCTCGACGTACCGAAGACCCAGCACAACCCCCTCGACTTCGTGGACCAGCGCCCGTACGACGAACGGCTTCAGCAGGCCCGGCACAAGACAGGCCAGCAGGACGCGGTACTCGCGGTACGGGGCCGCATCGAAGGGCGCCCCCTCACCGCGGCCGTGATGGACTTCCGCTTCTTCGGCGGCAGCCTCGGCGTCGCGGCGGGCGAGGCGGTCACCACCGCGGCCGAGCACGCGCTGCAGGACCGCACCCCGCTTCTGCTCGTCACCGCCTCAGGGGGTGCCCGAATGCAGGAGGGGGCGCTGTCGCTGATGCAGATGGCCAAGACGAGCAACGCGCTGGCCGAGCTGGACGAGGCGGGGCTGCTGACCGTCACCCTGGTCACCGACCCGACGTACGGCGGGGTCGCCGCCTCCTTCGCCACGCTCTCCGACGTCGTGGTCGCCGAACCGGGCGCCCGGATGGGGTTCGCCGGGCCGCGCGTCATCGAGCAGACCATCCGCCAGCAGCTGCCCGACGGCTTCCAGACCGCCGAATTCCTGCGTGACCACGGCCTGGTGGACGACGTATGGGAGCGCGGCGAACTGCGCGCCCGGCTGGCCCGGCTGCTTGCCGTCTCCGACACTCCGGCACCGGCCTGGGGGAGCGGCGAGGAGGACCCCGTCGTCCGCGACAGCCAGCTGCTGGACCAACTGCCCGCCTGGGACTGCGTACAGCTCGCCCGCGAAGCAGGCCGGCCCACCACGCTGGAGCACATCGGGTTCTGGCTCGACGGCTTCGTCGAACTGCACGGCGACCGGGCGGGCGAGGAGTGCGCGGCGATCGTCGGCGGGATCGGCTGCCTGGACGGTCTGCCGGTGATGGTCGTCGGGCACCAGAAGGGCCACACCACCGCCGAGTTGGTGGCCCGGAACTTCGGCATGCCCTCGCCCGCCGGCTACCGGAAGGCGGCCCGGCTGATGCGGCTGGCGGCCAAGCTGCGGATTCCCGTCGTCACCCTGATCGACACCCCCGGCGCCTATCCGGGGCTGACCGCCGAGGAGACCGGCCAGTCCGGCGCCATCGCCGAGAACCTGCGGCTGATGGGGTCGCTGCCGGTGCCCGTCGTCGCCGTGGTGACCGGCGAGGGCGGCAGCGGGGGCGCGCTCGCGCTGGGCGTCGCCGACCGCGTGCTGATCTGCGCGAACGCGACCTACTCGGTGATCAGCCCGGAGGGCTGTGCGGCCATCCTCTGGAAGAACGCCGCCGAGGCGGCTGTCGCCGCGGATGAGCTGGCACTTGATGCCGCGTCGTTGCTGCGGCTCGGCGTGGTGGACGGGGTCATCCCTGAGCCGGAGGGCGGCGGACATGTTGATACCGCCGCCCTGAGCGACGCGGTACGGCGTGCCGTTGTCGCCGCCCTTCGCGAACTGCGGGCCGCACCGGATGCGGAGCCGGTGCCCGCGCGGAGACGCCGTTTCCGGTCCTTCGGACTTGCGGAGGGCTAGTCGTGTCCGGTGAGGGGGTGCCCCTGTACGACGTCCACGGGCTGCGGCTGCGGCTGCGGCTGCGTCGTGGCTGGTCGCGCAGTTCCCCGCGCCCCTTCGGGGCGCGTCCATTACAACCGAGAGGCACTCATGAGTGAGCTCACCCAGACGCAGGGCTCCGACGACACACTTGCCGGGCTGGACTACGACAACAGCAGCCTCGCCCTCACAGACATCTGCCGGAGCATCGCAGAGGTGGTCCGCGTGGGACCGGACCGTCCCCGCAGGGTACGAATCGCGCTCGGCGCGGCCAGCGTCGAGGTCGAGTGGGAAGCCGACCAAGGGCCCGCCACCACGGCGGCCCCGTCCTCGCACGGTGACCCCGGCGCCGCGGGGGGCGTCGGGGAGGAGACCCTGGAGGGGCACCGGGAGTGTGCCCCTCTCGTCGGCACCTTCTACGCCGCCCCCGCACCGGGCGCACCGCCCTTCGTACAGCCGGGCGACCATGTGGAGAAGGGCCAGCAGCTCGGCATCATCGAGGCGATGAAGCTGATGAACCCGCTGGAGGCCACCCGCCCAGGGCGGGTCGTGGAGGTGCTGGTCGGCGACGGCGAACCCGTCGAGTACGGCGAGCCGCTGGTGCTCATCGACCCCGACGCCGCCGACGGCGGCCCGGACGAGGGGGCGTGACATGGGCTTCGGCACTGTCCTGGTCGCCAACCGGGGCGAGATCGCGATACGTGTCATGCGGACCTGCCGCGAGCTGGGCATCCGCACGGTGGCCGTGCACTCCACGGCCGACAAGGACAGCAGCCATGTGCAGGCGGCGGATGCCGCTGTGCAGATCGGTCCAGGGGCGCCCCGTAAGTCGTATCTGTCGGCGCCCGCCGTGATCGAGGCGGCGCTGCGCTCGGGGGCCGACGCGGTGCACCCGGGCTACGGATTCCTCTCCGAGGACCCGGACTTCGCGGAGATCTGCGCGGAGAACGGGCTGACGTTCATCGGGCCGCGCCCCGAAGTGCTGGCCCGGCTCGGCGACAAGGCCGTCGCCAGGTCGCTGATGACGGACGCGGGGCTGCCGGTGCTGCCCGGCAGCCCCGGCACCGTCGACAGCGCCGCCGAGGCGTCCGACCTGGCGTCCCGGATCGGCTACCCGCTGATCATCAAGGCGGCGGCCGGAGGCGGGGGCCGCGGGATGACCGTCGTACGCAACTCAGCGGATCTGCTGCCCGCCTACCGGCAGACCCGGGCGACCGCGCAGGCGGTCTTCGGCGACAACCGCGTCTACATGGAGCGGTACTGCGACAGTGCCCGCCATATCGAGGTACAGGTCCTCGCCGACGGGCACGGCACCGTACTGCACCTGGGCGAGCGGGACTGCTCCGTACAGCGCCGGCACCAGAAGCTGGTCGAGGAGAGCCCCGGACCCGGGCTGCACCCGCAGCTGCGCTCGGCCATGGCCCGCGCCGCGGTACGCGGTGCGCGCGCCATCGGCTACACCGGCGCGGGCACCTTCGAGTTCCTGGTGCACGACGAGGGCTTCTCCTTCATGGAGATGAACTGCCGCATCCAGGTCGAGCACCCGGTGACCGAGGCGGTGTACGGGGTCGATCTGGTACGCGAGCAGATCCGGGTCGCCTCCGGCGAGGCGCTGACCATGACCCAGGAGGACCTGGTGCCGCGCGGGGTGGCCGTCGAGTGCCGGGTCAACGCGGAGGACCCGGCACGGGACTTCGCGCCGGCGCCGGGCACCCTGGCCGAGTTCGTCCCGCCGGGCGGCCCGTTCGTGCGGGTGGACACTCACGGCCGGGCCGGGTGGAAGGTGCCACCGCAGTACGACTCGCTGCTGGCGAAGGTGATCTGCTGGGCGCCCGAACGGGACGAGGCGCTGGACCGGATGGACCGCGCACTGGCCGAGTTCCGTATCGCGGGGCCCGGGGTGCACACCACCATCCCGCTGCTGCGCGAGATCGTCGCCGACCCCGTCTTCCGCGAGGGCCGGCACATCACCTCCTTCCTCGACAGCCGGGACTGAGCCCGGGCCGGTGGACAGAGCCCGGCGAGGCACCCGCTCAAGGCGCGCTCGAGCCGCGCACGGAAGCATGGAATCTCCCCAGACCGCAGGGAGCCGCGATGGAATCCGTCATCCGGGCCGCGATAGGGCGGCCGCGAACGGTGATCGCCGTATGGATCGTGCTGGCAGCGCTGTGCACTCCGCTGATGATGGGACTGACCGGCGCCCTGAAGGCCGGCGGGTTCGAGAACCCGCGCGGTGAGGACCGCAAGGGGCAGCAGGCGCTGCAACGGGACTTCGACGAGCCCGAGGAAGCCTTGCAGGCCGTGCTGCACGACCCGGAGGGTGATGTGACCCGCGCCGTGCCGCAGGCGGCCCGGCTGGCGAAGGACTCGCCGAAGGTCAGCACCGTCGAGGACTACCGGGGGCAGCCCAACTGGCTCTCGAAGGACCGGCACACCACGTTCCTGCAACTGGGCTTCGACGCCGACGCGACGACCGTGCAGGGGGAGATCGACGGACTCCGCGAACGCCTGGGCTCCGCACTCGACGAGCGCGGCGTGGAGGTGAAGGTCACCGGTGAGCAGGCGCTCGACTACGACATGAGCGTGCAGTCCGAGAAGGACACCGTCACCGCGGAGATGATCGCCTTCCCGCTGCTGATCGTCGTGCTGCTGCTGGTCTTCCGCTCGGTCGGCTCCATGCTGGTGCCGATCGTGCTGGCCGGGGTGGCGCTGGTGGTCGCCATGGCCGTCGGCTACGCGCTCGCGCAGATCACCGATCTGTCGGTGCTGTTCATGAACGCGCTGACCATCATCGGTCTCGCGGTCTCGGTGGACTACTGCCTGTTCATCATCAAGCGCTACCGCGACGAGCTGGCGGACGGCGTCGAGCAGCAGACCGCGCTGGAGACCGCCATGCGCACCGCGGGGCACGCCGTGCGGTTCAGCGGACTGGCCGTGGTGGTGGCGCTGCTGGCGCTGCTCATCCCGCGGATGATGGTCTTCACCAGCATCGCGCTGGCCGGGATCGTGGTGACCCTGATCGCGCTGGCCATCTCCATGACGCTGCTGCCCGCCGTACTGCGCCTGCTGGGCCCACGCATCAACTGGGCGTCGCTGAGGCGCCCCGAAGGGGCGCGGGGAACTGCTCCCCCAGCCTCCGGCCGGGAGGTGCCCCCACAAGCCACAACCAACCCGCAGCCCGCGGGCGTCGGGCAGGGGCACCCCCTCACCGGCACAGCAGAGAGGCGCCGCAAGACACTGCCGCTGCTTGCCGTCCTCATCGCGGTGTTCGCCGCACTGTCGCTGCCCATACTTCAGGTGCGGCTCCAAGCCCCGGTGGCCAGCGCGTCGATCCTGCCCGCGAGTGCCGAGTCCCGGCAGGGCATCGAGCGGTTGTCGAAGGACTTGAGGTCCCAGGAGCTCTTCCCGCTCCAGGCGGTGCTCACCGCGCCGCGCGATGCGGAGCCGGACGAACTGCTCGACGTGGTGGACAAGGCCGCCGCGCGGGCCCGTGCGCTGGAGGAGACCGGCTCCGTCCAGGCGATCACCACCCTCGGGCTGCCGCGCGCCGCCCAGGAGCGCGCAGCCCAGGGGGACTTCACCGGCGTGCCGCCACAGGCGCAGGCCGCGTTCGAGGAGCTGTGGACCGAGGAAGACGGACGCTATGTGACCAGGGTGGTCGTCGTCGCCAAGGACGATCCGGACAGCGACGGGGCCCACGATCTGGTCCGCCGGCTGCGCGACGAACTGCCGGGCGCCGACGTGCTGCCCGGCCTCGATACGAAGGTGACCGGCGCCACCGCGCACGGAGTGGACTTCGACGATGCGCTCATCGGCGCGCTACCCGCCATTCTGGGCGCCGTGGCGCTGATCACCCTGGCGCTGCTGGCCCGGGCCTTCCGCTCCTGGCTGCTGCCGCTGCTGGCGCTGGTGCTCAACGCAATGGTCGTCGGCGCCAGCATGGGCCTGCTCACCCTCATCAGCCAGGAGGCGCTGGGCCAGCGCATCGACAGCACCACACCGGTGCTGCTGTTCGCCATCATGTTCGGGCTGAGCATGGACTACATGGTCATCATGATCGCCCGGATGCGGGAGCGCTATCTGCACGACCCCGACCACCACCGTGCCGTCACCGAGGGAATGCGCAGCACCGCGGGCCTGGTCAACGGCGCCGCCGTGATCATGGTCGCCGTCTTCGTCTCGTTCCTCGCCGCCCGGATCAGCGTCGTACAGCAGCTCGGCCTCGGCCTGGCGCTTGCCGTCGTGCTGGACGCGCTGGTCGTCCGCCTGCTGGTGATGCCCGCAGCCCTCCACCTGCTCGGCCCGCGTGTCTGGGGCCGGGTCCCTTCCGCAGCGGGCGCGCCTGCCGCCGATCCGGAACCGGAGAAGCGCACCCCGCCCGCCCCAGCCAAGAGGTGAGCCGTGAACAAGACCGCAAGCGACACCGGACTGACACCCTCCGGTTCTGTCGTGGAACTCCACGACGCCGTACGCGAGCATTACGACAAACTCATCGATCTGTACGAGCAGTTGTGGGGCGAGCACATCCACCACGGCTACTGGGACCTCGATGCTCCCGATGTCCCCCGCCACCAGGCCCAGGAGCGCACCACCCGCGAGCTGGCCGCCTTCTCCCGGCTCCCCGAAGGCGCCCGTGTCCTGGACGCGGGCTGCGGCATCGGCGCCTCCGCGATCTGGCTCGCGCAACAGCACGGCTGCCGCGTCGAGGGCATCACGCTCAGCGAGGAACAGGTCGCTCGCGCCACCGAGAAGGCCGCCGCCGCAGGCGTCGCCGACCGCACCGGTTTCCGGCTGCTCGACGCCATGGCCACGGACTACCCGGACGGCACCTTCGACGCCGTCTGGGCCATGGAGAGCTGCGAGTTGATGCCCGACAAGAAGGCGTTCCTCGCCGAGTGCTCCCGGGTACTGAAGCCCGGCGGCACCCTCGCCGTCGCCACCTGGTGCTGCCGCGACGACCGGCTGGCACCGGCCGAGGTGCGGCTGCTGCGCAGGCTCTACCGCGACTTCGCGATCGCCTTCGTGCTGCCGCTCGACCACTACGCCGAGCTCTGCGCCGAGCTCGGCTTCACCGACGTCGATACCGTCGACTGGACCGAGCATGTGCGCGCCACCTGGAAGCTCTCCGCGGACATCGTCAAGCCGGTGGTACGCGATCCGCGCGTGGTACGCGACCTCATCAAAGCCAAGGGCTTCAACACCTTCCGCTTCCTCAACTCCGTCCCCCTGATGAAGCAGGCGTACGACAAGAACGTCATGCGCTACGGCGTCTTCCGCGCCACCAAACCGGAGTGAGGGAGCCCCGCCGTCCCCGGTCCATCACCGTGGCCGGGCGACGGCGGCGGCGAACTCCGCAACCAGACCGGCTGCTTTACCCAGGCCGCCGTCGGCGAAGGCGCGGATCAGCGGTGAGCCGATCACCACCCCGGCCACACCTGGCCGGCGGACGACAGAAGCCGCCAGGGCAGGGGTGGAGACGCCGATACCGGTGAGGACCGGAGTCGCCGGGGCCGCACGCCGGATGGACGCGACGAACGAGGCGAGGCCGTCCAGGTCCAGCCCGTCGGAGTAGCCGGTGCGCTGGCCCGCGACCGCTGGCGCATAGACGAAACCCGTGGCAGCCCGGCAAATCGCGGTCAGCTCGGCAGCCGATGCCTCCCGGCCGACCAGCAGCGGGGCGCTGATCCCGGCATGGGCGGCCGCGGCTGCCCATGCCGCGACACTCTCCGGCGGGACATCGGGAACGAGGCACCCCGCAGCTCCCGAAGCGGCCAGTTCGAGCGCCGTGCGCTGCGGGCCGTACGCCGAGACGGTGGCCCAGTAGCTCATCACGATGACGGGCTTGCCGGTGAGCGCTGATACCTGCCGCACCGTGGCGAGCGTGACCTCCATGCCGTGCCCCGCACGGCGAACATCGCGATGCGTCGCGGCGATGGCCGGGCCGTCGAGCCACGGATCTGCTGCCGGAGCACCTACTTCCAGCACACTCGCACCACTTCGGGCAGCGGCGACGAGGACGTCAACGCCTGCGCGCTCATCCGGAAAGCCCGCCATCCAGAACGCACCGAGGACGGGCTGCTGTTGAGCCAGTAGACCGGACAGGCCGGTGGCCCGGCGGCTTACGTCTTGGCTGGTGGTGCCGCGTATATACATGCCAGGCGTCATCGGAGCTCCCCCGTGATCCAGTCCGTATCGACGTGATCATGACTGGCCCCGACGATCAGCGCTACCCTCTTGCGTTGCGTTTGGTTGAACTTTCACAGTGCCCCGTCAAACTTGCGCAACCACGCAGTGGAGACGCGCCCCGAAGGGGCGCGGGGAACTGCGCGACAAGCCATGGGGGTACCTCCCTGCTCGAAGAGCTTGGGGGAGCAACCCGCAGACCACGCGCGTCGAGCAGGGGCACCCCTCAGGCGCTGGACAGGGTCGCGGAGCGCGCGGCGGCGAACTCGACGACCTGGTCGACCATGATCTCGAGGCGGCGGACAGTGCGCGGGCTGCCCCATACCGCGTCCTCCGCCGGAGGCATGTCCGCGGAGTTGACGGTCACGCTCATCGGGGTGACCCAACCGCGCAGGCACAGAACGGCGTTGCGGACCTCGGCGACGGCGTGTGCGGCGCCGTGTTCGCTCCAGCCGACGGCGACCGCGCCGGCGGCGCGGCCGTCGAGATAGGCGGGGGTGTCCCGCGCGAGGTCCTCGAGGTGATCGAGGGCGTTCTTGAGCAGCCCGGACATCCCCCCGTGGTAGACGGGCGTGGCGACGACGAGCCCGTTGGCGCGCCGTACGGCGGCCAGCAGCCTCCGCGCCTCGCCGGCAGGCGCCTCCGCACCCGGCTCGTACAGCGGCAGCCGCAGCTGGTGCGCGGGGATCACGGTGACGTGCACCCCGCGCCGCCGGGCGAGCTCGGCGCAGACGCCGAGTACCTGAGTACTGAAGGACCCGGGCCGCAGGGAACCGCCCAGCAGCGCGAGTTCGACTCCGCCGCCGCTCACGGCCGGGCTGCTCACGGCAGGGTGCCTTCCGCCAGCATCCGGGCCAGCAGCGGCCGCTGCGCCTTGCCGCTGGGCGTCCGGGGCAGCGTCTTGCGCGGTACGACGACGACCTCGCTGGGCCGCAGTCCTGTCGCCTTGCTGACGGCCAGCTCGACGCGCTTGCCCAGCAGCGCGGCCTCTTCCGGGTCGGAGTGCAGCCGGGACTCCACGGCCATCACCAGCCGTTCGGTGCCCTGTTCGGGGTCGAGGACGCCGACCGCTGCGACGCCGCCCGGCCGTACGCCCTCGACGGTGGTGGCGGCCAGCTCCAGCGGCTGGGGCTGGTAGTTGCCGCCCGCGATGATGACGAGGTCCTTCGAGCGCCCGGTCACGAACAGCTCGCCGCCGAGCATGAAACCGAGGTCACCGGTGGTCAGCCAGCCGTCGCGCAGATCCTCGGCGGTGCGCTCGGGCATCCCGTAGTAGCCCGCCATCATCGACTCGCTGGCCACCAGCACCGAACCCGCGTGGCCTTCGGGCACCTCGCGGCCCTCCGGGTCGGTGATCCGCACCCGGATGCCGGGGACGGGGATGCCGGAGGAGACGTAACTCTGGGCATCCTGGTCGCTGACGGGCGGCGCGGCGACGCCCCGGTCGGCCATGGCGGTGCGGGAGAGCACCTCGATCCGGGGCAGCGAGCCGGCCGGGGCGAAGGTGGCGGCCAGGCCCAGTTCGGCCATGCCGTAGCAGGGCCGCATGCTCTCGGCCCTGAAGCCGTGCGGGCGCATGGCCCGGGTGAAGTCGCGCAGGGTACCGGCCTCCACCACCTCGGCGCCGTTGAAGGCGGAGCGCCAGCTGCTCAGGTCCAGGCCCGCCAGGTCCATCCGGTGCGCGGTGGAGGCCACCAGCCGGTAGGCGAAGTTGGGTGCGGGTGAGACGGTGCCGCGGTAGCGGTGGATGGCGCGCAGCCAGGTCTGCGGCCTGGTCGCGAAGGACAGCGGTCGCATCAGCGCCGACGGCAGGTCGTGCAGGAACGTGGAGAGCAGACCGCCGACCATTCCCATGTCGTGGTGGAGCGGCAACCAGCTGATCATGATGTCGCCCCGCCGGTAGGGGATGCCCTCACCGATCGAGCGGGCAGCGGCCAGCAACCCGCGGTGGGAGAGCATGATGCCCTTCGCCGCCGAGGTGGTGCCCGAGCTGAACTGGATCAGCGCCAGTTCCTCCGGCGCCGCGTCCACCGCGGGCTCGGCCACCGAGCCCGGGGCGAACGGCGGGCACACCACGCTCAGTCCGCGGGGCGTCAGCGTCTCGTGGGCGGTCTCGCGCAGCAACTCGTCGCAGACGACGGCCTTCGGACCGGTGACCCGCACCATATGGGTCACCCGGTCCAGCCACAGCTTGCGGCGGCCGACGGTCAGCGGCGGCTCGGCCAGTATCGGTACGGCGCCCACCAGCGCGGCGCCGTAGAGCGCTGCCACGAGCTCGGCGGAGGTGTCCAGGCACATGATCACCCGGTCCCCGCGGCCGACTCCGGCGGCGGACAGCGCGGCGCCGGCCGCGTGGGCGCGCTCGTACAGCACCCCGACCGTCATCCTTTCTGCCTCTTCGGGCTCCTCGGGCAGGTAGTAGGCGACGGCGTCCGGCTCGCGCGCCGCGCGGTCCATCAGCGCCGCGGCGAGGTTCCGCTTCGCGGTCGGCCGCGCTGGGGTGGGGTCGGGCCGCCAGTCGAGGCGGTCGGGGTGGACGGCTGGTCGGGTACTGGTACGCATGTCCGCTCCGCGGTGGTCAGGATTCGGTTTCGGTATGACTGGCCAGGGGCTGCCCCTGCCTGGCGGCTGCAGTCTGCGGGCGCGTCGTGGCTTGTCGCGCAGTTCCCCGCGCCCCTGACGGGGCGCGTACTCCCTTGCGCAGCCCCTTTGCGGGGTACGCATGAGGCGCCGGGCACCCCTACGGCAGGACGAAGGGAAAGCCGTGCCGGTCCAGTTCCAGCGCGGAGTCGGTGACGGCCGTGGCCAGTTCGTCGATGTCGGCTTCGTCGTGCGCGTCGCCGAGGTAGATCATCGGCAGGCTCAGGGTGAAGACGCCGCGGCGCCGCAGCAGCAGCGTCAGCAGGAAGGAGCCGAGCGCGTTGACCGCGGCGGCGAACTCGCGGTAGTCGGCGTACGACTCCTTCTCCACGAAGCCGAACGTGCCGCAGTACTCGCCGAAGCCCAGCAGCCGCAGCGGAATGCCGGTGCGGGTACGGAAGGAAGCGAGCTTGTCCTGCAACCGGTCGGCCTTCGCGTCGACCCGCGCGTAGAAGCCGGGGCCCGCCGCGTGGAGCATCCGCAGTGAGGCGAGCGAGGCCGCCAGTGCCAGATGGTTGCCCGAGTGGGTGTTGACCAGGAACGTCTTCACGCCGACATCCCCGGCGGACAGCCCGGAGGTGCGCATGATGTCCAGCAGTTCGGCCCGGCCGCCCAGCGCCGCCAGCGACAGACCGAGGCCGGAGGTCACCTTGCCGTAGGCGATCAGATCGGCGTCCAGCCCGAACCGTGCCGCGGCCCCGCCCACGCCGAACCGGAACCCGGTCAGCACCTCGTCCAGTACGAAGGGGACGCCCAGCGTGCGGCAGCGCGCCGAGACCTCACGCAGCTCGGGGATGGTGTGCTCGGTGAAGGGGTACGACTGGCAGGCCGCGTCCGCGATGACGCACGCCAGCTGGTCCCGGTGCTGGTCGAGCAGCGCCAGCGCGGTGGGCGCGTGGTGCGGGAGTACCAGCACGTCGGCCGGGGCGGCGCCCGCGAACGCCGAGGTGGGCCGCACGCTCCCGTCGTCCCGTACGGCGGGGAACGGGGCCAGGCCCGGGGTGCCGTGCGCGAGGAAGGAGGTGTTGTGCGCGGCCACGTCGTGCACACCGTGCCAGCAGCCCTCGAACTTGGCCACCAGCTGTCTGCCGGTGTGCGCCCGGGCCAGCCGGATGGCGGCATTGGTGGCGTCGGTGCCGGAGTTGAGGAAGGCGAACTTCTCGCAGTGCGGCAGCATCTCGCCCAGCAGCGAGCTGAGTTCGTTCTCGATCCGGTTGAGGTAGCCGTTCCCGGTGTTGGCGCTGGTCAGCTGGGCGCGTACGGCGTCCAGCACCGGCTGCGGGTTGTGCCCGAAGAGGGACTGGCCGCCGAAGCCCATATGCATGTCGAGGTAGGTGTTGCCGTCCACGTCGGTGATGCGGCTGCCCTCGGCCCGCACCACTGCGGGCGGGAACTGCGGGGCATGGAAGGGCAGAAAGGCGTGGCTGGAGGACGCCTGGCCGCCGGTGCGGTCCGCCAGCCGCTGGGAGCCGGGGTGGCGCTCGGCGAGTTCGGTGAGCAGCTCGCCCACCCAGGGCTGGGCGAGCACGTCGTTCGCCACATCGGCCGCGGTCTTGGCGCGCGGTATGTCGGATGTCGTCATGGCAGGGATCGCTCCTTGGCAGAAGGGCTCAGGGCCGGGGGACGCGCCCCGAAGGGGCGCGGGGAACTGCGCGACAAGCCACTGGGGGTACCTCCCTGCTCGAAGAGCTTGGGGGAACCCGCAGCCTGCGGGTGTCGGGCAGGGGCAGCCCCTGCCCAGCACGTGGGAGGGACGGCACAAGATCCGCCGGACACGGCTCACGGCAGCACGAACGGGAAGCCGTTGCGGGCCATCTCGCGGGCCGAGTCGATGACGGCCCCGCAGATCATGTCGACGTCAACATCACCGTGCGCGTCGCCGGTGAAGAGCATCGGCAGGCTCAGTGCGTAGATCCCGCGGCGCCGCAGCATCAGCGTCAGCAGGAACAGGGCGATCGGGTTGACCGCCCCGGCGAACTCGCGGTAATCGGCATAGGACTCCTCGGCGGTGAAGCCGAACGAGCCGATGAAGTCGCCGAAGCCGAGCAGCCGCAGCGGCACCCCCGTCTCGGCGCGGAAGGCGGCCAGCCGGGAGCGGACCCGGGCCACCTTGGCGCGGGTGCGCACGTAGTAGGCGTCACCCTGCTCACGCAGCAGGCTCAGCGAGGCGTAGGAGGCCGCCAGCGACAGATGGTTGCCCGCGTGGGTGGTCTGTACGCACGTCTTGCGGCCCAGGTCGGTGAGGGCCAGGCCGGAGGTCAGCATGTGCTCCAGCAGCTCGGCACGCCCGCCCAGCACCGACAGCGGCAGCCCAAGCCCGGTGACGACCTTGCCGTAGCAGTACAGGTCGGCGGGGATGCCGAAGTGCCCGGCGGCGCCCGAGGGCCCGTAGCGGAAGCCGGTCAGCACCTCGTCCAGCACGAACGGCACCCGCAGCGCCCGGCAGCGCTCGGCGACCTGCCGGATCAGCGGCACGGTGTGTTCCTCGTACGGGTACGAGGAGGAGACCGCCTCGCCCAGCACGCACGCCAGCTCCTCGCGGTGCTGCTCGATCAGCGCCAGCGCGGCCTCCGTGTCGTTGGGCAGGATCAGCAGCTCGCTCGGCGGCGCCGGTGCGACACCGGTCAGCGCGGGCAGCGGCGCCACTCCTTGCGGACCGGTCGCGGGGAACGGCTCGACCGGGTGGCCGTGGTACCAGAAGGCCGTGTTGTGTGCTGCCAGGTCGTGCACCCCGTGCAGGGCGCCCTCGAACTTGGCGACCATCCGGCGTCCGGTGTGGGCGCGGGTGAGCCGGATGGCGGCGGCGGTCGCGTCGGTGCCGGAGTTGAGGAAGGCGAACTTCTCACAGTGCGGTACGAACTCGCCCAGCAGAGTGGTCAGTTGCTGCTCGACCGGGTGCAGATAGCCGTTGCCGGTGGAGCGCCCGAGCACCTCGCGTACCGCCTCCACCACGGCCGGCGGATTGTGTCCGAACAGTGCCTGGGCGCCGAAGCCCAGATGGCTGTCGAGATAGGTGTGCCCGTCCGCGTCGGTGATCCTGCAGCCGGCCGCCTCGGTGGTGACCAGCGGGAACTGCGGGGCGTGGAAAGGCCAGAAGGCGTGCGAGGACACCGACTTCTCGCGCACCTGCCCACTGATCGCCATGGACTTCTGCTGCCGCTCGGTCAGCTCGGTGAACAGGTCCGTCACCCAGCTCTGGGTGAGCAGATCGGCGACCAGGGATTCGATGGTGGGGGATTCGGATGTCGTCATCACACATCGCCTCCGGTGTGTCGATGGGGTCGAAAGTCGAAAGCAGCGCAGTGCGACGGGCGGCGGGGGAGCCCGGCTTCAGAACCTGATCAGCGCGGATTCCATGGTCAGCCCGGGCCCGAAGGCCATGAAGACGCCGTACTCGCCGGGTGCAGGGCCCACCTCCCGCATCAGGTGGTCCAGGATCAGCAGCACCGTCGGCGAGGAGCAGTTGCCGCGCGAGGCGAGGATGTCCAGCGAGGGCCGCACCGCCTCGTCGGGCAGCCCGAGCCGGTCCCCGATGAACTCGATGATCTTCGGGCCGCCGGGGTGGATGCCCCAGTACGAGACCTGGTCCCGCGTGAGCCCGTACGGCGCCAGCAGCCGTTCCACGAAGGGCCCGATGGTCTCCGAGAGATACAGCGGCACATAGGGCGAGAGCGTCATCCGGAACGCGTCGTCCATCACCTTCCAGGTCATGGCGCGGACGCTCTCGGGGTGCGTCTCGGTGTGGGTGCCCAGCACCAATGGCCCGGAGACCTCGGGCGGCTCGTCGGCATCGCCGGCCGCCAACAGCACGGTGGCCGCCGCGTCCCCGAACAAGCCGTGCACCACGACCTGTTCCTTGGTCACCTCAGGGCGCAGATGGACGGAGCACACCTCGGCGCAGGTCACCATGGCCAGCTCGGCCGGACGCGCTGTGAGCGCGTCCAGGGCCACCTTGACGCCGTTGAACGCGGCGTAGCAGCCCATGTGCCCGACGAAGGTGCGGCGCAGGTCCTTGCGCAGCCCGAACTCCTTGGCCAGCAGCATCTCGGGGGTGGGGCCCGCGTATCCGGTGCAGCTGACGAAGGTGTAGCTGCCCACGTCCGCGGTGGTCACCCCCTGCGGTGCCACGCTCTCCAGCACCGCGGCCACCGAGTCGCGGCCCATCGCGAACGCGTGCTCCTCCCAGGCGGCCATCCGCTCCCGCATGCTGGGGTAGCGCTCCGCGTAGTGCTTGTGCGGCGGCCAGGCCATGTAGCGCTCGCGTACCTGCGTGTTGAGGAACAGGCTCTCGGCGTCCGGCACCTCGGCGTACAGCCCCCGGTAGAAGGCGTCGAACATCTCCTGCTGTCCGACGGGCTCGCCCACCGAGGCCGGGGCGAGGCCGAGGATGCGTGCCGCTGTGGCGGTCACGACACACCCACTCTTTGGTCCTCCGCCGCCTCCTTGATGGCGCGCAGGAAGCCCTCCGTGATCTCGTCGGTCTCCTTCTGCGCGAACGGCTCGATCAGCACGATCACCACCGGAGCCACGTCGACCGATGCCTCCGTGCGGGTCTCGATACGCAGCCGCTGCTCGCCGTCGTCGGCGCCGGCCTCGATGCGGAAGGTGCCCCAGGAGCGGAAGTTGTGCTCGCCGTACGGCTCCCAGCCGATCGCGTCCGGGTCGGAGGTGTCGAAGCGCGCCTCGTACTCCGGGGTGAAGGTGACGGCGCCGTTGGAGACAGTGGCCAGCCGGTAGTGGTACACGTCCGGGCCCGCCGCGGCCTGCTCCAGGCTCTCCACGCCGGGCATCAGCCGGCCGCAGCCCACCACGTCACCGATCAGCGCGCGCAGCCGGTCGCGTTCGCAGCGGATGGTGACGCTCTTGTCGCTGGCGGATCGTACCCATGTCATCTCTCGGCCCTCCGGGGCCTCTCGTCCGGCTCAGCCGGGGTGTCGGTGGGGTCTGTGGGGGACTTGACGGCGTGCCCGATGTAGCTGACCGCCGTGGAGGAGGTCAGCCCGAAGTCGCCGAGCGGGCGGCGACGCAGCAGCGCCGCCAGCAGCCGGTGCGGCGGAGCCGTCGGTGCCAGTCCGCGCGGGGCGGCCAGGGTCAGCCCGCACCGGGCGAGCGCGGTACGCAGCTCCTGGGGGCGGATGAACATCCGCCAGTTGTGGGTGCCCGGGTGGATGACCCGCAGCAGCCGCTCCAGCACCACGATCGCCATCAGATAGCTGGCGGCGGTGCGGTTGATGGTGTCGAACACCAGCACCCCGCCGGGCCGCAGTGCCCGGGCGACCTCGGCGACCGCCGTGGGCAGATCGTGCAGATGCTCCAGTACGTCGGACATCAGCACCGCGTCCACGCTGCCGTCGGCGACGGGCAGCTCGTAGGCCGAGCCGACCCGGTAGGTGACCTCGATGCCGCTCGCCTCGGCGTGGGCGCGCGCGGTGTGCACCGAGCCCTCGGACAGGTCGAGGCCGGTCACCCGGTAGCCCAGCGCGGCCAGCGGTTCGCTCATCAGTCCGCCGCCGCAGCCGACATCCAGCACCCGCAGCGCGGACCGGTCGTCGCCCAGCAGCTTGCGCACGGTGCGGTCGAAGTAGTCCACGCGTGCCGGGTTCATGTCGTGCAGGGCCCGCAGCGGCCCCTGCGGGTCCCACCACGAGTCGCCGATGGCGGAGTAGTAGTCGTTGTCGATCGCCGCGGAGGCCGGGTCGAGCGCTGCGGAGTCCCGGCCGGTGGCCGCCATCACAACCACCTCGGGCTCTGCGCGGGGTCGATGCCGAACGCGGCCTTGCCGATCAGCTCCAGGGCCCTGTCGGCGTCGTGGCCGGGGCGGGGGCCGGACTTCACGTCCTGCCAGATCCGGGCCACCCGGCGCTCGGTCTCCTGGTGCCCGCCGCGGATCTGCTCGTACGCCGTCGAGACGACCTGCTCGGCCACAGCGCCGGCCCGCAGCCGGGGAACGGCGCTGTCGGCGCGGGTGGTCACGGTGTGCGGATCGTCCTCCGCGCGTGCGTACGCGCCCAGCAGGGCATCGGCCGACGCCAGCTCGGCCCGCATCCGCGCCACGGCGAACTGGGTCCCCGGCAGCAGCGCGGGCGCGGGAGCAGCGCTGTCCGCGCCGGTCGAGCGCTCCTTGATGGCGGCGACGGCCAGCCGGTAGGCGCACCCGGCCAGGCCCAGCAGGACGGCGGCCTCCGCATGGTCGGCACCCCGGACTGCCGCCTCGCCCTCGCCCGCTGCGGCCGCGTACCGCTCCGCCAGCGCGAACGCCGTAAGCCCGCAGCCGCCCGCGACGATCCGCAGCAGTGCGCAGCGGCGCACTACGGTGCCGCCCGGGTCCGTACCCAGCGCGGCCGTCAGCTCCGCGAGGTTTTCGGCGATCCGGCCCTCGTCCGTGCCGTCTGTCCGCCGCTTGCCGAAGGTGGCCGCGAGCTGCGTGGCCTCCTCGGTGAGCTGTTCCCAGGGGGTGTGCTTCGCGCCGTCCATTCCGCCGTGTCCCCTCTCAGCGTTGCTCGCGGTCATGCCGCTCACCCCGCCCACCGGGGCTCGGCGAACAGCGGTACGTCCAGCGCCTGCTTGCCCGCCCACTCCAGGACGACATCGGTGGCGGGCGGCACCAGCAGCCCCGCGACGACGTCCCGGTACATCCGCTGCAGCGGGTCGGCGGAGGCAAGCGAGGAGCCGCCCTGCACCTGCATGGCCAGGGTCACCACCTCGTGCGCCAGCCGGGTCACGGTGAACTTCATGAGGCTCATGTCGATGTAGTGGCCCAGCGGGTCGGGAGTGTCGTGCTCGGCGTGGATCGCCGCCTCCAGATACGCCTCGGCCGTCGCCAGCCTGGTCGCCATCTCGGCCACCCGGAACTGGATGCCCGGCAGATGTGCGTTCGGCTTGCCGATCACGCTGATGACCCGCTTGCGCTGGGTGGCGACGACATGTTCCAGGGCGCCGCGTGCGATCCCGACGAAGCAGGACGCGAAGCTGCACCAGGCCCAGTGCACCCCGTTCATGAACAGCAGCGGCAGGCTGCCGCGCTCGCCGATCGACCACTTCTCGTCGACGAACAGGTTCTCGATGGCCAGCGAGTGGCTGCCGGTGGCGCGCATACCCGCCGCGTCCCACTCGGCGGTGACCCGCAGCCCGTCCTCCGGCGCCGGTTTGGGGATCAGGAAGGCCATCGGCTGCGGCAGCCCCCGGTCGTCGGTGGCGGCGGCCGACAGGAACAGATGGGTGGCACCGGGGAACCCGGTGAAGAAGCCCTTGCGGCCGTTGAGCACCCAGCCGCCGTCCACCGGCTCCGCCTTGGTGGTCGGATGCCACCAGTTGCCGCCCACGCCCGGCTCGCTGAAGCCGCCCGCGATCACGGCGCCCTCGGCGACCTGCCGGCAGGCCCGCCGGGTGCTCTCCCCGCCCAGATTGGCGATCATGGCGAGCCCGTGGACGTGCATGTTCACCGAGAACGCCGTCGAGGCGCAGGCGGCGGCCAGCACCCGCTGGGCCGCGCACAGCTCGGCCAGGCTCGCCCCGGCACCGCCGTACTCCTCCGGCACGGTCATCGCCGTGTAGCCGCTGGAGACCAGCTCGGCCAGGTTCTCGTGCGGGAAGGAGGCGTCGGCGTCGTGCGCCGCGGCCCGCTCGGCGAACCCGGGCGCCAACTCGCGTGCCAGCGCCACGAAATCGGTGCGGCCCATGCGGCCCGTCCGGCCGCTGCCGGTCCCGCTAGACACGGGGCACCTGGCGCGGACGGTCGAGCCGCACGGACTCGGAGGCGGCCAGTGACTCGGCCATCGAGCCGACGCTGTCGGACTCGGACTGGAACGTCTGGTCCAGCCAGTGCATCAGGTCGAAGTCCGGATAGGCATCCCGGACCCTGCGGCCCAGCGCCTCGAGGTTCATCGAGTCGAATCCCAGGTCCTCGGTGAGCGAGGACTCCGGTGCGATCTCCTCCGCGCGCAGGCTGGGCTTGACCGCGACCAGATGGACCCGTAACGCGTGCAGGTGGTCCGTAATGAAAGCTCCGTCGAGCACGTCGATCATCTCCAGGGATTAGGACGGTCGCGTGCCCCGGAGAATGGCCGCCCCGACTCGCACCCGGCTCAAAGAGCGCGAGGTGTCCAGGAGACCGACGCGCCGCACCGACGGCACGCTTACGCGCACGGCCGGATCCCCTGTCCTGAGACGTACGACCGGAGCCCCTGTCCTGAGATCAGGGCCGGGGCTCCGGTCGTGCGTGAGAGGCGGGCGGTCAGCTCTTGGCTTCCTCCGTCTCGCTCTCCTCGCCCCAGCTCTCGTAGCCGCGTACTTCGCGCGGCATCGTCTGGGCGAGCAGCGCGACGACGGCGAGGCCACCGACCGTGAACCACACGAAACGCCCGAAGGTGTCGGTGAACATCTCGGCGCGGCTGTCGTCGACCGCCTTGTCCACGGCCTGCTGCACCTTGGGGTCGCTGCCGGCCTTCTCGAACACCGGGCCACAGCTCCTCGGCTGCTTGTCGGGGTTCTCCTCCTCGGCGTAGTCGAGGAAGCACGGGCGCAGCTGGGCCGAGAGCTCGCGCGCCTCGGATGCCGAGGCGCCGACGGCGGTCAGCTGGGTGCGCAGCTGCTTTTCGTGCCCGTCGAAGGCGTCAGGCGCGGCGTTGGCGAGTGGCGTGAACAGCAGGACGCCCAGCAGTGCGGCCCCCGTCGCGTTGCCGAGCTGTACGGCGGCGCTCAGCGAACCGGAAGCCGCTCCCGCGTCCCGGCCCGCCACGTGCGCGCCCGCGACGGTGAAGGCCGGGCCGATGACGCCGCCCATGCCGATGCCCGCCAGGAAGAGGCCCGGGGCCAGCTCCCACCAGCTCGCGCCCGGCTCCAGGGCCAGTGCGAACCACAGCATGCCGCCGGCCATCACCACCGCGCCGGCGGTGAGCAGATGCCGCCCCAGCTTGCCGACCAGGCCGTCGGCTGCGCCGGAGGTGAGCGCTGCGCCGATCGCCCACGGCAGGAAGAGCAGTCCGGTACGCATGGCGCTGTAGCCGAGGCCGATCTGGAGGGTGAGCGAGATCGCCAGGAAGAAGCCGATCATCGTGGCGTCGAAGACGAACAGCACGATGGTCCCCGCGCTGAATCCGGGCTGCCCGAACAGCCGCAACGGCACCAGCGACGAGTCGTCCCGTCGCTCCTTGGCGCGGGCGTGCAGTGCGTAGCCGGCCATGACGACCGGCGCTGCGACCATGGCAATGATCATCCAGCTGGGCCACCCGTTGGTGCGTCCCTGCACCAGCGGGTACAGCAGGAGCAGCAGGCTCGCACTGACCAGGACGACTCCGAGGATGTCCATCCGCAGCGGGAAGTCCGACTTCGTCTCCGGCACCAGCATGGAGGCGGCGAACAGCGCCGCGATCCCGATCGGCACGTTGACGAGGAAGACCGCACGCCAGCCGAGTCCCAGCACGTCGTACGCGACGAACACGCCGCCCAGCAGCGGCCCCGCCACCGCGGCCAGCCCGGTCACTGCGCCGTAGGCGCCGCTGGCGCCCCCGCGCTCGCTCGCCGGGAAGATCGCGTAGACCGTCGCCATGATCTGCGGCACCATCAGCGCCGAGGCGATGCCCTGCACCGCACGCGCGGCCACCAGCGTCTCGACATTGGGCGCGATGCCGCACACCAGCGAGGAGACCGTGAACAAGCCGATGCCCAGCAGGAAGATCCGCTTACGGCCGTAGCCGTCCCCCATCCGGCCGCCGGTGATCAGCCCCAGACCGAACGCCAGGGTGTAGGCCGTCACCACCCACTGGGATGCCGCGTAGCCGGCGTCCAGGTCACTGCGGATGTCGGGTAAGGCGATGTTGACGATCGTGACGTCCAGCAGGTCCATGAAGGCCGCGGCGAGCAGCACCCCGAGCGCCAGCCAGCGCTTGGGGTACGGCCCGGCCGCCGGGGTCACCGAGTTGTCCGCTGTGGTGGTCATGTCTCCAACTCCACTGTCGGTGCTATGAGGTTGTGGGCGGTCGGGGGTATCGAGGCGGCGGCTTGCGCGGGGCCCGTCACCAGGCGACGGGCAGCTCGTCCAGACCGCGGATCAGTGACCCCGTACGCCAGGTGAGATCCTCCTCGGGTACCGCCAGCCGCAGGCCGGGGAAGCGGCCGAGGAGCGTACCGAGCGCGATGTGCAGTTCCATCCTGGCGAGTTGGGCGCCCAGACAGAAGTGGGCGCCGTGCCCCATCGCCAAGTGGTGGTTGGGCTCCCGGTGGAAGTCCAGCTCGTCGGGGTGGTCGAAGGCGGCCGGGTCACGGTTGGCGGCACCCAGGTCCACGATCACCGCCTCGCCCGCGGCGACCGGCACCCCGTGCAGCACCGTGTCCTCGGTCACCAGGCTCGCGAACGCCGAGCCCGCGCCGGTGGGCACGTACCGCAGCAGCTCCTCGACGGCCCTGGGCCACAGCTCGGGGTGCTCGCGCAGCTCCTGCGCGCGTGCGGGGTTGCCCAGCAGGACGTAGGTGAAGTTGGTGATCTGGTTGAGGGTGGTCTCGTGGCCCCCGATGAGCAGCGCCACCCCCAGCCACACCAGTTCCTGCTCGGTCAGCTTGTCGTCGTCGTCCCGTGCGGTCACCAGCGCACCGAGCAGATCGTCGGTGGGGTTGGCGCGGCGGTCGGCGACCAGTTGGGCGAAGTAGCCGAAGAAGTTGCCCATGGCGGCCTTGACCTCGTCCGAGTCGAAGGCCGTGGTGCCCATGATCCCCTCGGTGAAGGCGCGGAAGTGCTTCTCGTCCTCGACGGGTACGCCCATCACCTCGCAGATCACCCGCACCGGCAGCGGCACCGCCAGGTGCCGCACCAGATCGGCGGGCGCGCCGTGCGCCACCATGCCGTCCAGCAGTTCGTCGACGGCCTTCTGGATGCGCGGGCGCATGGCCTCCACCCGGCGCGCGGTGAACGCCTTGCTGACCAGCCGGCGCAGCCGGGAGTGCTCCGGCGGGTCGAGCGTCATGATCGTCCCGGCGGGCGGGGGTTCCGGCAGCAGCCGGGGTATCGCCGGGTTCTCCGCCGCTGCCGCGCGGCTGACGGCGGGCGAGGACATCACCTCGCGCACCGCCTCGTAGCCGGTCGCCAGCCAGGCGCTGCCGCCGTGCGGCATCGTCACCCGGGTGAGGGGGGCCTCGGCGAGCAGCCTCGCGTAGCCGGGGTGCAGATCGAGGCGCGTGGGCTCGCCCAACGGGTAGTCGAGGGGCGGTGGTTCCTGCTGCGGTGCCGGCGGCTGCGGACCTGTCGTGGTCACACCTGGCTCCCTTCGAAGGCTGTTCGTCCATGCGGAGGTCGCAGCGATGTGACCGGACGCACCGGCCAGGGTCCCAGCCGCGCCTCGAGTCCGGCTCGAGCGCGGCAGGACCTGTTCATGCGCCGCTCCACCCGAAGTCGTGGTTGCTGTGCGTCGTGATCTGCACGTAGTTGCCCTCGGGGTCGGTCACATACGCGTGCCGGTCCCCCCAGGGCTGGTCGCGGGGCTCCAGTGCCACCGGAGCGCCCGCCTCGCGGAGCGCGCCGACGGTCTTGTCGACATCCTCGACGATGACGGTGATGTCGAAGCGGTGGCCGGACGTGGTGCCGATGTCGTCCAGTCCGGTGGATGCGCGTACGGCCGTCTCGTCGGCCAGGGTCAGATGGAACGCGCTCCACTTGAGCGTGATGAAGACCGGCTCCTCCTTGGTGGGGAACCGGTACGTCTCCACGAAACCGATGGTCCGGTAGAAGGCGGCCATCGCCTCGATGTCCCCGGTGAAGAGGGTGGGCTGGCCGGCCCGGATGTCGTTGTCGGCGACGGCCGCGGTGTCGTCCCCTGGCACGTTGGATACCTCCTGCGGGTTCGCTGTTGGCCGGAGCGGGTGGGTCGCGGCCGTCGACGAACCGCCGGACCCTCCCCGTTGTGGCTGAGCTCCCCCAGCCTTCGGCCGGGAGTTGCCCCCAGTTGCGGCGGAAATGGGCTTGCGTTTCCGCCGCAACGACCTTGCTCGGCTTGTCAGTTGCTCGGCGGCGGGGGCTGGACCTCCGGGGTGCGCTCGCCGATGTTGAAGAGGGTGCCCAGCGGGTCCTTGAAGTCCGCCGACAGGCCCCAGTGCTCCTCGGTGATGTCGTTTGCGATCTCGACCCCGCGCGACCGCAGCTCGGCGACGGTCTTGTGGATGTCATCGCAGTAGAACGCCGTGTGCGAGCGCTGTCCTGCCGTGCTGGGCATGCCCTCGGGACGCTGCGCCAGGATGAGGATGGCCCGCTTGTCCGGCGTCACCACCTCGACCCACCCCGCACCCGGGCATTCCTCGGAGTCCAGGTGGAGCCCGAAGCCCATGGTCTCGGTCCAGAACTCCTTCGCTTTCTGCTGGTCGTCGACGAAGATGAAGATCTTGTTCACGCCGTTGATCACTGGGAGTACCTCCGCAGGGCTGTGATGGGCTGTCGTCCCCAGGAGTAGCCAGCGGTCCTCGAAGATGTCTGGGGACGTGGTCGGGGCCTCCGCCGCCGGCGCGGCTACCAGCCGATGACGGTGTCCCGCCGCAGGAAGACCCCGGACGGCCCGTCGTCGGGCAGGGTGGCCGCGCGCACGATGTGTTCGGCGGCCTCCAGCGGTGACTGCTGCGCCTCAGGCCGCATCCGGGTACGGACCAGACCCGGGTTGATCGCGTTCACCAGTACGCCGCTGCCCTCCGTCTCCCGGGCGAGCAGCACGGTCAGTGCGTTGAGGGACGCCTTGGAGACGGAGTAGGCGGGGCACGGGCCGGGGAGGCCGAGAGTGAACGAGGCGGTGCCGCTGGAGACGTTGACGACCCGCCCCCATCCCCCGCGCACCATGTCCGGCACGAACGCCTGCGCCATCCGCCAGGCGCCCAGCAGATTGACCTCGAGCGTGCGGTGGACCAGCGCCAGGTCGATCCCGGTCGGCTGCTCGTCCCAGTCGAGCTGCACCCCGGCGTTGTTGACCAGGATGTCGACCCCGCCCACCGTGGCGTGCAGCTTGGCCACCGCCTCGGCGTCGGTGACGTCCAGCTCGGCACCGGACGCCGTCTCGCCCAGCCGCTCGGCGGCGGACCGCGCTTCGTCGCCGTCCCGCGCCGCGACGATCACGCGGTGCCCGCGCTCGTGCAGCAGCGTGGCGACCGCGTATCCGATGCCGCGATTGCCGCCGGTGACCAGAGCAGTCCTGGAGACGTCCGCCATGGGATCGCCCTTTCGGTGTTGTCGTCCGGTGTTGTCTCGTACGCGGACCCCGCGCGGACCGCGGCGGCAGCATGCCGCGTCCCGGTGGAGCCGTGCTCGACTGAGGGGGCGTCAAGCGCCCGGAACACCAGCGAAATTCGAGCGCGCTTCGGCATGCTGGAGCGATGACCAGTTCGCCGCACAGCGCCACCAACGACCCCGCCGGCGCCGACCAGCCCGACGCCGGTAAGCATGCCGACTCCGCGGCCGGGCCGCCCGCCCGTACTCGCGGGAAGGTCGTACGCCGCCGCATCCTGATCGGCGCCGGCTCGCTGCTGGGCCTGGGCGCGCTGACCGGAGGCGCGTACGGCATCAACTTCGCGATGGTCTACCGCGACCGCAAGCTCTCCAACCTCGGCGAGCTGGACTTCCGTAATCGCCTGGCCATTCCCCGGCTGCTGGAGCCCGAGAAGGACAGCCGCGGCAGACGGCACTTTTCCCTCAAGGCACGCGCCGGCACCAGCACCCTCGTATCCGGCAAGAAGACGCCGACATGGGGCATCAACGGAGCTTTCCTCGGGCCGACGCTGCGTGCCCGGCGCGGCGACACGGTCTCGGTCACGTTCAGCAACGGGCTGCCGGAGACCACCACCCTGCACTGGCACGGTATGCATCTGCCCGCCGAGATGGACGGCGGCCCGCACCAGGCCGTCGCCCCCGGCGATGAGTGGCGGCCCAGCTGGCGCATCGACCAGCCCGCGGCGACGCTCTGGTATCACCCGCACCCGCACGGCAAGACCGCCGACCACGCCACGCGCGGCATCGCGGGACTGTTCCTGATCGAGGACGAGCACTCCCAGGACGCGGGCCTCCCGCACACCTATGGCGTGGACGATGTGCCGCTGATCCTCCAGGACCGCGCCCTCAACGATGACGGCTCGCTGTCGTTGAAGGGCGTCTCTTTCATGGAGGAGCTGGCCGGAGCGGGCTCCTCCGGTGTCCTCGGCGACACGATCTTCGTCAACGGCACCCACAACCCGCACTTCGGCGTCGCCACCCGGCTGCTGCGGTTACGCGTACTGAACGGGTCCAACGCCCGCGTCTACAACCTCGGCTTCACCGACGGCCGACCCTTCCACCTCGTCGCCCAGGAGAGCGGCCTGGTGCCCGCGCCGGTCCGGATGCGCCGCCTCCAGCTCTCTCCCGCCGAACGCGCCGAGATCGTGGTGCCCTTCGAACCGGGCGACAAGGTGGTGCTGCGCAGCTACGCGCCGGACCTCGGCGTGGGTTTCCCCAGCAGTCGGGTGGACGGCGGCGAGGACACCTTCGACCTGCTCCAGTTCCGCGCCGCGAAGAAGCTGCGCGGCTCCGGCGAGTTGCCCGGCAAGTTGTCCGGAGCCCCCGAGCCGATCACGGCACCCGACTCGGCGCGCACCCGGAACTTCCAGCTGTCCGGCTTCCAGATCAACGGGCGGACCATGGACATGAACCGTATCGACCAGGTCTCACCGGCGCGGGCAGTCGAGCTGTGGGACGTGGAGGCCATCGACGGGTCGCCGCACTCCTTCCATGTGCACGGCACCAGCTTCAGTGTCGTCTCGTACGACGGCGGGGCCGTCCCCGAGCGGCTGCGTGGTCTCAAGGACACCGTCTATCTGCCGCAGCAGAAGACGCTACGGCTCGCCGTGCCGATGCCCGAGCACACGGATCCGGCTACGCCGTACATGTTCCATTGCCACATCCTCAAGCATGAGGACCAGGGGATGATGGGCCAGTTCACCGTCGTCAAGCCCGGAACGGAGCGCTCCGCGCCGCGGCGCGTTCCTGGGGGCCATCACTAGGGAGGGCTTGCCCGGCGAATTTTGCGGCGCCCCTCCTTTGTGCGGATAGGGGGTGCCCCTGCCCCTCGCTTGCGGGGTGCGGGTTTGCTGTGGCTGGTCGCGCAGTTCCCCGCGCCCCCTCGGGGCGCAACTCCTGCTGTGAAGCTTGGGCAGTCTGCGCCCTGGGGGTACCCCCTGCTCGAAGAGCTTGGGGGAGCAGGGTGGGCAAGCGCAGCCCCCGATGCCGGGTACGCAAGCTCCGCGGGGCAAGCCCTTGCCGCCTCCGGCCGTTCGAGTCGTCCGCAAGGGGGCTTTCCTACCCTCGCCGCACTGTGGCAGAAGGGCTGCCCGGTCTTGATGAGAGGCGAGGACGAGCATGGGTAACCCACAAGCGCCAGGGCCGGAGCGGCAGCGTAGGGCGCTGCTCATCGGCTGCGGGATCGCCGGCCCCGTGCTGGCTCTCTTCCTCCAGCGGATCGGCGTCGAGGCCGTCATCCACGAGGCGAGCGAGGTACCACGCGACGACGTGGGCGCCTTCCTCAACCTCGCCCCGAACGGGCTGGCCGTGCTGGAAACCCTCGGCATCAGGGAGAACGTCGAGCGGTACGGATCGCCGACCACCAGCACGGCCTTCCTCAACCACCGCGGCAAGCAGCTCGGGGAGAACCCGGCCGAGACACTGCTCCTCAAGCGCGGCCTGCTCAACAAGGGGCTGCGCGAAGCCGCCGTCGAGCGCGGAATCAGCATCGAGTTCGGGAAGTTCTTCGAGAGCGTCACCGAGACCGGTGACGGCGTCACCGTACGCTTCCGCGACGGCACCACCGCCGAGGGCGACTTCATGGTCGGCTGCGACGGCATCCACTCCAGAACGCGGTACTCGGTGCTGCCCGACGCGCCCAAGCCGACGTACACGGGCGTCATCGGCACCGCCGGCTACACCCGCTCCCGGTACGGCGCGCCCGAGGACGGCACGATGCGGATGTCGTTCTGCCTCGACGGGTTTTTCGGCCACCAGACCACGCCCGGCGGGGAGATCTACTGGTTCGAGAACTACCACCAGGCCCGCGAGCCCGAGCGCGGCGAGATCGAGGCCGTCACCCACGAGGAGTGGCAGCGGCGGCTGCTGGCCAAGCACCGCAAGGACCACTTCCCGGTGCCGCAGCTCATCGAGGACACCCCGGCCGGCATCCTCGGCTACCCCATCTACGACATGCCGTCCCTTCGCACCTGGCACAAGGGGCGGGTCTGCCTGGTCGGTGACGCGGCGCACGCGACCTCGCCGCACGTCGGGCAGGGGGCCTCCATGGCGATGGAGGACGCAATCGTGCTCGCCAAGTGTCTGCGGGACCTGTCCGATACCGAAGGCGCCTTCGCCGCGTTCCAGGGCATCCGCAAGGGGCGTGTCGAGAAGATCATCAAAGAGGGCCGCAAGACCGGCAACCAGAAGGCCGCCACCAACGGCTTCCAGCGCGCCGTGCGCGACCTGGTACTGCCCTTCTTCCTCAAGCTCGGCGTCAAAGCGACCGAGCCCGTCTACTCCTACCGCGTCCCGTGGGACGAGCCGGTGACGGCCGCCCGCGTCTGAGTACCGCCACCGGCCAAAGGGGCGCGCCCGATTCACCGGGCGCGCCCTCTTGCGTGCGGGGTGGGCCGGCTTGCGCGCGGGGTCGGCCGGCTCAGTGTGCGTGTCGGCCGGGGTTTCGAGGCCGTCTCCACCGCCGCTCCGGCACCGCGGCGCACCGTGCCGGGGAGGGTCCGAGCCTCAGACCGACCTGTCCAGGACCCCGGAGGAATGGAGAAGTTCATGCGTGGTTCCACCCAGATCCTCGTCATCGGGGGCGGGCCTGCCGGGTCCACGGCGGCCGGACTGCTGGCGAAGCAGGGCTTCGAGGTCACCCTGCTGGAGCGTGACCGGTTTCCCCGTTACCACATCGGCGAGTCGATCCTCCCCTCGTGCCGGCCGATCCTGGAACTGCTCGGCGTCTGGAACAAGGTGGAGTCCCACGGCTTCCAGCCCAAGGGCGGCGCCTACTTCTTCTGGGGACCGGAGGAGTGGGAGGTCAAGTTCGACAACCTGGGCGAGGACGGCACCAATGCCTGGCAGGTCGTCCGCTCCGAGTTCGACGAACTGCTGCTGCGGCACGCCGAGTCGCTGGGCGTCGAGGTCGTGGAGAACATCACCGTCAAGGAGCTGGAGTTCGACGGCGAGCGTCCCGTCGCGGCCCAGTGGGCCAGCACCAAGGACCCGTCCGAGAGCGGACGCATCACCTTCGACTACGTCGTCGACGCCTCCGGGCGCGGCGGCGTGATGGCGGCCCGGCACGTGAAGAACCGCCAGTACCACGAGATCTTCCGCAACGTGGCGGCCTGGTCGTACTGGAAGAACGTCAAGCCGCTCGACCGCGGACCCGAGGGGGCCATCGCAGTCTGCTCGGCGCCCGACGGCTGGTTCTGGGTGATCCCGCTGCACGACGGCACCACCAGCATCGGCCTGGTCACCGGCCGGGACATCTTCAACGAGAAGCGCAACCGGCTCGGCGGCATCCAGGAGGTCTACGACCAGGTGCTGGCCGAGTGCCCCGCAGTCACCAAGCTGCTGGGCGGCGCCGAACAGGTCAGCGGGATGAAGGTGGAGCAGGATTACTCCTACACCGCGGAGAACTTCGGCCGCCCCGGCTATCTGATGTGCGGAGACGCCGCCTGCTTCCTCGACCCGCTGCTGTCCACCGGCGTCCATCTGGCCACCTACAGCGCCATGCTGGCCAGCGCGGCACTGGGCAGCGTCATCCGCGGCGAGGTCGAGGAAGAGGAAGCCTGGCACTTCTTCAACACCGTCTACCAGCACGCCTACGAGCGGCTTCTGGTGCTGGTCTCGGTCTTCTACGAGAGCTACCGCGGCAAGGAGCACCACTTCTACAACGCCCAGAAACTCACCTCCTCGCAGCGCGAGAACCTCAACCTCCAGGACGCCTTCGACCGCATCATCACCGGCATCGCCGACATGGAGGACGCGCAGGACGTCTACGCGAGCGTGCACGCCCACCTCAACGGCGCGGAGAGCGGTGACCCCAACCCGCTCGCCAACCTCAACAAGGTGCACGAGCAGAAGCAGGCCCCCATGAGCGAGCAGAACGCCGTCGGCGGGCTGTACCTCTCCTTCCGCCCGTATCTGCATCTGGCGCGGGCGACGGGAGCCGAGGCCGAGGGAGGTCCCGCGGCATGACGGCCGAACACACTGCCGACCCCGGAGAGACCGCACCCGGCAAGGAGAGCGCGTCCGCCTCGCTGCGCCCCTGGCCCAACTGGTTCCGCACCCTGTTCCTGAGCGATCTGTGGGAGCGCTTCGGCTTCTTCGGCATGCAGGCGATCCTCGTCCTGTTCGCCGTGGCGCCCCGCGACGAGGGCGGGCTGGGACTCGCCAAGGCGGACGCCGCCGCGCTGTTCGGCGCCTGGATCGGGCTCGCCTTCATGCTGTGCCTGCCCGGTGGCTGGATCGCCGACCGGCTGCTGGGCCCCCGCCGCACGCTGCTGCTCGGTGCCGCCATCACCACCGCGGGCCACTTCGCGCTGGCCACGCCGCTGCTGTGGCTCACCCCGCTCGCGCTTGTGCTGCTCGCCGTCGGAATGGGCCTGTACAAGCCCAACCACCAGGCACTGCTCAACCTGATGTTCAAAGACAACGGGCGCCGCGAGGCGGGCATCTCGCTGATCTACGTGGGCATCCAGGTCAGCGCGCTCACCTCGCCGCTGATCGCCGGGTTCCTCGGCGAACGCGTCGACTGGCGGCTCGGCTTCGCCGTCTCGGGCACCGCCATGCTCATCGGCACCGTCCAGGTCGCCCTGGCCCGGCCGCAGTTCCAGGGCGTGGGCGAGCGGCCGGGCAGGCCGCTGGACGCGGAGACGGCGCGCCGCGTCAAACGCCGCGCCGGGACCGTCACGGGCATTCTCGTACTGCTGCTGGGCGGCATGGCGGCGGCCGGCGGGCTCACCGCGGGCAGCGGCATCGCGCTGGTCGGCATGGTCACCATCGTCGCGCCCGTCATCGCCTACACGGTGCTCTACCGCAGCCGCGAGCTGGGCCCCGGCGACCGCAGGCGGCTGCGCTCGTTCCTGTGGATCTTCCTGGGCTCGACGCTGTTCTGGTCACTGATCGCCCAGGACGGCTCGTCCCTCACCCTGTTCGCCAAGCACTCCACCGACCGCGATGTGCTCGGCTTCGAAGTCCCGGTCAGCTGGCTCCAGTCGGCCACCCCGCTGTTCATCCTCGTCCTGGCGCCGGTCTTCGCCTGGCTGCTGCTCAAGCACGGCGGCGGACGCGCGGGTGTCCCGGCGAAGTTCTCCGCCGGGCTGCTGCTGACCGGCGTCAGCTTCCTCGTCATGGCGCTGGCCGCAGGGCTGGCCTCCGGCGACGACAAGGTCTCACCGATATGGCTGCTGGTGGTCTATCTGATGCACGCCTGCGGTGAACTCATCGTCGCTGCCGTGGGCATCGCCGCCGTCGCCGATGTGCTGCCGCGCCGCTTCATCGCGCACATGCTCGGGCTGCTGTGGCTGTTCGCCGCTCTCGGCGGCGGCGCGGGCAGCGGCCTCGTCCGGCTGATCGATGTCATCCCCGAGGCGCTGTACTACCTGCTGCTCGCCGTCCTGGCGCTGGCAGTCGGCGGCACGCTCGCACTGCGCCGGCACACCGTGGCTCGCGGGCTGGCCCCGGAGGACGCCGCGCCGCCCGTGACCGTCAAGGAAGGTGACCCGCTATGACCTCCCTCTCCCAGGTTCCGGAATCCACCACCCTCGACTCGCCGGAAGCCTCGGCCCTCGCCCAGCTGGGGCTGGGCTTCGCCGCCTCCAAGCTGCTGCTCAGCGCACTCGAACTGGGCGTGTTCACCGCGCTGGACGAGACCGCGGACGGTACCGCGGAGGCCGAGGAACTGCGCGCCGCGCTGGGCCTGCACCCGCGGGCCGCCTCCGACTTCTTCGACGCGCTGACCGCCGTCGGACTGCTGGAGCGGCAGTACGGCCGCTACCGCAACAGCGAGGCGGCCCGTCGTCATCTGGTGCGCGGCCCCGCCTATCAGGGCGGCTTCCTGGAGGGCGCCAACTTCGTGCTCTACCCGGCCTGGGGCCGGCTCACCGAAGCGCTGCGCACCGGACAACCGCAGGCCGAGGGCGACTTCGAGGCCATGCTCAGCGACCCGCAAGCGCGCCGGATGTTCCTGGCCATGCAGGACTCGCTCAGCCAGCCGCTGATCCCGCATCTGCTGGACGCGCTCGACTGGTCCGGGTACACCACCCTCACCGACGTGGGCGGAGCCCGCGGCAACCTCGCCGCGCGCATCGTGCGGGAGCGCCCCGGGCTGACGGCAACCGTCTTCGACCGCCCGCAGAACGCCGAACCCTGCGCCGAGCACGTCCAGGATCTGGGGGTGCCCGAAAGCGTCACCTTCTCAGGCGGTGACTTTTTCACCGACCCGCTGCCGCCGGCCGATGTCGTCGTCATCGGCCACGTCCTCGCGGACTTCTCCCGCGACGAGCGTCGCACGCTGATCGAGAAGGCGTACGCGGCCGTCCACGACGGCGGCGCGCTGCTCGTCTACGACCCCATGAACGGCGACAAGCCCGAACTGGCCTCGCTGATCGCCAGCCTCCACATGCTCGTGATGACCCCGGCAGGTGCCGGATACCACCCGGACCACTGCACGGGCTGGATGGAGCAGGCCGGATTCACCGAGGTGACCGGCCATCCGCTGCCACTGGGCAACACCCTGCTGGTCGCCCGCAAACCGGCGGCATGAAGCCCTGACTCGGTAAGGAGACCGACTGTGGAGATCGGAGTGGGCCTGCCCACCACCGTGCCCGACGTCGACGGGCGGCGGCTCGTCCGATGGGCGGCCCGCGCCGAGGAGCACGGCTTCTCGACGCTGGGCGTACTCGACCGGCTCGTCTACGACAGCTACGAACCCCTCACCGCGCTCACGGCGGCTGCGGCCGTGACGGAACGCATCCGCCTCGCGACGACGATCCTGCTGGCGGCCTACCGCCCCGGCACCCCGCTGCTGGCCAAGCAGCTCGCCACCCTGCACGAGATCTCCGGCGGCCGGCTGGTGGTCGGCGCGGCGGCGGGCGGCAGGGAGGACGACTTCCGGGCCACGGGCGCCACATACGGGGACCGTGGCCGCCGCCTGGACGCCATCCTGACCGAGCTGCGGGCTGTGTGGGACGGCAAGGAGACGGCAACCGGCGTCGCGGGCATCGGCCCCCGCCCCGGTGGGCCCGGCCCCGAACTGATCGTCGGCGGCCACACCCCCGCCGCCATGCGGCGCGCAGCCCGCCATGCGAGCGGCTGGATCGCGGGCGGCAGCTCCGCCACGGCCTACGCCGATCTGGCACAGCAGGCCCGCGCCGCCTGGCGCACCGAGGGCCGCACCGACACCCCGCGCCTGGTCGCCCTCGTCTACGCCTGCCTGGGCCCGAACGCCCGCGAAACCGCCGAGCGCTATCTGCGCGCCTACTACGCCTTCATCGGCCCCAAGGCCGAAATGGCCGCCAAGGCCGTCATCACCGACGCGGACTCGCTCCGCGAGACGGCCACGGCCTACGAGGCGGCAGGCTGCGACGAGTTGTTGGTCTTCCCCTGCACCGCCGCCACCAGCCAGCTGGACCTCTTGGCGGAGGCCGCTCTGCACTGAGGCGCCGCCCCACGGACGGCGCCGCCCGTCATGCACCAAAGGAGATCACTACTCTGCATGAGTGCTTTCCTACGACGAGTTGACTTCACCTGAGCGTGAGCTGTGGGACGCGTTCCCCGAGGGGCGGCGGGTGGACCTGCGTATGGGGATCCCGGAGGAGGACCGGGTCGCCGACGGCGGACGGTGGGGACCCGAGCGGACGGTGCGGGCGGCGGTGGTCGCCGCGTTGCTGCTGGGCGCGAACACCGGGCGGCCTGGTGCGGTGGCGCGGCTGAGGCTCACCGGGGCACGGATCTCCGGAGGCTTGGATCTGGCCGGCGCGGAGATCGCCCATGCTCTCTGGCTGGAGGCATGCTGGTTCGAGGAAGCGGTGAATCTCCTCGGCGCGTCGACGCAGACCCTCGTGTTCACGGGCAGCCGGATACCCGGCATCGAGGCCGATTCGGCCCGTATCGAGGGCAATTTCTCCCTGCGGCACGCCGTGGTGGAGGGCGGAGCGCCCACACCCTTCAACCGTCTGAGCACCGCCCTGTCGCTGACCGACGCCCGGGTGAACGGTGGACTGCTTCTCAACGGGGCCGAGTTGATCGCACCCGACGGGTGGGCCCTGTCGGCCGGTGGCCTGGCCATGGAAGGGGGCGTCTTCTGCCGGAACGGGTTCGTCGCGAAGGGGGAAGTCCGGCTGATGGGGGCGCAGTTGCCGGGCACTCTGGTCATGCGGGGCGCCCGGCTGGAAGGACCCGGCCCACGCGGCGTGGCCCTCACCCTCGACAATGCCATGGCCTCGTCGCTCAAGTTCTCCGAGGGATTCACCGCGAACGGCACGGTACGGCTGCGCGGCGCCCAGGTCGCGGACAACGTGACCTTCGACGGAGCCGTCCTGAACGGCCCGCCCACCGAGGACGGGAACGCCCCGGCTCTGGTCGCCATGCACCTGCAAGCCGTCGACCTCGATCTCGCCCTCGCCCGACCCCCGTCCGGCACCCTCGACCTGCGGGGCGCCCAGGTGTCGTACCTCCACGAGAACGAGCACAGCTGGCCGGAGAGGGTGGAGCTGGACGGCTTCGTCTACGGCTCCATCAAGACGGCGGACGCGAACGACGAGCGCCATGAGGCCGTGGGTGACCGGGAGTCCGTGGCCCGACGCGTGGCATGGATACGCAGCAGCCCGGGCTACAACCCACAGCCGTACGAGCAGTTGGCGGCCTGGTACCGCAAGGCCGGGCACGACGACGACGCCCGCCGCGTCCTCCTCGCCAAGCAGCGCCACCGGCGCCGCACCCTGTCCCCGGCAGCCCGTGCATGGGGCCATCTCCTCGACGTGACCGTCGGGTACGGCTACCGTCCCTGGCTGGCCGGCGTCTGGCTCCTCGCGCTGATCCTGCTGGGCACGCTGTCCTTCAGCACTGACGACCCCAACCCGGTCAAACAAGGCGAAGGCGCCCCGTTCCAGCCCCTCGTCTACACGCTGGACCTCTTGATCCCCATCGGGGGGCTGGGTCAGCGCACGACCTGGTACTGGTCGAACGACAGCCTCCAGTGGCTGGCCTATCTGCTGATCGCCTTCGGCTGGGTACTGACGACCGCCGTCATCGCGGGTGTCACCCGCACCTTGCAGAAGAACTAGCGGCAAGGGCTCGTCACGTCCGGTACTCCCCGCGAGAGGGCCGGCTCTTGCGGGTGGCGGGGATCCCGGCGCTGTGCGCGGTCTCGATGCTCTCCGCGGGGAACGAGAAGTCCCCCAGAGCCGCCGGGCCTCCGCGGCGGCGGCCCAGCAGCGACAGCAGCGGACCGGCCATGGCGGTGGTCACCAGGGCCATGACGACCATCAGGGCGTACAACTCCGGGCCGATGACGCCCAGTTGAAGCCCAACGGTCAGAATGACCAGCTCCGTCAGTCCGCGGGTGTTCATCAGCGCGGCCAGCACCCCGCTCTGCACGCGGGGTACCCGGTTGAGGCGGGCGCCCGCATAGGCGCCGGCGAACTTGCCGGTGATCGCGGTCAGCAGGATCAGCCCGAGCTCACCCAGTTCCCGGGTACCCGTGCGGGAGAGGTCGACCTGGAGACCGGCGACGACGAAGAAGGCGGGCAGCAGCAACAGCCGGGTCACGTACTCGAGCCGGTCGGTGATCTGGAGCCGCAGCCGGCGCGAGGGGTCGCGGGGCATCACCGCACCGAACAGGAAGGCGCCGAAGACGAAGTGGGCGCCCATCCACGCGGTGGCCAGGGACGAGAGCAGCAGCCCTCCCAGCACCACGATCAGCTGGTCCGCGGTCACATGCTCACGCGCCCACCCCGCCCAGCCGGCCCGCGTCCCGGGCCCGCGCCGCCCCTCGAACAGCCGCCGCAGACAGGGCCGTACGACGAGCAGCATCACCGCGAGGTACACCGGAGCCAGCAGCATCCGCCACTGGCCGCCGCCGCCCGCGATGGTGACGACGACGGCCAGCAGCGACCAGGCGAGGATGTCGTCGAGTGCGGCACTGGCCAGCGCGATGCCGCCGACCCGGGTGCGGCCGAGCCCGCTGTCGGCCAGGATGCGGGCCAGTACGGGGAACGCGGTGACCGCCATGGCGGCGCCGAGGAACAGCACAAAAGCCGTCCGGCTGCTGGTGGCGTGCTGATCGGCGAGGTACAGCGCGAGCAGCCCGCCGAGGGCCAGTGGCGCCAGTACGGAGCACAGGGACACGCTCACCGCGACGCGTTCCTTGCCGCGGAGCCGGGCCAGGTCGAGCTCGTAGCCGACCACGAACATGAACAGCACCAGGCCGAGGTCGGCCAGCGCGCCGAGCATCGGCCGGATGTCGGTGGGGAAGAGATGCCGGGCCAGCGCGCCGTCGAACAGGGTGGGCCCGACGAGCACCCCGGCGAGCAGCTCGCCCACCACGGGCGGCTGTCCGATCCTGCGCGCTGCGGCGCCCAGCAGCCGGCTGAGCGCCAGTATGGCGGCGAGTCCGATGAAGAAGGACTGGACCTGCTCCGGAGTCATGAGTGCGCCCCCTGCGCGGTGCCGAACGGTGCCGGGCCGTCCCGGCCGGTGCCGAGCGCCGCGGCCGACCGGCCACCACGCCATGACCGACCGACCGGCCAGTATGCCGTGACCGACCGCGCGGCCGTTACGCCGTGACCGGGAAGGACCGGCGCCGGACGGCGAAGGTAAGGGGGTGCACTCGACGGGGCGTCGAGGCTCAGCGGGACGGGCTCGCGGCCGCCTTGCGGTGCTGCTCCGCTTCCGGGTGCTCGTACACCCGGCCGGGGTCGGGGAGTACCGGCCAGGTGCCGTCCCGGTGTGCGGTGCGGCAGTCGTCGATGAACTCGCGGGAGAACATCACGCTCAGCGTCGCGACGCCGCCGCGTGCGACGCGGATCTCGCCGCGCTGGAGCGTGCCGGTCAGCCGGACGACGCGGCCGTGGTGCGGGACGTGCCGCTCGCGGTCCTTGATCTTGCAGCGGCCGACCAGGGTCAGCTCCCGCTCGTCGAGAACGGCGTCCTCGGGGAGCAGCAGCTTGAGTGTGCTCCGCTCGCTCAGCAGCCGCAGCTCGATGTCGCCCTCGGGGAGTTCCGCCGAGCGCAGGTCGAGGTGGACGGAGGAGCGGCGGGTACGGAGGTCGATCGTCCGGCTCCGCGTCCAGTGGCCCAGTCGTTTCACACTGGTGTAGAAGGCTTCGACCCGTTCGGTGTGGAGGTCCGGCGTGTGCTCTGTGTGCTGGTTGCTCATCGCAGCGTTCCTTCCAGGAACCCGGGCAACAACCCGATAGTGGATGCGTACCTTGCGAACCGGCTATCTTGGTAATCAAGCTAGTTGCCTTTATTTTGAGAGTCGAGATACTTGTATGTCAAGCGAAGAGGTTTCTCCGCCGCAGGAGTCGAAGGAAACCGAGCTGCGCCGGCAGCTCGGCGAGGAGGTTCGCGCCCTGCAGAGCGCGACCGACGCCGTGGACGCCGCCACCGCAGACCGGCTCGGCATCAACCGCACCGACCTGCACTGCCTCGACGTCCTCACCCAGCGCGAGAGCGCCACCCCCAGCCAGTTGGGCGCCGCGCTCGGCCTGACGACCGGCAGTGTCACCGCGATGCTCGACCGGCTGGCCCGGCTCGGCTATCTGACCCGCGAGCCGGACCCGCACGACCGCCGCAAGTCCGTCGTCCGCGCCACCGAGCAGATCCAGCGCGGTGCCGACGACCTCTACGGCCCCCTCGCGGAGGAAGGCGCCGCGCTGCTGGAGCGCTACTCGCTGCCCGAACTGGAGCTTCTCCTGGACTTCGCCCGGCGCAGCCGCGAGATCCAGGAGCGGCACGTGAAGCGGGTACGGGACGAGAGATGAGGGTGAGCTGCGGGCCAGGGTTGCGCGGCGAGCATGGGAGGGTGCGCGCCGGGAACGCGGGGTGCGGAGCCTGACGCCCCATCGCGCACAGAAAGCAGGTGTTCGCCATGCCCGAGGCCATCGCCTTCGCCGCCTACGGCGGTCCCGAGGTGCTCCAGCCCACCGGCATCGACATCCCGGAGCCCGATCCCGACCAGGTGCGCGTCGCCGTCCGGGCCGCGGGTGTCAATCCGCTGGACTGGAAGCTCCGCAGCGGCGCCCTGGCCGCCGTCATGCCCGTCTCGCTGCCGCACATCCCCGGGCTGGAGTTCGCGGGCACCGTCGACGCGGTGGGCGACGGCGTCAGCGGTCTGGAGCCCGGCGACGAGGTCTTCGGCCGCGCGCAGTCCGCCTACGCCACGCTCCTCGTCGCCGACACCGCCCTGCTGCGCATGCGGCCGGACGAACTGGACGTTCACCGCGCCGCAGGGCTGCCCGTCGCCGCGGAGGCCGCCTACCGCGCGCTGGAAGAACTGCACGTCGCGGCGGGGGAGACGGTGCTCGTCCACGGCGCGGGCGGCGCCGTCGGCAACCTCGCCGTCCAGTTCGCGGTGGCGCGCGGCGCCCACGTCGTCGGTACGGCCGCCGAGCGGGTGCACCGGCGGCTGGCCGATCTGGGGGCAACCCCCGTCACCTACGGAGTGGGCTGGGCGGAACGGGTGCGCGCGGTCGCCCCGCGCGGGGTGGACGCCGTGCTGGACACCTCCGGCGCCGATGTGCTGGGTGACTCCGTCGGGCTGGCGAGTGGCGGGTCGGCGAGGGTGCTCACCCTCGCCGA
>NZ_JBQQBT010000014.1:0-167106 GCF_052245835.1 Streptomyces sp. 8N114 | reverse complement strand
GGTGGGTGGGCCGTCGCGGCCCGAGGGGGCAGACACAACGGCGAGGGCCCTCTCATGGCGGTCGGTATGCTCGCCGACATGGCCATGCCCTCCGGAAACCCGCACTCCGCGCTCGCCGCCCCCATTGCTGCTGCAACTGGTTGCGCGGCTCCGCGGGAGCGGAACGACGCATGTCCGGGGGCGCTGCGGTTGCACCAGGCCGGCGACGGAGGGCTGGCCCGGGTACGGGTGCCCGGCGGGGTGCTCGGGGCCGGGCAGGCCGCGGCGCTCGGCGAGGCCGCGACACGGCTCGGGGACGGGGACCTGCATCTGACCTCGCGGGGAAACCTCCAACTCCGAGGGCTCGGCGAAGGTTCCGACGTCGGGCTGGCACGGCTGCTGGACGGCGCGGGACTGTTGCCCTCCGCCGCGCATGAGCGGGTACGCAACATCGTCGCCTCGCCGCTGTCGGGTCTGGACGGGTACGGGCACCGGGACATCAGGGACCAACTCGCCGAGTTGGACCGGCTGCTGTGCGCGAGCGAAGAAGCGCGCGGGCTGTCGGGCCGCTTTCTGTTCGGGGTGGACGACGGTCGCGGAGACGTGGTCACACTCGGCGCGGATGTGACATTGGTCGCCGCCCGGGAGGGCGGCGCACTGCTGCGCGTAGGGGCTGATCGGGACGCGGGAGCGCTCCGCGTCGACAGCGCACACGCCCCCGCTGCCGCCGTGACCGCCGCCGAGGTCTTCCTCGAAGCCGCGCGGGAGTGCGGCGTACGCGCCTGGCGGGTGGGCGAGCTGCCGATGACCGGTGGTGAGTTGGCTCACCGGGTCGCCCAACGGCTGGGCGACGCCGGGCGAATCGTCCCGGTTCCACCGCTTCCGGAGGTGGATGACCGGGGGCCTGCGCCCGGTCTCGTCACAGCCCCCGCCGGACCGGTCGCGCTCTCCGTACTCGCTCCCCTCGGCCGGTTGACCGGCCACCAGTGGACGCTGCTCGTCCGTACCGCCGAGCGGGACGGAAGCGGCGAGCTGCGGCTGACCCCGTGGCGCGGGGTCGTCGTACCCGGTCTCGCCCCCGGGCGGGCACCCGGAGCGCTGGCCGCGCTGGGCGACGCCGGACTGGTGGCGGACCCCGCCTCGCCGTGGCGCGGGGTGGGTGCCTGCGCCGGGCGGCCGGGCTGCGCCAAGTCGCTGACGGACGTACGGGCCGACGCCGCCGCAGCCTTGACAGGCAACGGCAACCGCAACGCCAACGGCGACGGCAACGGCAACGGCGACGGCGACGGCGACGGCAATGAAGGCGGGGCACAGGCGCTGCCCGTGTACTGGTCCGGCTGCGAGCGCCGGTGCGGGCATCCGCGCGGCGAGCGGGTGGAGGTCGTCGCGGGCATGGGCGGCTACCGGGTGTCCGTCGTCCGGGGCACCGGCGGCCCGCTTCCCGTACCCCTCTCCCGGCACGCCCCGCACACCCCGTATGCCCCGCACACCCCGCACACCCCGCACGCCGAGCTCGCCGCCACCGTGGCGGCAGCCCGCAACCCACGGTCCACCGACGAGCCGCGCCCCACGACGACGGCCCCCTCACGATGAGCGAGAGCACAGTGTTCGAGTACGAGAAGGACGGCGCTGCCATCTACCGGCAGTCCTTTGCCACCATCCGCGCGGAGGCGGATCTGGCGGGACTGCCCGCCGATGTCAGCCAGGTTGCGGTGCGGATGATCCACGCCTGCGGCATGGTCGATCTCGTACGGGACCTCGCCTACACCCCGCAGGTCGTCGAGCAGGCCCGCGCTGCCCTGCGCGCGGGGGCGCCCGTCCTCTGCGACGTCGCCATGATCGCCAGCGGCGTCACCCGCCGACGGCTTCCCGCCGACAACGAGGTGCTCTGCACACTGGCCGACCCCACCGTCCCCCGACTCGCCGCCGAGCTGGGTACGACCCGTACCGCCGCAGCCCTCGAACTGTGGCGGGACCGCCTCGAAGGGTCCGTCGTCGCGATCGGCAACGCGCCCACCGCGCTGTTCCGGCTGCTGGAGATGATCGAGGAGGGGGCGCCGCGGCCGGCCGCCGTCATCGGGGTGCCGGTCGGGTTCGTCGGCGCTGTCGAGTCCAAGCAGGCGCTGGCCGAGCACCCGTCAGGGCTGGAGCACCTGGTCGTGCACGGTCGCCGCGGCGGCAGCGCCCTGGCCGTGTCCGCGCTCAACGCCATCGCGAGTGAGGAGGAGTGAGCCGGGTGAGCAGCACCGACGGAGTGAGGAACGGCGTGGCCGGGGGCGCGACGGAGCAGCCGGAAGCGGGCGTCGGCACCGGGCGGCTGCTCGGCGTGGGGCTGGGGCCCGGTGACCCCTCGCTGATGACCGTGCGCGCCATCGAGGCGATCGCCGAGGCGGACGTCGTCGCGTATCACAGCGCCCGGCACGGCCGTTCGATCGCCCGCTCCATCGCGGCCGGGCACCTGCGCCCGGACCACATCGAGGAGGCGCTGGTCTACCCCGTCACGACGGAGTCCACCGACCATCCCGGCGGCTACCGGGGCGCGCTGGAGGAGTTCTACGCCGAGGCGGCTGCCCGGCTGGCCACGCATCTGGACGCCGGGCGCACCGTGGCCGTCCTCGCCGAGGGCGATCCGCTCTTCTACGGCTCCTACATGCATATGCACAAGCGGCTGGCGCACCGGTACCCGACCGAGGTCATTCCCGGTGTGACGTCGGTGAGCGCCGCCGCCGCGCGCCTGGGCACCCCGCTGTCCGAGGCCGAGGAGGCGCTGACCGTACTGCCCGGCACGCTGCCGGAGGAGGAACTGACCGCACGCCTCGCCTCCAGCGACGCGGTGGCCGTGATGAAGCTGGGCCGTACGTTCCCCAAGGTGCGCCGCGCGCTGGAGCGTTCCGGGCGGCTGGCCGAGGCCCGCTACGTCGAGCGCGCCACCATGAGCGGCGAACGCACCGGACGGGTCGCGGACATCGACCCGGACTCGGTGCCGTACTTCTCGGTCGCCGTACTGCCGAGCAAGGTGGGCAAGGTGGGGGCAGCCCCCGAGAAGGAGGGCGGCTCCCCCGGCGAAGTCGTCGTCGTCGGAACCGGACCGGCCGGGCCGCTGTGGCTCACCCCCGAGACGCGGGGCGCGCTGGCCGCAGCCGACGATCTGGTCGGCTACACCACCTACCTCGACCGGGTACCGGCGCGGGACGGCCAGCGCCGGCACGGCTCCGACAACCGGGTGGAGGCCGAACGCGCCGAGTTCGCCCTGGAGCTGGCGCGGCGCGGGCGGCGGGTGGCCGTCGTCTCGGGCGGCGACCCGGGGGTTTTCGCGATGGCGACGGCCGTGCTGGAGTCCGCCGACCAGGAGACGTACGCGGACGTACCCGTACGGGTACTGCCCGGCGTGACCTCCGCCAACGCGGCAGCGGCCCGCGCGGGCGCGCCGCTGGGCCACGACTACGCCACGCTCTCCCTCTCCGACCGGCTCAAGCCGTGGGAGGTCATCGCCGAACGCCTCCGCGCCGCGGCGGCGGCCGACCTGGTGCTGGCCCTCTACAACCCCGGCTCGCGCAGCCGCACCTGGCAGGTCGGCAAGGCCCGCGAGGTCCTGCTGGAGCACCGCGCCCCTGACACCCCGGTCGTGCTGGCCCGCGACGTGGGCGGCGACGGGGAGCGGGTACGGATCGTCCCGCTGGCCGAGCTGGACCCGGCCCAGGTGGACATGCGTACGTTGCTGATCGTCGGCTCCTCGCAGACCCGGACCTCCCGCGGACCCGACGGCACCGCGTACGTGTGGACCCCGCGCCGGTATCCGGAGGACGGCGACGGGGCCTGAGGCGCGGCGCGGCATGGCGTAGGGGCGCCGTATGGTGCCACTCGGTACCACTCCCCAACTCCCCTAAATTACTTGCTTGTTCACAATAGAAAAGCTCTGGACGAGGGCAACTGCCGGGCTATACTTCGATCGCTTTGCAGCCGTGCAGGAGAAAGGGTGCACATGAAGCGTTCTGTTGCCCTGGCAGTCAGCGCACTGTCGCTGGCCACATCGGGGCTGATGGGATTCAGCGCGACCGCCCAGGCCGACGCGCGGGGTCCGATATCCCAATGCGTCCCGGACATGAAGTTCTGCCTGTTCGAGCACGACAACTACAAGGGCAATTCCTGGGACGCCTGGACCGGGCGGGGCTGCGAGAATATCCGCAGCGAGGGCAGCTACGCCCTGAACAACAAGGCCAGCTCGATGTCCAACGGCTCCGAGGACCGGGTCCGGATGTACAACGACACCTGGTGTGCTGGCGCAGCGGGCTACTCCGCGCGGCCCGACAGCGACGACAAGGACCTGACGAACAACGGGTTCGACAACAAGGCCAGCTCCATCAAGTCGTAACGCAGGCAAGGCGTCACGCGAGCAACGCGTAACGCAATCAAGGCGTCTCATGAGGGAGAGGGCCGAACGGCGGGTGAGACCACACCCGTACGTCCGCTGCCGCCTCGCCGCCAATGGGGAAACGAGAAACGGGGAAGGGATTCTCATGAAAGCGAAGCGCACCATTGTGCTCGCTGCCAGTGCGCTGTCACTGGGCGCGTCGAGCCTGATCGGTTTCAGCTCGACCGCGCAGGCCGAGCCGCAGAAGATTCAGTCCGAGTGCGTCGTGGACACGCGTTTCTGCCTGTTCGAGCACGACGACTACGACGGGGACTCCTGGGAGACCTCCACGGAGAACGGCTGCCAGAATCTGCGCAGCCCCCATCCCAACCTGGACAACAAGGCGAGCTCGATGGCCAACGGCTCGAATGACAGGGTGTGGCTGTACGACAAGGCCGGGTGTTCCGGCGCGTCAGGATATTCGGCGAAGCCGAAGAGCGACGACGAGGACCTGACGAACAACGGCTTCGACAACAAGGCCAGCTCCATCTGGTCGTAGCCATGTAGCCATGTAGCCACCAAGCCTTGGTCGTAGTCAGAGCGAAGTGGCGTGCGGCACCGCTCGTGCCGCACGCCATGCATGGTCCGTACGGTTCGGAGGAGTGCAGCGTGTCTGTTCGGGTGTGGGGTCCCGCCCTGCTGCTCGCCGTGGCGGTCACGGGCTGCTCGGCGACGGCATCGGATTCGGACTCGGATTCAGATGCGTCGGCACACCAGCGGGCGAACACCCCGCAGATCACCAAGAACGTCCCTCTGCCGGGCGAGGAGGCGCGGAAAATCATCGTGCCCTTCGACGCCTACAACATTTCTCCCGCCGAGGGAATGACCATCGACCTCGCCGAGGACTCCCTCGTCGGCGACTGCCTGCGCGGCCGGGGCATGAAGTGGGCGGCCCTTCCGTACCCCGCCGAGCGGGACATCGAGCCGCCCAACCGCCGCCGCTACGGCGTTGTGGAGCCGGATGCCGCCCGCGTTTTCGGCTATCACGACCCCCAGGACCGGCCGTCCATGGCCAGGCTCCACGCGGAACGCGACGCCCGGACGGAAAAGCTCTCGGCCGAGGAACAGCGCGCCGCGTACGGCGACAAAGCGAAGTCGGGCCCCGGTGGCTGTCTGAAGAAGGCCCGGGACAAGCTGATGAAGGGGGCGCCCGAGATCAATGTGTCCCTCTTCAACAAGCGGATCAAGGATGCGTTCGACGCCTCCCAGCGGGACGGAAAGGTCAAGCGCGCCTTTCACGCCTGGAGCGGCTGCATGAAAGAAGCGGGCTTCCACTACAAGGATCCGCTCGCGGCCGTCACCGACGAGCGGTGGGGCGCGAAGAAGCCCAGTCGCCGTGAGATCCGAGCGGCGCGGGCGGATGTGCGCTGCAAAGAGAAGACCGGCGTCGTGCGGATCTGGATGGCCGCGGAGAAGCGGATTCAGACGGATTCCGTGCGCCGCCATCCCAAGGAATTCCGCGCGCTGAAGGCCAACAAGGGCGCCCAGCTGAAGGCGGCCCGCCGCATTTTGGGCCGAGGCTGAAGCGCAGAGTGGTCGCGCAGTTCCGCGCGCGCCTTCGGGGCACGTCCTCATCCTGCGAAGCCGCCAGACGCGCGAGCCTGTCGTGCCCGGTCAAGAAGGATGAGGGGCACAGCGGCTGCGGCGAGGGTGGCGCCTATCAAGCAGACCGAGGTGAGAGCGGCCCCTTGGGTGAGTGAGGCGGCTGCGAGAGCGGGGGTGATGCTGATGCCCAGCTGGAACGCCGACACGGTCGTGGCACCGGCGAGGGTCGGGGCATCGGCTGCGAGGACGAAGACGCGTCCGTAGACAGCGGGGTTCAGCACGAACGCGGCGATGCCGAGCAGGAACACCGTGGGCACCACCGCCCAGACCTGCTGGATCACGGCGACCATGACGGCCGACAGGATCACGAGCGCTGATGCGCCGGTGAGCAGTGCGAGGTGCGGCCGCCGGTCGGAGACGCGTCCGCCGATGGACAGACCGACGAAGGCGCCGACCCCGAACAGCGCGAGGATCGCCGGGATCCAGACCTCGGGGACGGCGGTGCTCTCGGCGAGCATGGCCGCCAGGTAATTGAACGTGATCATGTACGCCGCGGTGGTCAGGACCGTAATCGCGTAGATGCCCCAGAGCATCGGCTTCCGCATCGTGGCGAACTCCCGCGACACGCGTGGCGCGGAGCTCGGGTCGGCGTCCCCGGCGTCCCGTCCGGCGGCGGGGAGTCCGAGGAGGCAGCCGACGATCCCGGCGACCGTCAGGGCCGCGACGGCCCAGAAGCCGCCGCGCCAGTCGGTGAAATGGCTGAGCAGCGTGCCTGCCGGACCGCCGGCGACCACCGCCACGGTGAGACCGCTGACCACGACTCCGGAGGCGCGGGCGTTCCGGTCCGGCGTCACCAGGCTGATCGCGGTCACCGACGCGACGGCGAAGAAGCCCGCGTAGGCGATGCCCGTAACCGCTCTGGTGAGCAGCATTACCTGGTAGTTGCCGAGAAGTCCGACGACGATGCTCGCCGCGAAGACGCCCTGGGTCGCCACCAGCACGGTGCGGCGTGGCCAGTGCAGGCTGAGCACGGCGAACGGCGGCCCGCCGATCACCACACCGACCGCGAACGCGGTGATGAGCATCCCGGCCGAGGAGAGCGTGACGTCCAGGTCGGCGGCGACCGCGGGCAGTACCCCGGCCAGCAGGAACTCCGCGCTCCCCATCGCGAACAGGCTGAAGCCCAGCAGATACACCCCGGCCGGCAGCCGACCGGTCGTGTTGGTGGCGAGCGATCCGCTCGTCGAATCCGTCGTTACGTTCATGTGGGTCACCTCCGCAGGGAGTCTCGGGAGGCTCGGCCGGTATCAACAAGAACCGTTGCTGATTCCGGGAAACATTGATTGGCTGCGTCCCATGGACGACCAACCGAGCGTCGGTGCCGTGATCGAGCAGATCGCTCCGCGGCTGCGACGCGCCCGCGAGAAGAAGGACGTCAGCCTGGCCGACCTCGCGCGCGCCACCGGCATCTCGACCAGCACGCTGTCACGACTGGAGTCGGCCCAGCGCAAGCCGAGCCTCGAACTCCTGCTGCCGATCACCGCGGCGCTGGGCATCCCCCTCGACGAGATCGTCGCCGCACCCCGGGTGGTCGATCCGCGCGTGCCGCAGAAGCCCACCGGAAGAGACGGCCGGGTGCTGATCCCGTTGTCGCGGCAGCAGGGAGAGCCACGCGCGTACAAGATGACCATTCCGGCGCATGACGAACAGCCGCACCTGCGGACCCACGCAGGGTACGAATGGCTCTACGTGCTCCGCGGACGACTCCGCGTGAAGCTGGATGACCGCGACTTCCTCATGGGGGCCGGCGAGGCAGCCGAGTTCGACTGCCAGATTCCGCACTGGTTCGGTGCGGCGGGGCGAGGCAGTGTCGAAGTGCTCAGTCTCTTTGGGAAGCAGGGTGAACGGATCCATCTCCGTACCCCGCGGCGCTGAGGCTGATCGCGCAGTTCCCCGCGCCCTTACGGGGCGCGCTGCGAAGTTGGGGGGCAGGCGTTCACGCCTTGGCCATCAGGCGTAGTGCGTCCTCCTCGGGTGTGCCGGGTGCGGCGGTGTAGACGAGCAGGGCCAGTTCCGGGTCCTGCGGGAAGTGGGTGATCTCGTACGTGAGGGCCAGCGGGCCGGCGTCGGGGTGGTTGATGTGTTTGATGCCGTACGACTTCGTGCGCACCGTGTGCAGCTCCCAGTGCCGCCGGAACTCCGGGCTGTGTTCGATGAGTTCGGCGACCAGCCGCCACAGCTGAGGGTCCTCCGGGTGGCGGCCCGCCGCGATCCGGAGATGGCCCACGGCCTCCCGGGCGATCATCTCGCGGTTGGGGTAGCGGCTGCCGATCTCCCCGTTGAGCAGGTGCAGTCGGCACATGTTCCGCTCGGCCGGCGGTAGCGCGTCGAAGTCCGTGATGAGTGCGCACACGGGGCGGTTCCAGGCCAGTACGTCCATGCGCCGCCCTAGCACCAGGGCCGGTGCGGTGATCCAGTCCAGCAGCTGCTGCACCTCGGGCCGTACGGAGTCGGCCTCCGGCTCCGCCGTGCCCGCGGCGCCCCGCGCGGGGCCCGGTCGGTGCGGGCGGGCCAGCCGGAAGAGGTGCCCGCGCTCGTCCTCGTCCAGCCGCAGCGCGCCGGCCACGGCGTCCAGCACCGCGTCCGAGACGCTCTGATTGCGGCCCTGCTCCAGCCGTACGTAGTAGTCGACACTCACTCCCGCCAGGTGCGCCAGCTCCTCCCGGCGCAGCCCGGGCACCCTTCGATGGCCGGACCCTGAGGCGAACCCGACATCCTGCGGCTGGATTCTCGCCCGACGGGACCGCAGAAAGTCTCCCAACTCCGCGTGTATGCCCATGCGTTCATTGTCCCCGAACCTGGGCCCGGCGGACGGTGGGTACGCCAGACCCCCCGTACGGCAGAGCGGCCGGAGAACCCGCGCACCCGGACCACCATGGTCTTCCGGGCATGACGCGGGGCACGGGGCTCGACGTCATGAGGCTCCGGACGACGTGACACAGGCCGCCGTCGGCAGACGGCGGCCGACCAAGGCCGACCAAGGCCGACGAAACAGACCGAGAGACCGAGAGACGGGCGAGAGGTGGCGACGATGCGTGGATCCCTGCGCGAACACAGAGGACGGAGCGCGGCAACCGCGGCGGCAGCGGTCGCGGCGGTGGCGGCGGTGCTCGTCGCCGCGACACCCACGGCATCGGCGACATCCACGGCATCCCCGACACCCCCGACCTCCCCCGCACCCCGCGGCCTGCCCGGCGGAGCACCGCCCGACCCCACACCCGGTGGGCCGCAGCGCCCGTACGAGCCCGATGTCCCCGGACCACGCAACATCGACGGGCTCACCGCGACGGTGCGCCCTGACGGCGGCACGCGGGACGGTGTACGTGTGGCCTTCGACCGCACCAGCCGGGCCGATCCGGAAGGCCCGCCGGCTGCCGCGCGCCGCTTCGTCTTCCTCTTCGACGCATCGCTGCGCTTCCACCCCGCCGCCTTTCCCACCTGTGCACGCACGGTGGTCGAGCGGCAGGGCACCGACGGCTGTCCCGAAGGCTCCCGCATCGGCCGGGGTACGGCGCACGCCTACCCGCAGGGCACCTCGGCGGTGTACGCCTTCAACACCCGGTACGCGAACGGGATGCGGGGTGCCCTGGTCGTCATTCCGGCCACAGACACGATCCTGGAGCTGACCTGGGAACGCGTCACCGGTCCTTACCGGCAGCGGGGTTATCTGTGGGGTCTCGACGAGATCCTGCCGCCCTCCGACGTGCCACCGGAGGATCGGGTGGGCACCCGGCGGTTCCAGCTGGAGTGGGGCGCCGCACGCCGTACGGGCCCCCGTACCGTCAGCTTCGCCGAGACCACGGCCGAGCCCGGCACGAAGCTCCGCGTCGGGCTGTGGAGCTCCTTCGTGACAGGCCAGGTCGCCCTGCCGGAGGCCACACCCGTCCGCCAGGCATCGGAGCGACGCCGCTGAGAGCTGCCCGGGTCGGAGCTTGCCCCGGTCGGAGCTCACCGGTCGGACGACTCCGCACGTGACCGCCCGGAAACGTTCTAGCCCAGGCGCTCGACGGCTTCCTTGGCCTCCTTCAGGCCCTCGCCCGTCAACTCCCGGTATCTCTTGATCGCGTGGAGCTTCTTGCCGTTGCGGAGGAGTTCGATCACCTCGCGCAGCCGCGGGTCGTGCTCCTGCAACCCCATGTGCTCCAGCATCAGGTCAAGCTTGCGCTCGACCCGCGCCAACTGCCGGTCCGAACGCGAGATCCGGGTCTCGATGCTGAGGACCGCTCCGAACAGGAGCAAGGCCACCCAGGCCCAGCCAAGTATTTCCATGGGCGCGATCCAATCAGCCCCGCCCCGGGCCGTGCGTCCGGGGCCGTTCCCGGACCTTCATGCGCGGACGGCGGCGACGATGCGGAAGGCGATGCTGCCGCCGACGGCCGCGCCGATGGCTGTGAACAGCCCGATCTTGGTGTCGCCGATGACCAGGCCCATCCAGCCGTGGTGACCGCAGACGGCGCCCAGGCATACGGTGAACGCCGTGGTGACTACGAGGGCGGCGACGATGCCGCAGCCCTGTTCGCCGGAGCGCGCCACATTGCCCCTCTTGGACACGGCACTGGCGACGGCCAACGGCGCGAGCCCCAGCAGCGCGCCCACCCAGGCACCTTCCTCGTCGAACTCACCCAGCGAGATCACAGCGATGTCCAGCCCCCCGCCGTCGCCGATCCACCCGAGGACGAAGCCGGTCACGCACAGCGCCACGAGGACGAGAAAGCTGGTGAGCGCGGACCGCAGCCCGGCGACGATCCACGCGACGACGCCGGACAGCCCGCCGAGCCAGGCGCCGGTCACCGCGCCCAGATAGCTGGGGTGGAGCAGCCCGGCGGGGATCTCGGGCGCATCCATCGTCAGGAGGTGGGTGTGGAAGGACCGCTGGGACATGGGGATGAGATCGCCACTGTTGGCCTTCGTCGCGGCGATCACACCCCCGATCACGCCGAGAACGATGAAGGCGATATCCCTCGACCGTATGAGCACGCGGCGGGCCTTCGGCCCGGAGACGGCGGCCCTCAGGCGTTCCCGAAGGGGCGGATCCGGGCGGGGCGGAGTCCAACCGGCGGCCTGAGTAGTGGACTCGGGCCCGTCCGGCTCGCGACCGGCCGTACGTCCGCGCGCCGCACCCCCGTCCGTTGGTGAGCCGCCAGGCGATACGCCACGTACCGTCCGGGACGCCTCGCGGGTGAAGTCCCGTACCCAGGCGAACGCCCGGCGGGCCCACGCCGCGCCACCCTCCGGACGGGGCGGTACGACGACGGTCGGCTCCTCGGAGTCGGGTGGGACGTGCCGCTCGTCCGCCGCCATACGGAACCGGAGCACGTCGTCGCGCTGGGCCGCGATCATCTGGTGTATCTCGCGCGGCCAGGGCTGCTCGGGCCGCTCGGCTTGCATGAGCAACTCATGGGCCTGATCAAGGAGTTGGTCCGGGCCCGGCCGCTCGTCCGGCTCTTTGGCCAGACACGGCTGGATGAGTCCGCGCAGCCCGTCCGGTATCCCGCTGAGGTCCGGCTCGGTGTGCACGACGTTGTACATCATCTGCGGTGCCGAGGTCCCGTTGAACGGACCCTCGCCCGTGCACGCCATGACCAGCGCCGCGCCCAGCGAGAACACATCGCTGGCCGGGGTCAGCGGGTGGCCCTTGGGCTCCACCTGCTCCGGCGACATATAGCCGGGTGCACCGACCACCCAGCCGGTATGCGTGACCCAGGTGCCGTCGTCGCTGTCGGCGGCCCGCGCGATACCGAAGTCGATCACCTTGGCGTGCCCCTCGGCGAGCAGCACATTGGAGGGCTTCAGATCGCGATGCACCAGTCCGGCCTGATGGATGTCGATCAGCGCCGAGGCCAGGTCGGCGGCCAGCCGCAGCACCGCCTCCTCCGGCAGCCCGCCGGTGGCCTCCACCGCCGCGTGCAGTGAAGGTCCTGACACGAACTCCGAGGCCAGCCACGGCACCGGCTCGTCCGCGCCGTCGTCGATCACGGCCGCCGTGTAGTCGCCGGACACCTTGCGGGAGGCCACCACCTCGCGGCGGAACCGTGCGCGGAAACCGTCGTCCTCCACCAACTGCGCGCGTACGCGCTTGAGCGCGACCAGCCGTCCGCCAGGCGTATCGCCCAGCAGTACCCTCCCCATCCCTCCGCTGCCGAGTTCGGCGAGCATCCTGTACGGCCCGACCCTGCGCGGGTCGGAGGTCTCCAACGGTCGCACCGCCACCCCTTCCGGCTGCTGAGCCAAGAGATCGTAACCGAACACCCTGGGTAGCAGCGGGAGTTGAAATCGGGGGATTGGTGAAGACCTTCGGAGCTGCCCGCTCCGGGGGGCGGGTTCCGCCCTAGCCCATGCCCTGCTGCGGCGGTATCCAGGTGAGCTTGTTCCGGATGTGCGACGACATCTTCGCGTCCAGCCGCACATGCAACTGGACATTCCCGCAGGCCGCGCAGACGAAGGCATCGAATACCGTCTGTTTCGTCCCGAACGCTCCCGCGCCTGTCGGGCGGAGCCCGCCTTGCGCCACGTATTCGCCCCGGTACACCTCGCCGCCGCACGCGCCACAGCGTCCGTAGCGCAGGTCCCCGTTGGTCATACGGACCAGCCTAGCCCAGGCATTCGACAGCCTCCTTGGCCTCTTTCAGGCCCTCGCCCGTCAACTCCCGGTACTGCTTGATCGCGTGCGGCTTCTTGCCGCTGCGCAGCAGCTCGATCATCTAGCTGTGCCCTGCGGGCCTCCACGATGAGCGTTCCGAGGTCGCCCGGCTGGGGCGCGGGGAGAATGCGTGCCTCGACGTGGACGAAGCCGACGCGCTTGAGGATGTCCGCCCAGTCTTGCGGCGGGTACTGCCAGCGCAGCACGGTCAGTTCACCTTCGCGGCCCTCCAGCCATTTGCCGTGCATCTGCTGGGGCCCGTAGGCGCCGCCCGGCTCGGCGTGGGAGAAGACCAGGACGCCGCCCGGTGCGAGCCGTCGCAGGATGCGTGGCATCAGCTCTTCTGGGTCGGTGAACCAGGCCGCGCCCCAGTTGGAGAACACCGCGTCAAACGTGGTGTCGGCCTGGTCGAGATAGGCACACGCCTCCGCGCATACGAAGGTGATGCCGGGCTCGTCCGCCCAGAAGCCACGGGCGCGCTCGGTCTGTGCGGACGAGAAGTCGACGCCGGTCACCTGCACACCGAGCCGGGCCAGGTAGCCGGCTTCCTTCCCTTCGCCGGGCCCGAGTTCGAGGGCGGTCTGGCAGGGGCCGAGGAGTTCGGCGCCGGGCCCGTGACCCGGGTACTGGGTCCACTCGAACGTATCGGCCGGCGGGGTGGGCTGTTCGCCTTCGCCGCGGTACGGCTTGTACTTGTCCCAGTACTCCGGCAGGGACATCGGCAGTGTCGTGTGAGCCATGGATCTCCTCGGGCATCCGGTGGGGCCGGACACCGTAGCGAGTCCTGGGCTGCGACATGCCGGGGGGTGGGGCCGCTCACGGGCGGGGGCGAGAGCGGTGCTCTCGCCCCCGAGCAGTGCTCCTCTTCGAGGGCTCCGCTCTTCACAGCTCCGACGCACGCCCCCGGGCCGCCGCCCGCACGGCACGGATTCCAAAAACGTCACCGGTCAAGGGGGTGACGTCAACGGAAGGGCTGCGCTGGGTTGGCGGCTTCAGCCATCGAGAGCACCGCTCTTTACGGAGCTCAGGAACGCAGACCAAGCATCGGCCCGGAAGGCGAACGCGGGTCCGTCGGGCTGCTTGGAGTCCCGGACGGCCATGACGCCATCGGGCAGATGGGCACCCTCAACGCATTCGCCGCCCTGGTTGTCGCTGTAACTCGATTTGAACCAGGCGACCTCAGCCATCGAGAGCACCGCTCTTCACGGAGATCAGGAACGCAGACCAAGCATCGGCCCGGAAGGCGAACGCGGGTCCGTCGGGCTGCTTGGAGTCCCGAACGGCCATGACGCCGCTGCCGAGACGGGCTCCCTCAACGCAAGCGCCACCCTGGTCGTTGCTGTAACTCGACTTGAACCAGGCAGCGTCGTGCGGGATCACGGCCATGCTCTTCACGGACATCAATGCTCCTTGACTGCTCTCTTGATGAGGCTCAGGGACTCTTGCGGTCCTGGGGCCAGGGCTTGCAGGTCAGTGAACGCTTCCTTGTACCGCTCAATGTCCCCTTCCCTGCGACTGACCCACGCATCCGCCATATTCTCCAGGTACACGAGAGACCTCATCGTTGCTCCGTCCGGGAACTGGAGGACGAAGAACGGCCCGTTCATCCCTGAGTGGGCGCCGTAGCTGAACGGCACCACTTGGACGCGCACGTTCGGTAGCTCCGTGGCCACATCGACGATGTGGCTCAGTTGGTCACGCATCACCTTGGGTCCGCCAACCGTGCGGCGCAATACCGCTTCGTTGATGATGGCCGTCAGCTTCAGTGCCGAGCACGCACGCCGCAGAACTGCCTGGCGGTTCATCCGAACTGCGACCAGGCTATCCACTTCCTCCGCGCTCATCCCTTGGTGAGCACGCTCGTGGATCACGCGTACGTACGCCTCGGTCTGCAACAGACCAGGGACGAACTCCGACTCGTAGTTCTGCAGGGCGCTTGCTGTGGCCTCAAGTCCCAGGAACGCCTTGAAACCTGGCCGGATCACCGGCCGATACTCCGCGGACTGCCACCAGTCGCGCCGCGTCTTGGTCACCGCGGCGTAGCCCTCCAGCATGGCCCGCTTCTCAGGCGTCGCCCCGTAGATCTGGCAGAGAGCTATTACGTCGGAGGGCTCGACAGAGGCGTTGTCCCCCGTCTCCAGGCGGGTCAGTTTGGAGGAGCTCCACAGGAGCTTGCGGACGACTTGGCGGCCGTTCAAACCCGCGGCGTGCCGCAGCTGGCGCAGCTCGCTGCCGAGTTGCAGTCGGCACAGGGCGGGTGTTGCCGACTCGATGTCTGTGATCATGTGCGGACTTCCTTCCTCCGCCATTGCGCGCAACGTTCTGCGAATCTGCAGAACGTTGCGGTGAAGTGTGAACACCCCCGCTGAGCAGCAGGAATTGGCGCGGAAAGTTGTCCGCGCAAACTCCTCAACTCCGTTCCAACGCTAGCGTGCTGGTGCCAATCTGTAGGCGCCTTCTCACAGAGCGCGGCCGAAAGGAAGAATCCCGTGACGAGTTACCGCTCTGCGGCATGCGGTCTCGGCAGGCACACGGAGTGCCGTCATGCCACACCGCGGCAGGCGCCCCCGGGCGTCCCGGTGACGTATGAGGCATGCTGCTGCGTCTGCCATACAGGGGTGCGGGGGATCTGGATCTACGACCGGGAGCAGACCCCCATTCCCGCAGCCGGAGAGCTGCGGCTGCTGCCGTGGACCACCGGGTCCGGCAAACCGTGCTATCTCAGCGGCACTCCCGATTCCACCCTCTCCCGCTACGCCGACGAACTCGAGGAGGTCCAACTGGAGGACAGCGACCGGGCGTTGAAGCGGGTCCTGCCCTTGCTGACCAGGAAGGCGAGCGCCGACGACAAGACCATGCAGGCCACCGAGGAGGCCGCGCTCGCCCTCAGCAACGTCATCCGAGTCGCCGACAGTCGGGGTGCCCGGCTGCCGGAAGGCGAAGCCGAGATCAGGTGCATCCCGAAGTTCCGTGATGCGGGCAAGGAAGATCCAGGGCCGATGGGCCGATGAGGGTTCGGGCAATCCGAACCCCAGGAGGGGTGCCACCTCCATGGTTCCCGGCCGCCGGGGCCGGTGGAATGAGTGGCAGTCAGCGCGCGCCCGCCACCAGCCACGAAGAACACGAAGAACGGGGAAGACATGCGCCTTCACCGGCCTGCGCTCCTGTGCGCCCTCACCGTCCTCACCGCCGTCACGGTCGTCACGACCACGCTGCCCGCCGCTGCCGAGCAACGGCAGCCGGACAAGCACTCGCAGATCCACAAGGACTTGGCCGACATCACCCGCAACGGCGCCGTCGGCGCCCAGGTGCGGGTGACGGACAGGGGCGACAGCTGGACCGCACGGGCGGGCTCGGCAAGGGATCGGGGAACCGCACCCGTTCCCCGGGGCGGAGTGTTCCGCGCGGGCAGTACGACCAAGATGTTCACCGCGGTTGTCCTGCTGCAACTGGTCGGGGAGGGCCGCGTCGCGCTGGACGATCCCTTGTCGCGGTACCTGCCACCCGGCCTCGTACCGAACGCGGACCGCATCACCGTGCGGATGGTCCTCCAGCACAGGAGCGGCCTGCACGATCTGGCCCGCGACCTGCCACAGGGCGAGGAGTTCGTCAGGACGCGCTTCCGGCACCATGACCCGGCGGCGCTGGTGCGCGCGGCGGCGGCCAAGCCGGCCGACTTCCCGCCGGGCACCGACTACGGGTACTCCAACACCAACTACGCCGTCGCCGGACTCGTCATCGAGCGGATCACCGGCCGCCCGTACGCCGCGGAGGTCCGGCGGCGGATCACCGTACCGCTGGGGCTGCGGCACACCTCCGTGCCCGGAGACAGCGCAATACTCCCCGGGCCGCACGCACACGGCTACATCAAACTTGCCGACCGCGAGGACATCACCGAGCTGAACCCCTCGATGGCCGGCGCGGCGGGGCAGATCGTGTCCACCACGGGCGACTTGGACAAGTTCCTCACCGCGCTCACCTCGGGCAAGCTGCTGCGCCCCGCCGAGTGGCGGGAGATGAACCGCACCGTCGCCACCGGTGAGCCCGGCGCACGCTACGGACTCGGACTCAAGCACCGGAAGCTGAGCTGCGGACGTACGGTCGTCGGGCACACCGGCGGCATTCCCGGCTACGCGACGCTGGCTTTCACCACGCCCGACCGTTCACGGCGGATGGTGCTGTCCGCGAATCTCGCCGACTGGCCCGCGGACCCGGGTATTGGAGCCCCGCTCGACAAGGTGCTGGACGACGCGTTCTGCGACTGACGTCGGCCCGACTCTGCGCTCTCCCCCGCAAAACGCCAAAGCCCTCCTTATGTGGTGAGCTGCCGATACAGACAACACGGGGACGAAGGGCGGTGCGGACGGTGCGAACGATCGGGCTGATCGGCGGGATGAGTTGGGAGTCCTCGGCCGAGTACTACCGGATGCTGAACGAGATCACCAGGGAACGGGTGGGCGGGCTGCACTCGGCGCGACTGGTGCTGTATTCCGTCGACTTCGCCGAGATCGAGGTGCTGCAGGCGGAAGGCCGCTGGGAGGAAGCGGGCGGCATCCTCGCCGACGCGGCCGGCGCGCTTGCGGCAGCGGGCGCGGAGCTGCTGGTGCTGTGCACCAACACCATGCACAAGGTCGCCGGGCACATCGAGGAGGCCACTTCGGTGCCGCTGCTGCATCTTGCGGACGCGACCGCTTCGGCGGTGCGGGCGGCGGGGCTGCGGCGCGTCGGACTGCTGGGCACCGCGTTCACGATGGAGCAGGACTTCTACCGGGGCCGGCTGGCGGCCGGTGGCCTGTCGGTGCTGGTCCCCGACGCGGCCGACCGGGAACTGGTGCACCGCGTGATCTACGACGAACTGTGCCTGGGAACCGTGCGGGACGACTCGCGGGCCGCGTACCGGCGGGTGATCGACAAGCTCGTCGCGGACGGGGCCGAAGGGATCGTGCTGGGCTGTACGGAGATCGAGTTGCTGATCGGCGCGGACGACAGCCCCGTGCCCGTCTTTCCCACCGCACGGCTGCACGCGGAGGCCGCGTTCGAGGCGGCGGTCGCCGGAACCTGAACGGGGTGACGGGCGGATCTCAGAGCGCCCGCACCGCCTCCGCCGCCGCCTCCGGGCTCGCGCACACCCGTACTCCGTCCGGGACCGGCGGGCGTCGGACGACCACCACCGGCAGTCCGGCCTCTCGCGCCGCCGTCAGCTTGGGCGCGGTGGCCGTACCGCCGCTGTCCTTCGTCACGACGACATCGATGCGGTGGCGGTGCAGCACCTCGCGCTCTCCCTCCAGGCAGAACGGCCCCCGGTCCAGCAGGAGCTCCATGCGTGCGGGCGTCGGCTGCCCGTCCTCGGGCGGGTCGACGGTGCGGACCAGAAACCACAGCTCCTCGGTCCCGGGACCGGCGAAAGCGCTCAGCCCCAGCCGTCCCGTCGTCAGGAAGATGCGCCGCCCCAGCCGGGGCAGCAGCAGAGCGGCCTCGCCCAAAGAGTCCGCCATGTGCCAGTTGTCGCCCTCACTCGGTACCCAGCCGGGGCGGCGGAGAGCGAGCAGGGGAACATGGGCAGCGGCCGCGGCCTCGGCGGCATGGAAACTGATCGTCTCGGCGAAGGGATGGGTGGCGTCGATGAGTACGTCCACAAGGTGTGTACGCAGCCATTCCGTCAGCCCCTGGACGCCTCCGAAGCCGCCGATGCGTACGTCGCCCACCGGCATCCGCGGGGAGGCGACCCGTCCGGCCAGCGAGCTGGTGACGCGTACGCCGGTGGCACCGTCCAGCAGCTCCGCGAGGCGGCGGCCCTCCGTCGTCCCGCCGAGGATCAGTACGTGCACGGGCTGCGGTTCCTTTCATGGGTGAGGAGCCCAAGGGCGGGCGCGGCGCTCAACTGAAACACACCGGGTTGCGGCCGGGCTGGACGACCGGTGCCTGTGCGACCGCGGCGACGACCGCCGCGTACACCGCGCTGCTGACCGGCGACTTCCCCGACCCGGTGACGATCACGCTGCCCAAGGGCCAAACACCGGCCTTCGCCCTCGCATACGAGGAGTTGCGGCCAGGGTGCGCCACCGCAGCGATCGTCAAGGACGCGGGCGACGACCCCGACGTCACCCACGGCGCCGTGATACGCGCCACCGTGCGCCCCCTCGCGCCGGGCGCGGGCGTCGTCTTCCGCGCCGGGCCGGGCGTGGGCACCGTGACCCGTGCCGGGCTGCCCCTCGATGTGGGCGAGCCCGCCGTCAACCCGGTGCCGCGCCGGATGATGCGCGAGCACGTCGCGCGCGTGGCGCGGGAGTACGGCGGCAGCGGCGATGTGGAGATCACGCTCGCCGTCGACAACGGCGAGGAGATCGCACGCTCCACCTGGAACCCGCGGCTGGGCATCGTCGGCGGGCTGTCGATCCTGGGGACGACCGGCATCGTCGTCCCCTACTCGTGCTCCGCGTGGATCGACTCGATCCGGCGCGGAGTGGATGTGGCCCGCGCGGCGGGGCGTACGCATGTGGCCGGATGTACGGGGTCGACCTCGGAACGCACGGCCGTCGCCGAGTACGGGCTGCCGGAGGATGCGCTGCTGGACATGGGGGACTTCGCGGGCGCCGTCCTCAAGTACGTACGCCGCCACCCCGTCGACCGGCTCACCATCTGCGGCGGCTTCGCCAAGCTGTCCAAACTGGCCGCCGGGCACATGGATCTCCATTCGAAGCGCTCCCAGGTCGACTTGGGCTTCCTCGCCGAGCTGGCCGTTGCGGGCGGCGCCGACGCGGAGCTGTCCGCGCACATCTCTGAGGCCAACACCGGCCTCGCTGCCCTCCAGTTGTGCGCCGCTGCCAATGTGCCACTCGGCGACCTGGTCGCCGCCGCCGCCCGCGACGAAGCCCTCGCGGTGCTGCGCGGGGCGCCCGTCGCGGTCGACGTACTCTGCATCGACCGCGGGGGGACGATTGTGGGCCGCAGCACGGTGCGCTGACGCTGCGCTTCGCGGTGCCCCTGTCCGAAGAGTGCAGACTGCGGGCGAGCTGTGGTTGCTCGCGCAGTTCCCCGCGCCCCTTCGGGGCGCGTCCCCCTGCTGTGCTTGGGAGGTCTGCGCCTGGGGGTACCCCCTGCTCGAAGAGCTTGGGGGAGCAGGGCTGGCAAGCGCAGCCCACTGGGAGGGCAACCCGCAAGCGAGGGCTCAACAAACGTGCCGGTCGCGCTCCGCAGAATACAAATGGCTGTCCCGGAAGTGCTCCGCCGCAAGCGTGCGGCCCACCAGGATGACCGCCGTCTTGCTGATGCCCGCAGCCCTCACCTGCTCCGCGATGTCCTGCAAAGCACCCCGCAGCACGATCTCGTCCGGGCGGCTGGCGAAAGCCACCACCGCCGCAGGGCAGTCGGCACCGTAATAGGGAAGGAGCTCGGCGACCAGTTCATCCACGTACCGCACCGCCAGGTGCAGGACGAGCAGGGCGCCGCTGCGCCCCAGCGTGGCCAGGTCCTCGCCGGGCGGCATGGGGGTCGCCTGCCGGGCGATCCGGGTCAGTACGACGGTCTGCCCGACGGTCGGCACCGTCAGCTCCCGCTTCAGCGCTGCGGCCGCCGCTGCAAACGCGGGCACGCCCGGTACGACCTCGTACGGCACCCCAGCCGCATCGAGGCGCCGCATCTGTTCGGCGACGGCGCTGAAGACGGACGGGTCGCCGGAGTGCAGCCGTGCCACATCCAGCCCCTCACGGTGGGCGCTGACAAGCGCCCCCGTGATCGCGTCCAGATCGAGCTGCGCCGTATCGACCAGCCGCGCGTCGGGCGGGCACTCGGCGAGCAGTTCGCGGGGCACCAGGCTGCCCGCGTACAGACACACCTGGCAGGCGGCGAGCGTACGGGCGCCGCGCACCGTGATCAGGTCGGCGGCGCCGGGCCCGGCGCCGATGAAGTACACCGTCATGTGTCCCCTCCCACTGCCGAGTCGGTGCCCTTGCACACCGCCCATTGCGTCACCGGCATCGCCTGCCGCCAGCCCGTGAAGCCGCCCACCGGCACTCCGTGCGCCACCGAGAGCCGCACCAACTCGCCGCCGCAGCGCCGGTACCACTCCACCAACAGCGCCTCCGACTCCAGGGTGACGGTGTTGGCGACCAGCCGGCCGCCCACCGGCAGCGCCGCCCAGCAGGCGTCCAGCAGTCCCGGCGCGGTCAGCCCGCCGCCGACGAACACGGCGTCGGGCGTGGGCAGTCCGGCCAGCGCGCCCGGCGCCGTACCGGTGACGACACGGAGCGAGGGCACGCCGAGGCGCTCCGCGTTGCGCGAGATGCGCGAGGCCCGCTCGGGGTTGCGCTCCACTGTGAATGCCCCGCATGCGGGGTGCGTGCGCAGCCACTCCACGGCGATGGAACCCGCGCCGCCGCCCACGTCCCACAGCAGTTCGCCGGGTGCGGGCGCCAACGCGGCCAGCGTCGCGGCCCGTACATGACGCTTGGTGAGCTGGCCGTCGTGCTCGTACGCGGCATCCGGCAGCCCGGGGACGGCGCCCAGCCGCAGCCCGTCCGGGGCAGCCGCGCATTCGACGGCGACGATGTTGAGGGGATCGCCCGGCGGGTGCGGCCAGTCCTCGGCCGTCCCCTCGTACGTGCGCTGCTGCGCGCCGCCGAGCTGCTCCAGCACCCGCATCCGGCTCGGCCCGAAACCGCGCTCACGCAGCAGCGCCGCGACCTCACCGGGGGTGCGGGCACCCGCGCTGAGGACCAGCAGCCGCCGCCCCTCATGCGCTGCGGCGGCGATCCGGGCGAGCGGCCGGCCGACGACGCTGACGACCTCGCACTCCTCCAGCGCCCACCCCAGCCGCGCACACGCCAGACTGACGGACGAGGGGTGGGGAAGAACGCGGAGCGGCAGCTGCGGGAGCACTTCGGTGAGGGTGCGGCCGATCCCGTAGTGGTACGGGTCACCGCTCGCCAGCACCGCGATCCGGCGCCCGGCGTGCGCCGCGAGCAGCCCTGGCACGGCAGGCCGCAGCGGCGACGGCCACACCACCCGCTCCCCCGCGCACTCCTGCGGCGGCGGCAGCAGCAGATCGAGCTGGCGGCGGCTCCCGATGATCACCTCGGCAGCGCGCAGCGCCTCCCGCGCGGGCCCGGTCAGCCCCGGCCAGCCGTCGGCCCCTACCCCGACAATCGTCACCGGCTCAGCCGGTGACGCATGCGGAACAGCCGACGACGGGGACACCACGGACACACCTCAGGGCAGACAACAGACGTAGACAGGGGCGGCTCGAACTGTACTGTTCGGGACCCCGCTCCCCGACCACCGGTCCCGGTCCACAATGGGCGCATGGATCAGAACGCACTGCCCGACCACGCCATGCCCGACTGGGAGAAGCGGTTCAGGGCGCCGCGCGTCTCGCTGCCCGAGTGGGCCGAGGACGCACCCGCCCGGTCGCTGTTCGTATCGAACGCGACGGGCACGTTCGAGCTGTACGCCTGGGACCGTACGACCGGTGAACAGCGGCAGGTCACCGACCGGCCCAACGGCACCACGGACGGCACCCTGACGCCCGACGGCGAGTGGATCTGGTGGTTCTCGGACACCGACGGCGACGAGTTCGGTGTCTGGATGCGCCAGCCCTTCGACGGCGGGCCCGACGCAGTCGCCGTCGAGGGCCTGGACCCCGCCTATCCGGCGGGCCTGGCGATCGGCCGGGACGGCACTGTCGTCATCGGCCGCTCCACCGACGAGGACGGCTCCACCATCCACGTGCTGCGCCCCGGCTCCCCCGCGCCCGTCGAGATCTACCGGCACAGCGAGTCGGCCGGTGTGGGCGATCTCTCACACGACGGCACGCTGCTGGCGATCGAGCACACCGAGCACGGCGACGCCATGCACTCGGCGCTGCGCGTCGTGAGCCGCGACGGCTCCACCGTCGCCGAGCTCGACGACAGCGAGGGCGGCACGAAGGAGCTGGGCCTCACCGTGCTCGGCTTCGCCCCCGTCGACGGCGACCAGCGGCTGCTGGTCGGCCACCAGCGGCGCGGCCGGTGGGAGCCGATGGTCTGGGACCCGGTAGCGGGCACCACCAAGGAGCTGGAGCTGGACCTGCCCGGCGACGTCGCCGCCGAGTGGTACCCGGACGCCTCCGCGCTGCTGGTCGCGCACAGCTACCAGGCCCGCGACGAACTCTTCCGCTACGACCTGGCGAGCGGCGAACGCACCCGCATCGAGGCGCCCGCCGGCTCGGTCATGGGCGCGACGGCGCGGCCCGACGGCACGGTCGAGTTCCTGTGGTCGTCCGCCGCAGAACCGCCGCAGGTCCGTTCCACCACCGGCTCAGCTGTGCTCGACCCTCCCGGGATGACGGCACCGCGCTCCGTGCCGGTCGAGGACGCCTGGGTCGAGGGCCCCGGCGGGACGGTGCACGCGCTGGTGCAGAAGCCGGCCGGGCAGGGCCCCTTCCCCACCGTCTTCGAGGTGCACGGCGGCCCCACCCACCACGACAGCGACTCCTTCGCGGGCCAGCCCGCCGCCTGGGTCGACCACGGCTTCGCCGTCGTACGGGTCAACTACCGCGGCTCCACCGGTTACGGCCGCGCCTGGACCGACGCCCTCAAGCACCGCGTCGGCCTGATCGAGCTGGAGGACATCGACGCCGTCCGCACCTGGGCCGTCGACTCCGGGCTCGCCGACCCCGACCGGCTCGTCCTGGCCGGCGGCTCCTGGGGCGGCTACCTCACCCTCCTCGGCGTCGGCACCCAGCCGGAGGTGTGGGCACTGGGACTGGCCGCCGTGCCGGTCGCGGACTACGTCACCGCCTACCACGACGAGATGGAGGCGCTGAAGTCCATGGACCGCACGCTGCTCGGCGGCACCCCGGAGGAGGTGCCCGAGCGCTTCGAGGCGTCCTCACCGCTGACGTACGTCGACAAGGTGCGCGCCCCCGTCTACATCTCTGCGGGCGTCAACGACCCCCGCTGCCCGATCCGGCAGGTCGAGAACTACGTGGCCAAGCTGGCGGAGCGCGGCCACCCGCACGAGGTGTACCGCTATGACGCGGGGCACGGCTCGCTCGTCGTGGAGGAGCGGATCAAGCAGGTCAGGCTGGAGATCGACTTCGCGTTGCGGCATCTTCCGAGGACGGACCGGGAGGGTCGGCATCCCCTTCCGGAGGCTCCGGCCGGCTCTCCGGTCGGCTCTCCTGCTGGCCGTCCGGAATGAGCCCCAGCGCTGCGTCCCTGGCCAGCTCCGCCTCCCGGCGGAAGAAGCGGAACCACATGAAGACCACGAACCCGGCGAACACGAACCACTGCGCCGTATAGCCCAGGTTCTGGAACGCCTTCATGTCAAGGCCGGTGTTGTCGGGCGCGACCGGCGGCACCGGCCTCAGCGGCTGCCGGGTGCGCTGCTCGGTGATCCAGGCGTCCTCCACGCCGTACGGGACGACGTTGACGAGCGCCGCCGCACTGACGAATCCGAGCCGGCCGTCGGGCAGCGCGCCCGTGGCTCCGTCACCGGCGTCGTTCTGCGACTCGGACGCCTGGAGCACGCCCGTGACGGTGACCTCGCCCTTCGGCGGCGCCGGTACGCGGTCCGGATCGGCCTTGCCGGGCAGCCAGCCGCGTACGACGGGCAGCGCCTTGCCGCCTTCGGTGTCCTCGGTGCGCAGCAGGGACAGCACATAGAAGCCCCGCTTGTCCTTGACCGTACGGTCCGGCACCAGTAGCGGATGCGCCGTATCGAACCGGCCCGTCACCTTGGCCGTGCGGCCGGCCGTCTCCTCGGTCACCGGCAACAGCTCCCGCAGCGCCCGCGCCTTGGCATGCTCCTGCGCCGCCGACTGCTCCTGCTGCTCCTGATGACGGTCGACCCGGTCGTCGAACCGGCCCAGCTGCCAGCTGCCCATCAGCACACAGACCGGAATCGCCAGCACGGCGAAGATATTGATCGCCCACCACCGCGGGGTCACCAAGAACCGGTACACGCCCCCACAGTACGACCACGCAGATGCGGAGCGCCCCGCAGGGGGCGCGCCCCGAAGGGGCGCGGGACTGTGACATGTGCGGCTCCGCCGCGTGGGCGCGACAAGCCACAGCGAAGTGGCACACGGGCAACTCACCAGCGCGCAACGGCGAGACTCCGAACCGGTGCGGATCAGATCAGTTCTGAGGAATGACGCCCGTGCGGTACACCGTTCCACTGCCGCACTCGCCGGGAACGCGCGTACCGGCCACGGGCGCCCCGCCCTCAGGCGTGTGCGAGACCACAACTTCCGTGTCGCCGCCAGGGTCCCCGTTCCCACCATCGGCCTCACCAGGCGTCCCGGTGCTGCCACCGGACCCCTCACTTCCGCCATCCGCCGAGCCCGCATCCGCACCGGCGTTGGGCCCTGCGGTCTCGCCCTCGTACCGCCCACCCTGCGGCGAGGGCGAACTGCACCCGCTGGGCACCCAGGCGAACTTCACCACATACGCCTGACCGGGCCGCAGCACGACCTCGTCCCGCGCCTCGGCCGGATCGCCGAGGCCGGGCGCCGGATCGCCGGAAGTGTGGTCGACGACCGTGACCTGCCCGCCCCCGCTGCCCTGTACGGAGGCGCCGACGACGCCCTCGCCATCGACCGTGCAGGCGTCGCCGGAGACGTTGGCGACGCGGAAGCTGCCGTAGACGGTGCCCGAGCCGTCGGGCGCGCCCGACTGCGCCGAGCCGCCGCCCAGCTGGTCGCTGCCGCAGGTGGGCGCGCTGGCGCTGAGGGTCTCGTCGGAGTCGGCACTGCTGTCACCGGGGCCGCCGGACGGTGACGGGTCGGCGTCCGAGCCGCCCTTGTCGCCCTTGCCAGTGTCCTTGCCCTTGCCCCCGTCGTGCCTGTCCTCGCCCTTGCCGCCCGTCCCGTCGGCACCGGCGTCGGGGCCGCGGGTCTGGCCGTGGGTGCTGGCGGCGGTCAGCGGCTGATCGTCTCCGCCGACGCCCGGCACGACGCCGCCGTAGAAGAGTGCGGGCACTCCGACCACGGCGACCAGCGCCGCCGCCACGCCGCCGACCATCGCCTGGCGACGGTGCGCACGGCGCGCGGGCACGGCCCGGTGCAGGTGCTCCAGCGTGCGGTCGAGGCTGTCGGCGGGCGGCTCGATGCTGCGGACGCTGCTTCGCAGGAGCTCCCTGAGCGTCTCCTCCTCGGAGCTGAGCTCGGACTCGTCGAAGAGGTCCAGCGAGATCTCCTCGGCGGCGCCGGGCTCACTCCCCCCGTCAGCGCCCTCTGCGGGGTGCCCGGCCAGTTCCTCGCGCCCGGCCAGTTCCGCGGCGCCCTCTTCCGTGCCGTCACGCGACGCGGGCGTCTCGTGCGACGCAGGCGTCTCGTGCGGCTCACGCGGCTCTTCGCCGCCGGGGAGACCCGGTCCCTTGCTCATCACGCCGTCTCCATGGCGGTGCGCAGCGCGGCGATACCGCGCGACCCGTACGCCTTGACGGAGCCGAGGGAGAGGCCGAGCACCTCGGCCACCTGAGCCTCGGTCATATCGGCGAAGTACCGCAGCACCAGCACCTCGCGCTGGCGCCGCTGCAAGCCACGCATCGCCTGTATCAACTGATCCCGTTCGAGCTGTTCGTAGGCCCCCTCCTCGGCGCTCGCCATGTCGGGCATCGGCTTGGAGAGCAGCTTCAGCCCGAGGATGCGGCGGCGCAGCGCGGAGCGGGAAAGGTTCACGACCGTCTGCCTGAGATAGGCGAGGGTCTTCTCGGGGTCGCGGACGCGCTTGCGTGCCGAGTGGACGCGGATGAACGCCTCCTGGACGACGTCCTCGCACGAGGCGGTGTCGTCGAGCAGGAGCGCCGCGAGCCCGAGCAGGGACTTGTAGTGGGCGCGGTAGGTCTCGGTCAGGTGGTCGACTGTGGTGCCATGTGCCATCGCCTCGTCAGCGTCCCCATGCTGTGTGAGCGGGCGCGACGGGCGCGCGGCTGGCCACGGCGCGATCACAGGCATGCCTCCGGCCACCGGTAGCCCTCCGGCACCGGGGCCGGGGCGACCAGGGGCCGTTGCGATTCCGAGTACCTCTGCCACGCCTGTTTGACACGTTTCCCCCCGTCAGGGTTGTACGCGACAAGCACTGTGCCGGAAAACACACCACATGCCGTCATACACACATCTCTCAGTCTCCGCGAACGCCCTGTGGCTGCCAGGCCGTCGGCCGCGCTCCCCCTGCGCGTCGGGCTCTGGAGGCAACAAAGACGCTCCCCGCCTGCCTGCCGGTTGCAGGGGCGGGGAGCGCCATTGTCCGTCAGTGAGCACCGCCGTGGCCAGTGGGCCCGGCAGTCGGCCGAAAGGCGGCCTGTTCTCGCCCGGTCAGCGGCCGGTGCCCCCGTAGACCACGGCCTCGTCCGTCTCGCTGTCCAGCCCGAAGGCCGAGTGGACGGCGCGGACCGCATCGCCCACGGACTCCTCGCGAGTGACGACCGAGATACGGATCTCCGAGGTGGAGATCAGCTCGATGTTGACCCCGGCGTTGGACAGCGCCTCGAAGAACGTCGCCGTCACGCCCGGGTTGGTCTTCATACCGGCACCGACGAGGGAGATCTTCGCGATCTGGTCGTCGTAGCGCAGCGAGTCGAAGCCGACAGTGCCCTGCACCTTCTCCAGCGCCGCGATGGCCTTCTTGCCCTCGGTCTTGGGCAGCGTGAAGGAGATGTCGGTCAGGCCCGTGGAAGCGGCGGAGACGTTCTGGACCACCATGTCGAGGTTGATCTCGGCCTCCGCGACAGCGCGGAAGAGCGCCGCGGCCTCGCCCGGCTTGTCCGGCACCCCGACGACCGTGACCTTGGCCTCGGACGTGTCGTGCGCCACACCCGAGATGATCGCCTGCTCCATCGACTCTTCCCCTTGCCCGTCCGGCTGCTCGTTCGTGACCCACGTACCCTTCAGGCCGGAGAAGGACGACCGCACGTGGATCGGGATGTTGTAGCGGCGCGCGTACTCGACACAGCGGTGCAGCAGCACCTTCGAGCCGGACGATGCCAGCTCCAGCATGTCCTCGAAGGAGATCCGGTCGATCTTCCGCGCCTTCTTCACCACCCGCGGGTCGGCGGTGAAGACACCGTCGACATCGGTGTAGATCTCGCAGACCTCGGCGTTCAGCGCCGCGGCCAGCGCGACGGCCGTGGTGTCGGAACCGCCCCGGCCCAGGGTGGTGATGTCCTTGCTGTCCTGGGAGACGCCCTGGAAGCCGGCGACGATCGCGATGTTGCCCTCGTCGACCGAGTCCTGGATCCGGCCGGGGGTGACGTCGATGATCCGCGCCCTGTTGTGCGCGGAGTCGGTGATCAGACCCGCCTGGCTGCCGGTGAACGACTGCGCCTCGTGGCCGAGGGATTTGATCGCCATCGCCAGCAGGGCCATGGAGATCCGCTCTCCTGCGGTCAGCAGCATGTCGAACTCGCGGCCGGAGGCGACCGGAGACACCTCAGAGGCAAGATCGATCAGCTCGTCCGTCGTGTCACCCATCGCCGAGACCACGACGACAACCTGGTTGCCGTTCTTCTTGGCTTCGACGATCCGCTTGGCAACGCGCTTGATGCCATCGGCATCGGCAACGGAGGAGCCGCCGTACTTCTGCACGACAAGGCCCACGTGTGCTCGCTCCTCGAATCATTTCCCGGGACCCCGGCGCTCCGTGCCACGCTGCCCGGAAGGATGGGATCCACTGGTCGGCTCAGTGTAACGACCGGACGGAACCCGGTCCCGTCCGCGAAAGCCCCTGCCCACCTGGGCCGAAATGACACGGAAACGTGACTCTGTTCACGATGCGCCATCGACTACGCCCGCCCCCAGGCCGGGTACGCAAGATCCGCCGGGCAAGCCCTCGCCGCAGGGCGGCGGATCAGGCGCGGTCAGGCGTTCTTGAGCCCCAGCGGCTCGGCGATCTCGGCGGCCATCACGGCGCCCGCCTCGGCCTCCAGGGAGCCGTCCTCGTCCGCCGCGTTGCTGTCGGTGTCCAGGCCGTCGAGCTCTTCGAGGGGCTTGTCCAGCCGGACGTGCGCCACCAGCGACTGGAGGGCACGCAGCGCCGCCGAGGCGGTCGGGCCCCAGTTGGACAGGTAGGAGAACTGCCACCACCACAGGGCTTCGCTCACCCGGCCCGCGCGGTAGTGGGCCATGCCGTGCCGCAGATCGGTCAGCACGTCCGAGAGGTCGTCGGAGATCCGGCAGGCGACGGGCGCCGAGCGCGGTACGTACGGGTCGAAGACCTCCGAGTAGACGTCGACCGGGTCCAGCAGCGCGGCGAGCCGCTCGCGCAGCTCGTCCACGTCCGGCTCGGGGCCCACGTCCGGCTCGTACCGCTCGTCCGGGACGATGTCCTCGTGCGCGCCCAGCCGGCCGCCCGCGAGAAGGAGCTGCGAGACCTCCAGCAGGAGGTAGGGAACGGCGCTGTCCGGGTCGTCGCCCTTGGCGACCTCGGTGACCGAGACGATGAAGCTCTCGATCTGGTCGCTGATCTGGACGGCGAAGTCGTCAGGGTTGTTCTTGATGGAGTTCAGCGTCGCATCAGACATCGGGCAACCTCTCCCCTGTGGGCTTTTGCGCCCTTGGCTCGCACAGGCTCGCACGGGCTCGTACATCACGGGTCACGGGCTCACACATCAAGAAGCCGCCTTCCTTCGAAGGCCCGTCCCAGAGTGACCTCGTCGGCATACTCCAGGTCTCCCCCCACGGGAAGCCCGCTCGCCAGCCGCGTCACCTTGAGCCCCATCGCGGAGACCATCCGCGCGAGGTACGTGGCCGTCGCCTCGCCCTCCAGGTTGGGGTCCGTGGCCAGGATCAGCTCGGTGACCGATCCGTCGGCGAGGCGGGAGAGCAGCTCCCTTATCCGCAGGTCGTCGGGGCCGACGCCCTCGATGGGGCTGATCGCCCCGCCCAGCACGTGGTACCGGCCCCGGAACTCGCGGGTCCGTTCGATCGCGACGACGTCCTTGGGCTCCTCGACCACGCAGATGACCGACGGGTCACGGCGCGGATCGAGACAGACTCGGCACTGCTCCTCCTGCGCGACATTGCCGCACACCGCGCAGAACCTGACCTTCTCCTTGACCTCGGTCAGCGCACTGGCGAGCCGGCGTACGTCGGCGGGCTCGGCCTGCAGGATGTGGAAAGCGATCCGCTGCGCGCTCTTGGGACCGACGCCGGGCAGCCTGCCCAACTCGTCGATGAGGTCCTGGACCACGCCTTCGTACACGGATGGCTCCCGCCTGCTCTCTGTTCGTCTCTGCGTACGTTAGTGGTCCGTACGGGCCACCACTAGCCGCTGACCAGCCCTCGACCGCCACCGGCTGCCGCAGGTCGGCCACCGGTCGGCCACCGGCTCCCGGCCCTGTGCGCGCTGCGTGGGCCGGGAGCGGGTACCGCTTGGGCCGCTTGGGCCGCTTGGACCTGGTATCGCTTGGACCTGGTACCGCTTGGACCGCTTTCGGACCGCGGTCAGAACGGAAGGCCGGGCATTCCGCCCATGCCCTGCGCGAGGGGACCGAGCTTCTGCTGCTGGAGCTCGGCAGCCGCGCTGTTCGCGTCGCGGACGGCCGCGAGCACCATGTCGGCGAGGGTCTCGGTGTCCTCCGGGTCCACCGCCTTCGGGTCGATGACCAGCCCCTGAAGCTCACCGGAGCCGTTGACGGTCGCCTTCACCAGACCGCCGCCCGACGTGCCCTCGACGGATGTCTCGGCCAGCTCCTGCTGCGCCGCGGCCAGATCCTGCTGCATCTTCTGCGCCTGTTGCAGCAACTGCTGCATGTCAGGCTGTCCACCACCGGGAATCACGATTGCTCCTGGCTCACTAGACGCCTCTTCACGGCCCCGAGCCTACGTGTTCCCCTCTCCGCGGACCCGCCCCTCCCCGAACAGTCCCCACCTTCCGGCCGCACTGCCGTCAGTCGTGCTGGAACTCCTCCAGCACCGTCGCGCCGAGCTCTCGGACGATGAGGTCGTGGCCGGAGAGGGCGGAGTCGTCGAGGTCGGGGTCGTCCTCGGCGGGCATGTCGTCCTCGGGGCCGTAGCTCGACGGCGGGGGTGCCGCCGCGCGGGGGGCCTCCGGCGTGGGTGCCGATGCCGGGGCCGGAGTCGGCGCTGGCGCCTGGGGCGGCACCGGCGCGGTTCCGGCCCCCGCGGGCTGCCCCGTCCCGCCGGGTGCCCCGGATGTGGCTGCACCCGGCGCCGGCGCGGGCGCCGACCACTGCTGCGGCGGTGCCTGCGCGGGAGGGGGCGCCGTCACCGCACTCCGCGCGCCGGCCGCGCCGCCTCCCATGGCACCGGACCCCGCGCCGTACCCGGAGCCCGGCCCGCTAGGGCCCCCGGCACCACCGCCGCCGCCACCGTTACCGCCGCCACCCGACGGGTCGACGATGGCCTCGACCTGCCACTGCACTCCCAGCGCGTCGCCGAGCGCCTGCCGCAGCACCTCGTCGCTGCCGCCGTTGGCGAAGCTGTCGCGCGCGCCCACGTTGGGGAACCCGATCTGGAGCGTCTTGCCGTCGAAGCCGACGATCTGTGCGTTCTGGCTGAGCAGGATCCAGGTGAAGCGCCGCCGGTTCTTGACGGCCTCCAGGATCTGCGGCCACATCTGCCGGACCTGCGCCGGATCGCCGCCACCGCCCGCGGGGGCAGCCGCGGGCCCTCCGCTCGCCCCGCTCACCCCACTCGCCCCGCTCACCCCACTCGCCCCGCTCGCCTCGTTCGCCGACGGACCGGACGGGGCCGAAGCGGCGGGAGAGGGCCCGGCAGGAGAGGTGGCGGGGCCGCTGCTCGACGGCGGACCGGCCGCCTCCGGCCAGGCACCGGGACGCCGCGCGGAGTCCCCCGCACCGGCTCCACCACCGGCGCCGCCACCAGGCCCGGTTCCGCCGGGCCAGGCCCCGGGCCGTCGCGCCGACTCCTCGGCAGCGGGTGCGGAAGGGGCCGAAGCCGAAGGGGAAGAGGAAGCCGAAGGGGGCGGTGCGGGCGCGGGCACCGACTCGGCGGAGGGCTCCCCTCCCGGGCCGCCACCCGCATCGCCGGAGACACCCGCCCCCGTAACGGGCGGCCCCGCAGCAGCACCCCCGCCACCGCCGGGAGCCCCGGCACCAGAAGCACCGACACCCGGAGCCCCCACGCCAGGGGCACCGACACCAGGAGCCCCCACACCAGGAGCCCCCAGCGCAGCACCCGCAGCCCCTCGCTCCAGCCGGTCGAGCCGGGCCTGCACGGAGCGCTCGTCCCCGTACGTGGCGGGCAGCAGCACCCGGGCGCAGATCAACTCCAGCTGCAACCGGGGCGCGGTGGCCCCCCGCATCTCCGTCAGCCCGGTGTTGACGATGTCGGCGGCACGGCTCAGCTCGGCCGCGCCGAAGACCGACGCCTGGGCCCGCATCCGCTCGATCACGTCCCCCGGCGCGTCGATCAGCGACTTCTCGACGGCGTCCGGCACGGCGGCCAGGATCACCAGGTCCCGCAGCCGCTCCAGCAGATCGGTGACGAACCGGCGCGGATCGTGCCCGCCCTCGATGACGCGGTCGACGATCTCGAACGCGCGCGCCCCGTCACCCGCGGCGAAGGCGTCCACGATGTCGTCCAGCAGCGCGCTGTCGGTGTAGCCGAGCAGCGAGGTCGCCATGGCATATGTCACACCGTCCTCGCCGGCCCCCGCGAGCAACTGGTCCATCACCGACATCGAGTCCCGTACGGAGCCGGCTCCCGCCCGTACGGCAAGCGGCAACACCGCGTCCTCGACGGGGATCTGCTCGCGCTCACACACCTCGGCCAGATAGTCACGCAACGTACCCGGCGGGACGAGCCGGAACGGATAGTGGTGCGTACGCGACCGAATGGTCCCGATGACCTTCTCGGGCTCCGTCGTCGCGAAGATGAACTTCAGGTGCTCGGGCGGCTCCTCGACGACCTTCAGCAGCGCGTTGAACCCGGCCGGGGTCACCATGTGCGCCTCGTCGACGATATAGATCTTGTACCGGCTCGAGGCGGGCCCGAAGAACGCCTTCTCCCGCAGCTCCCGGGCGTCGTCCACACCCCCGTGCGAGGCGGCGTCGATCTCGATGACGTCGATCGAACCGGGCCCGTTCCGCGCCAGGTCACGGCACGACTGGCACTCCCCGCAGGGCGTGGGCGTCGGCCCCTGCTCGCAGTTGAGGCACCGGGCCAGGATGCGCGCGCTGGTCGTCTTCCCACAGCCGCGCGGGCCACTGAAGAGGTACGCGTGGTTGACCCGGTTGTTCCGCAGCGCCTGCTGGAGCGGGTCGGTCACATGCTGTTGCCCGATGACCTCGGCGAAGGTCTCGGGGCGATAGCGGCGGTACAGGGCGAGGGACGACACACCCCCGACGATATAGGCCACCACCGACAACTGGCCCACTCCGCGGCCGGGCCCACCGTCGCAAGCCCCCGGCAACGCAGACGCCCCTCACGCACCCGCCAGAGCCGACCTACCCTTGCTGCCTTCCGGCCCTGGGGGAGTTCAGTCAGTTAGCGCCACGTGAGGGGCTGCCGCCAGCCTACCCGATCCCCCACACCCCCTTCGACCTCCCTCCCCGCCCCCCGATACGGGTTCGCGAGCACTCCCCAAGGTCTTGTACAGTTTGCGGCGGAGGATTCGCCTAGTGGCCTAGGGCGCACGCTTGGAAAGCGTGTTGGGGGCAACCCCTCACGAGTTCGAATCTCGTATCCTCCGCCCAGCTCTCACCGGGCTGAACGTAGGGCCCCACCGCTTTGGCGGTGGGGCCCTACGTCGTTCATGGTTGCAGTTTTGGTTGCAGTTGACTCACAGCTGTCGCGTTGCCTGCCACTGGCTGAGCACCCCTTCACTGCCCAGGAGGCGGAGAACATTGCGCTGATGTTCAAAGCGCTCGGCGACCTGGTGCCCCTGGGGCTGGTCTCTCAGCCCGGGGTAATTGAGCGCTCCTTCTAAGGGGCTAATGCCACGTCCGCAGACGCTGGCACCGCCACGGCCCTACTCGGGGCCGGCCGCTGGCACGACATCCTCTTGGTCGAGCGCCGTAACCCTTCCCTCGTCTGGCAACACACCCATCAGGTCCACGTCTACTGGTACAAACCTGCCGCTTGCCTTCAAGGGCAGGTGCGATGCCCTTAACGCTGACGGCCACAGCTCCATGAAGGTGTGGCCACCAACTCGGCTGAGTTCGGATTCGCCAGATGTGGGACCAACTGCAGCCCTGGAGGTTACACACATCGCAGTTCAGCTCACACAGAGTCGCTGACCTCGTCTGCTTCGGAGCTGCCGTTCCACAGCTGACTGAAGGCGGTGAGCTCTTCTGCCATCAATTCGCTGGGAACGTAGGGGCGAACCAAAGTGGTGTCCCACTGGCGCCTTCCGCTGTTGTTCGGTGTGAGCATCACGCCGATGGTGACGAGGTCGTCGGGGCCGCCGGTACGTTCACCGACCTCATGGTGGCGCAACTGCACATAGCTGCTGAAAGCGGCTCTGACAGTCTCGTCGAAGCGGGTGGCGCACGCATAAACCGTCTGCTGAGTGGCGTCCCGGCTTAGGTGCCGACGAAAACGCCACTTGGTGTGGTCGTCAGGGACATCGACGACGTCACCGAGCATGTCCAGCAGAAGTTGTCCCCACTCCGCGCGGTCACCGACAGGCAAGCTGTCGAGTTCGAAGAGGATCCTGTGGCGATCGGCCTCGACGCCGACGCGGGTAGGGGAAGGGCGGTGACGTCTTCCAGCTCCAGACGGATCACCATGTGCGCACGGGTACCTGCTGTGCCGACCGGGGCCAGGGGCAGCAGTGGCGTGGAGTGCAGGGTGCCGCCTAGGCCGACCAGCTCGGGATCAATACCGCCGGGCGGGGCCGCGTCCGCCGCGGCGAACTCGTAGTAGCGCACCGGCTCATCGCACAACGGGATACGCGGTTCGGCAGCGGCACGAAAGAGATAGTCGAGCACTGCTGTGGTGGAGCGCGGTTGGTCGAACAGGACGTCCCAGTCGCGACGCGTCAGCGCGATCCCGGGCATATCGAGGGTATCCCAGGTAGCCACGATCCCGGCCGGAACCTGAGGGTGATCCAGCAGGAACACGGCGATCACGGGCGTACCTACTGAAGTGAATGCGTCATCGGCTACTTGACCGCCCACGACACCGACCAGCACCGACTCTGGGACCTGAACGACGGGTCACAGTACGGCAACCAGGACGACACCCTGCGCCCACGCATCGGCCTGGTCTGGGTAGCGGACGTATATCGCCGCCAAGGCGTCGGCGCCACGCTCGTACACACCCTTGCTGACGACTTCGGGTGCCAGATCGCCGATGTGTCCTGGTCGACCCCGCTCAGTGACGCAGGCCGACGCTTTGCACGCCAGCTCTCGCCCGCGGGCATCTGGGTCACCTGACCCTCCAGCAAGCGTGCGTGAGGGATGGCGCAGAGACCAGGCTGCTCGGTGCATCCCACGCGACCGCCTGCTCTTGGCGAGCATCCGAAATGCCTTACGGATCGTTACTGCGTGCGACTGGTGCGGCAAGGGGCAACTGATCATCTGCACGACGCCGACGGAACGCCTCTCACATATAGCGTGCTGTGTGTGCCTCCACGGGCCTGACCGCGCTGTTACGCAGCTACGGGGGGTTCCAGTGAACAGCTCCATTCCGCTCGTACGAAGGGCGCATCAAGATGGGATCTATGTGGGGGTGACCTGCGTGGGCAGCTCACCCCCATTTTTCGCCCGCGACGGCGCCGTGCGCCTAGCCGAGTCGCGTGACAGCCTTTAAGAAGCCACTCGCTCCTGATCGTGCAGGGGCACTCTCTCGCACCACACAACCCCTGCTGTCGCCTACCTCAGCCCAGGAACGCAGCAATTTACTGAGTGCTGCAAGGTCGTCGTTCGGCTGAGAGATTCCACTCGGCCAGCCGTCACCTCTGGGTCACTCGTAGTCGGCGACACCCAAGCTGGTCCTCATCTCGTGACGCATGTGACGCAGCAGGCCCCACAAGTCGTCGATCCTGTGCTGAACGGCGTCAAGTGAATCCTCGGGACGAGGTACGCCATTGTCCAAGCGTTTGATCATGCCGTACGTCGTATTGAGCGCTTTGCTGACGGTTCCTGCCATGCCAAGCACGGGGTCAGGCACGACGAGTTGGGCCTCGGCATAGCAGTCGCGGTGCGTCGCGCGAGCCTCGTCGAGCTGTCCACGGGACTCTTCTCGCTCCTCATCGCGCAGGAGGACGTGAAGGTGATCAGTGAGCGCCGTAAGGTACTGCCGCGCGGCCTTGTTGAGGGCGACGTAAGACGTACGCCGCTGCTCCATTCCTGTCTGCCGTCGCTCCGCGGCGAGATCCTCCATACGCTGCCGGTCCGCATGCTCGAGCTCATACCGCTTGGCTCGATCCGAAGCCCGCTGCGTCAGCAGCCCCGACAGCAGGGTTCCGAGGACGCCGACCACGGCTACCGCAAGCGCCGTATACGACCCTATGTTCATCTGCTCTTGCCCATCCCTTCGAAGCCAGCGGCACCCGAGCATCACATAACAATGGACACGTGGACGGAACCAGCGAGGGCCGAGCAGTGCCCGCAGAGACCGAGCCAAGCGTGTGTAGCCGCTGCGTTGACGATGACGCCCTGCAAGCGCTGCTCGCCCGGAACGCCGACACTATTCGCACCTGCCATTTCTGCGGAGGCGAACAGGCTGCGGACTTCGACACCTTCCTGGAAGCGTTCATGCGAGGGCTGCACCGCGAATTCAACAATGTCGACGACGAGGGGGTCGGATACGATTCGCGAGAGGGCGGCTACCAGTGGTCAGGAATCCGGGACTCCTGGGACCTGATCAGTGACGAGTTCAGCGATGTGCTCATCGGCGAAGGCTTGGTCGAGGCCGTGCAACGCAGCATGGAACCCTGCCTGTGGATCAAAAAGGATTTCGTTGAGCCGCACAGGGATGAAGCTCTGATGGATAGCTGGCAGGACTTCCGGCAAGCGATCCGGCATAAGACCCGATATGTTTTCTGGCAACGTCCGCGGTCGCACGAGGACGAGCTGCGCGGAGCTGGCGAGATCCCGCCTGAACAGATCCTCCAGAGGATTGGTGACCTGATCAGCGCACTCGATCTGGTGCGTCGGCTCAGTCCCGAAGAGCGACTGTGGCGTGCACGCGTGCACGCCCACGCCGAGAGAGTCAGGTCTGCCGCCGACCTGGGTACGGTCCCCCAGCACCTCTGCAACCAGTCCAACCGCATGAGTCCCGCAGGCATCCCCATGTTCTACGGCGCACTGACCGCGGGGACTGCCCTACAGGAGGCCATGGTTCGGCCCGGACATGCAGCCATCGCATCCCTGGGAGCCTTCACCTGTTCTCACGAGGTCAACATCGTCGACTTCACCGACCTTCCTCAGGTTCCGTCGCTCTTCGACCCCGAACTGGGCGATTCATGGCGCCAGGTACGGTTCCTACACGCTTTCGTGGAAGAGCTCGCACAGGAGGTACGGCCTTCGTACGAAGAGATCGACTACGTGCCGACTCAGGTCGTAACCGAGTACCTGCTTCATGCCTGGGGTGCTGGTGCGCCTATCGCTGGGCTGAAATACAGATCTGCCCGTACCGGAAAGCCTTGTGTGGTTTTGAACGTTCGATCCGAGCACTGCCTCGACGTCGGTTCCGCGGAACTCGGAGAAGGCGGGCTCCGCCTCTTGCTTCAGCCGGACTCGGTACATCAGAGGCCCCTGCCCAGCAGGCGGAAGTCGCTCAAGGAACGGCGTCTTCACTCGCCTCACTACCGGGTTCGTCTGCCGCGTAGGGGTGGACGTACCGGCCGTCGTTGAACGGTTTGAACCAGCTCGCGAGGTCCATGGGAGCGACGCCGAGGTGCGCACCCACCGGGCTCTCGTCGATGCCGTCCTTCGAGTCGTCGTACAGCCACTCGTGGTCCATGTCCTCGTAGACGAGATCGGCGAAGCACTCCAGCGCTGCCGAGACCCCGTCGGTGAGCAGACCGAACGTCTCCAAGGTCACCTCAGTGGTGTTCAGCAGCAGTCGCAGGGCCAGCTCCTCGGCGACACAGCTCAGCTGCTGGAAGCTGCCCTCCGTGAAGCGAGTGGTGAGGGCGACGGCAGTCACCAGGAATCGGCGTGCGAAGCGGGCGTCGTACTGCAGGGCATAGCGCGGCGGCAGGTCTTCCAGCAGCCAGAGCGGCTGATCGCACTCGGCGACGTTCGTCTTCTCCACTGACAGGGAGAAGGCGTCCTCAAACAGCTCGTCCAGGAGCACATCGGTTGCCCACACCACCGCTCCGGCTGCCAACTCTGCGTCCTCGGGGGACACTGCAGAGTCGGCGAACTCCGGGTAGGAGTCCTCATCGTCCTCGTCGACGGCCCCGAACATTCCCGGCCCGAAGGACCGCAGCCGCGCGGACAGCGCACGCATCCGGGTTGCCGCCGACTTCGAATCGGCAGCCACACGGGCCGGGTCGACAGCGGTTGCGGCGGCCGGCTCGGCCAGCTTGGCCCGTCGGGAGGCCACATCCGGCGGCGGCCCGTCCGGGCCGTCCGCCGCCTCCAGACTCTCCTTGGCAAGCTCGGGGTGGAGTTCGACCTCGCACCGCTCCACCGTCCAGTCGGCCAACAGCTCCGAGCGCTCAAGGACCTCCTCCGCCAGGGCACGGACCGCCTGCTCGGCGAACTCCAGCGCCGGCGCGTCCACGAACACTTTCAGCAGTGCCCCTCCGGGGTAGACACCCACGAAGGTGTCCTCGACGCACACCTCTACGCCGTCGGGGCCCTCAACCGACTCAGCTGCTGTGAAGCCCTGTTCCAGAAGGGCACCGGCGCCGACCCGATGCAGCTCGTCCATCTCAGGCGCGCCACTCGGTATCTGCGCGTCCACCGTCACCGCATACGTCACGGCCCCCAGCCTGTCAGGACGAGAGACCTCTTGCGGCAACAATGACAACTTCCACTCCACTGCCCGAACAGGTGCCGCGCCACCACTGCCGCGTCGCATCCGCTGCTGTCGAACCGCCTCTTCGCTGCCTGCCCACCCGTGCCATCCATGTCGGTCACCAGGGGTCAACAGGCGGAAGAGCAAGCACTCCCCGGACACTCCGAATCAGAGCATTACCGCAGCTCAGGCAACACATCAGCCCGGAAGCGCAGTTGATTTCCAAGCTCAGGAACGCCCCTATGCAGGCCCTATCGCCAGTGAAGATGGGTTCGGGCTACCGCTCAGAAACAACCGCAGCGCAGACGAGGTGTCCCGTACGAGCGCCCGCATGGTGGCGATCGCGCACATGGTGAGCCCTCATCTCCGTCGCCGGTACTCGACGATGACCTGAGGGCCATACACCGTGATCAGCACAGCAGCACCGGACCCCGCGATGACATAGCCCTCGATGGCCTGTGGGAGATCCAGCGACGCCACCGAGAAGACCGTGACGATCGTCAAGGCCACGGCTACGGCAGCCCGCAATCCGTCGCCAGTGCGATACCTCACCGCCGAAACATTCTGCAGTTCCTGCTCATCCAGCAACACGCCGACGCGGCCCTGGGCGTAGCGTTCGGCAATCCTCAAGAGGAGTTCGGCAAGCTCTCGCAGTGCCCTGTCGGGTTCCTTGTCAAGCTCCCGTTCCACTTCCTGGAGCTTGCCGACGACGAGCTTTGCGTGCTCTTTCAGGGCGGTTCGGCGGTGCGAAGGCTTCAGCCATGTCACGACGCCACGCGTACGGTGCGCCCGCAGCACGGTTCGGGAGGCGCGGGTGACTGAGGCTGACACCGTCGGCAGCTCGCCGACCCTCGCTTCGCCCACAGCGCGATGTGCCTTGGCGCACGCGCAGATCGCTTCAACGAATGTGCTGGCTGGTACGTGCGCTCGAAAGCGCGGGAGTTGCTGTCCAAGTAACAAGATCTCGGATATGGCCGATGTGCCGCGCAGCAGGCCCGCCAGTATGTAGCCCGAGCCGTAGACCCCGAGCACCGCGACTCCGCTGAATACCAGGATCACAGGCAGGCAGGGCGAGGGCGTAGACGCCCAGGAGAAAGCCGTTCTGTTCCCCCAGCCAGGCCATCGCCTGCGGCCAGGAGAAGGCAGAATCACTCCGCTGAGTCGAAAATACCTGGTAAAGCCTGGGCGCGAGGAGGGCGAAGAGAAACCCGGACCAGGACCAGACGAGCAGTGTGCCGACCATGTACCGGAACGGCATCTGGGGCTTGAACACTGCGTACACCCTCATAGTGACGCGGAGCCGTCCTCCAATCGGATGCGAGATCCCGAGGCGGCCCAGGGCGTTGCGCAGCTGTTCTATCTCCCGGTCGCCAAGGCGGCGTCGCCGAACTGCTCGCCTGTCACGTATGCGTCCAAGCACAAGCCGAGAATGCCAGCCGTGGTTGGGAACGCGCCCCCGAATCTGGAGAAAGAACGCTGCCGGTGCTGCGCCTCGCCGCCGCCAGTCCGCTGGTAGCAGGCGAGACGTCCCTTGGCCGCAGTCTGACGGCTCACCGATCAGTGGGTGGTACGTACAACGGTCGGACAGTGAGGTGTACCCAACTTACGCTGGCACCAGGTCGCTGAGGGTACTTCGCAGTGAGGCGTTGGTGGTTGGCGCGGCCGTTGCCACCCGGTGCAGGTCATCGCGTGTCATGTAGCGATAGCTCTGCGGCGGGTGGAATGAGCCAGCGGCCCTGAGAGCCTCCAGCCGCACCGGCTCCTCGAAGGTGACCGGGTCTTCCAACGTGAGCCCGCTGGCCTGGGTGGCACCTCTCATGTACGCGTCGTACTCGCGGCGGCTGATGCCGGCACGAGTACGACTGGCCGACCACAATTCGCGTGGCGAGGCGACCTGAACCGAGGCGAGTCGGGCCATGCCCACGATGGCCATCGTGGGAGCGGTGGCGTACAGCAGCACGGGAGTTCCGGGCGGGCTGGCGACGCGCTGGCGGCGTACCTCCACCGTCTTGCTTCCGGTCAGAATCGCGGCTGCGAAGCGGGGGTGGACGGACAGCAGCATCGCGCGCTCCGGAACGTTCACGTCTTTCTTTGCCCCTCTTCGTAGACCGCCTGGAACAGCGCACTGCTGATCTTCGACAGTGACATCAGGGACAACCGTAGACCCAGTGCGTCTGCCATCTCCTTCAATCGCGCGTGCGGCACCGTACTCGGGAAGATCTCGGTGTCCGAGAACCGCAAGGCCATGGTCTTCCCCGAAGCGTCAGCCGCCGCGCGGACCTCACCACGACCATATACGCCCAAGTGTTCGAATCGCGAGTAGAGAGCGTCCGGATCGTCGACGAGCACCTCGTCCAGCCGCGAACAGCCGATCACTATCTTCCCCTGTTGCCTCGCTGTGCCGTCACTGACGTACCAGAGGAGGCGCGCCGGCGTGCTTTCCCCCCGGTGCCCGGGAGACCTGTAGTAGACGTGTTCGCGGCTGATTCCGAGGTCGGCATCGCGGGGGAGAAGCATGGGCGGAACGTTGAAAAGCTCAGCGGCCCACCGGGGTTTGATGGGTACGACGAAAGACGGCAGGTCGGCGTCGATCAGCTTTGCCGGCCACCATGCTCGTTCGGCTACGCTCGCGGCCTCCGCCGAAAGACCGGCACCCAGATTGAGCGCAGGCAGCCCCCATCGTCCTGCGATCCTTCTCGCCGCTGCCGAGACCGCTTCAGCAGTGCCGCACTGGTCGACCAGAAGGGCGGTCAGACCACCGTCGCGCTCGGCGAAGCCATCTGCGCCCGATGCCGCCTTGGCGGCCGGTGAGGGGTGCGGGTCCAGAACGCGGACTGCTTGGGCGCCGTGCTCGCGTCCGAGCCGTTTGAGCATGAACAGAAGCTGGCGGGCCAGAGACTCCTCCAGCGCGTGCGAGGCGGTCCGCAGAAGGCCGACATTCACTGTGTGGCCGTCCAGAGCCCAGACATACAAGGCCACTGGACGCCCCTCTTCGTCCCGTAGCAGCTCCCGGTGCCAGTGGACCGAATCAGTGGCGAAGCTCTTCAACCGCTTTGCAAAGGCGTAACCGTGATCGGCGTCCGCCGCCTGGTCGAAGAAGGCCGCCAACTCGCCTTCACCGCCTGTGGCTACCTGCTCGGCAGAAAACGCGGTACCCATCAAGTCCGCCGGCCGGTAGACCTGGGCCTGCCGAAGCTCATCGACATGGATGGTCACCGTGGCCGGCGACACCACCTTGACCCGGGCGACGTCCCAGGCTAGGTCGGCCGACCTCTCCAGTGTCGGGTCGCGCGTCACCAGAACGTGAAGGCCCGCACAGGAAGTTTCAGCCACGTACCGCAGTCGGCTGCGCAAGCGAGCGTCCAACTGCCCCTCCAGGCAGTTTCCGGCAACAGCGTCTACCAGCTCCCTGTGACGGGCTTCCACGGCCTGCCCATCGGGCGACAGGGACCGCAGACCGGCGAGGCCGGCACTCTGGTGCTGTCGTTCAGTGCGCCTCGTGATGTCACGCACATCGCGGAGAAGCTGTGGAGTGAACGTCAGCTCGATCAGGTCGGCGAGCCATCCGGCTTCAAGAGCCCGCGCCTCCTCCACGCCCCGTCCCTTGCCGACGCCCTGCAAACCGGAGAAAACGCTGTGGTCCACAGCGACCACTAGCAGAGCATCACTAGGGGTGGCGGAAAAGAGGTCTTGGTGCCCCAGGTCGAGGCGCCAGGTGTCCAGCGTCTCCTGGTCATGGCCCCGCCCCAGACCTTCGCCGTGGGGGACGAAGCCCAGACTGGTCCACATACCGCTGAGCCCGTAGTCCCGTCGGCATCGCGCGCGGATCTCCAATCGCTCCGAGTGACGCTCTCGGATCTCGTCGACAAGCAGCCGGGCTATGCCCTTGCCGCGGTGCTCCTCAGCCACACACAAATGAGCCAGCCGCACGTAGAAGTCGCGCTTCGGCAGCCCGAAGAGCGCATAGCCGACGATGTCGTTCCCTTCCAGCGCGACGAGCAGACCACCGTCCTCGGCATATTTCCGGTAGGCCGGCGGCTTGAGGAGTCCCAGCCACTTGGTGTACCTGTTGCCCAATGCAATCGCTGCGTCAAGCAAGGGCGACTGGCCATCTGATACCTGTACAACCTTGATCGCCACCGGCTCCCCCTCCGACTGTGCACTGGCACGCACAGCCGATCACTGCCCCACTGCGCGCTCCCACTACCTCCACCGGCCGACCATTTCCGGTCGTACTCGGCCAGATCAGCTGGATCGCCGAGGCGAGCCGTGGTGAAGCCACAGAGCCACATGGGGTCGACCATCCGCAGGTGCTTCAGCGCTTCGTCGCTCACGTCTGGACCTGTATGGACGGTTTCCTGCTGTCATGCAGCTATTTGCCTTGCCTGTTTCCGATCAAGGCAGTTCGCTGACGATGGCTGTATCGCTACACAGGCCGTTGTGGCAGCGGCCCAGCGGCTTCCATACGAACGTTGCGACCTGACGGTCAGTAGCCCTGCCGAAAGGGCACGCGCCGCGATCTGTCTCAGGGGCACGCGGCGGAATCCGCCGTCCACGCTGGTGGGTTGCCCTTGTGGGCACGGCCGGAGCCTGGCCCGCGCACTCAGGTCCCCGTTCCCCTCTGAGCCGATACGCCTCTCTCTGTCAGTGTTCTCCGGCACGATGAAGTCGAACTGGTAAGCGCCGAGGGGGAGGGGCTTGTGAATCACTGGGTACTGAACGTTGAGTCCAAGTCTGGACATGACATGACGCGGGAGCTGAAGAAATGGGACCCAGTCCTTCGTGTCACCGCGCCTCATACAACTGGGGCAGGGGACTGTGTCCTGATGTGGCGCGGGGGACGAGGCGGCGGGCTCGTCGCGTTCGGAGAAATCATGAGTACCGCTGACTTGACCTCCAACGAACACAACTTGTGGCGTTTCGGTGTGCCAAAGAAGAAGGACAGCAGTGGGACCGAGCCGGCTCCAGTGAGGGCAACTGTCCAGTTCAATCGCCTTATGCTCTCTAGCCCACTCTCGGCTGGTGTGTTGCAAGCAGCTGGGCTCGGCCAGGTGGTCAAACGCGCGCGCACCAAGGAGACAGGGTTCAACTTGGTGGCACTTGACCTTACCAACTGTCAAGAACAAGAGCTGTTCCAACTTGCCGAGCAGGTAGAACCACCGACCGAATGGCCTGCTATGTGGAACATTCCGCCTGGTTCGGTGGTTAAGCGGGCTGAATTTCATGAGGTATACGGCGGCAATCGACTGGTTACGGTCACTTCCAGTGCAAAAACCCCTAACGCATTTCTCTTTCTGAAATCGAATCAAGCTGGTGACTTGGCGCCAGCATGGGACGGCTCTCTCTTGACGGCCCCTGGGTACGGACATTGGCGGGATGAGCCGTCTTTGGAGAATCTGGCAGTGCTTGCCCATCAGCGCCGCGGAGTGCCACTTCGGGTCTTTCTAGCTCAGGGTTCTGAGTGCCTCTACATCGGAGAATTCGCCGTCGAGTCACGACAGCCGATTGAAGGCTCGATTGTCACCGGCGAATGGCAAAATTCATTCGACCCTCGACTAGTACATGAGATCCGGACTCCGATCTTCCGGCTCCGTCAGTTGAACGGAGTGCCACCTGTCGTGCGCGGCGGGGAGGCCTTTAAGGGTGCGCCCCGGATGAACCTCCGCCTCCGTCCGTCCAGTGATCAGCCAGCCGACGCGTTGGTCAGCGGACTCTTGGAAGTGCTAGAACGCCAGCCCGGCATCGCTGCATCGCTCGGGGAGCTTGACGAGGTGCAACTACTCACGGGAATCGTTCAGCGCACCAGACGACAGGCGGATTTGGATGAACTGCGAGCCGCAGTCGAAGAAATGAACACTAAAGAGCAAGGCCTGCAGAAGATCATTGAGCGTATGACTTGGGTTTTCGGGGGTGAATTTATTCCCGGAACTGCTCGTCGTAACCTTACAGCAAGAGACCAGCTCGACTTGGCACTGCTCCGTCCCGACGGGACCCTGCACGGCGTCGAACTGAAGAAGGCCAATGAAAAGCTTGTGGGCGGCCATCGCGGCCACCGCATCCCTAGCTCGAAGGTTCACAAGGCAGTTTGCCAGGCGACGAATTACTTGCGCGAGTTGGATGAAAAGCGCCCCCAAATCCTCGCTGACTGGGGTATTGATTGTCGGCGTGCCTCGATGACTGTTGTGATCGGGCACAAGAGCTTCGTGCCTGCGGACGTTACCGAGAAGGAAGTGCATGAGACGATTCGGACCTATAACTCCGATCACTCCCGAGTGACCGTGACCACCTACGACCAACTGATCGAGAACGCTCAACGGGTTCTCGATCTCACGGCCCCACTTCGTTAGTTAGTGGTGGGTCGGTTGAGCGTGAACGCATCACTATCCCCGTTACCTGCATGGAGGATAGCCCGTCGCGAGCCTGGCAGCCTCGGCACACACCAGGTTCGGCCGGAGCTTCGGCCCTGCAACGGGGACGGGTTCAACGCCGAGCGGATGCTGAGCGCCGGGGAAGGAGCGGGCGCCGATGCACCCGCCAGGCCGACGACGTGCCCACCGGGCCCGCACGGCGACCGCAGGCGCCGGGGCACACGGGAGATCGCTCGCCCGTGCCCCCGGCACGGCCAGGGCCGCACCTATAGCTTGGCCGCAGGGCGGCTTCCCCCCAAACTCCGCGAGCCCTCTACTTCGCACAGTGCCCGCACCGCACCCGGGCAATGCGGTCAGTCCTGCCCTGCGTGGCCTTCAGTGGGCGCTGCTCGCTGATCAGATCCCAGACCCCCTCGTCCGGCCACATGACCCATCCCCATCCTGCTTCAGCATGACTTACCTCGGGATGGTGGTTGCACTTGCCCGGCAAGTGCGCCATGCCGTGGGGCGAGATCAAGATCTTCTCAACCTTGGGGCGGGCCCAATTAGGTACTTCACGGCCACTGTCCAACATCGCGGAGGGAACTTCGCCGCTCTTGCCCAGTGATACATCTGCGCGTTTCTCGTCATCCATGAAACCAATCCTGCCTGGGCTGTCGGCCACCAAGGTGAGTCTTGCGGAATATTCCAAGTTGACTAGAAGTAGCCAGCGCAGATAAGTGCCCGTGCCCCGCGCCGCCACCCTTACCCGTAGATGACTCGTGGCCCCATGGCTGACGTCGCCATCAGCTTCAACTTCTCTCGCTCAGCGAGGACGAAGCAGGCCGCAACCCATCATTGGCGTCGGGATGCGCTCCCGTGAGCGGTGCCCGAGCGGACCTGCCGCGAACTGTACGGAAGGCGTAGCAGCGATCACCTTCTCATCAGTTCTGACTTGGTGCGGACGGATCTCGTGGAGAGGGCCTGGTAGTGCTCAGCGAGAGATCGGGAGGACATTCGGTCGAAGTCGTTATGCCCGGTAGGTTTTCTTCCACCGAGCACGGTGCCGCCTATCGCCTCGTCCCGCACCGTTGACGTTGGTCAGCGACTCCAGTGAAGCGCCTTTGTTCCACATCCCCAGATGGTCGCGGTGGACGGAAAGAATGCCGTGCTCCAGAGCGAATGCCTCGGAGGCGCCGCTGCCGCTTCTTGACGATCTGCGGCTCGAAGGTGCCGGCGGTGTCGCGGGCACCTTCACCTCGACAGCCCCGACGTCGGTCAGCACGGTCTTGGACCGGGTGCCGTTGCGACTGTTGCCGCTGTTGCGGCCGTCCGCGTCGTGCTTCTCGTAGCCGAGGTGGTCGGTGACCTCACCCTCCAGGGCGGACTTCAGCACCCGCTTGGTCAGCTGCTGAAGCAATCCGCTCTCACCGGTCAGCTGCAGAACCTTCCGACCAGGCCCGGTCCACGAGCATCCCGACCAACTGGTCGTCGGTGGCCGCCGACACGGCCTCCGCCGCTGGTTCATCGACCGCTATCCACTCGATGGCGGTGTCGCTCATCTGGCGTCTCCTTGATCATCGGATCCGCCGTTGATTAGACACTCCCCATGCCGGGTGCGCAGTTCGCCACGTTCATCGCCGGCCTGCGCACCGGGCACCTCGGCACCTGAGCACGCAGGCACCACACACGCTGGCCAGTCGAGCAACCCCGGGCGTGCTGGCTGGCCAGCACGCCCGCGGCCCGCGGCTCCGTATCAGGCGGCCACGCGAGCCAGTGGCACAGTGGGCACATGCAGCCGCCTCCCTGGGCGGGGACCGGGGACACCCCGATATCCGCGCCCGACGCCTTCAACATCCCCGTGTTTCTCTACCGCAGCTCCCCGCTGTCTCCGGCGCCACGGCCCTCCCCCGCACAGGTGGCCTCGGCCTACCAGCCCTGGCCCATGGGCGCAGGCGTCCCTGCAGACGGCGCGTATTTGGTCGGGACGACATGGCGTGCCCTCCTCGACGCCACGACCACCGTGGGACGGGACATCGGCCCCTGGATCGCCGCCACCCCTCGTCTCGCACGCTGCGAGATCATGGCACGCCGGTACCCTCTCTCCGCCTACCTCGTCCGTACCGGGCACGAGGTCGTGCCCAGCGTCGTCTACTCCCACGGAACGGAGAGTTCGACTCGCACCGCCTTCGGCTACCACGTCGGCATGACAATGGCCGAGTGGGCCTGCCGGATGATGGGACTCGGTCCCACAACGCATGCCGAGAGCGCGATACCACAGGGTGCGGCGCCCGGTTGGGCCAAGACGTCCAGTCTGCCGGACCTGTTCGGCACGCACCCGGCCACGTCCGAGCTCTGGCTGGTCGAGGCAAAAGGGAGCCGTCGGCTCGGCCTGCGTCCCCGGGCCAAGGGAGCTAAGCAACTGGACGTCGGCGCCATTGTGCTCGTTCCGCACCAGAAGGTGCTGTGCGGCACCAGCTTGGAGCGACGTCTGTTCATGATGATCGATGTCGAGGACACCCCGGCGGTTGGAAACGCCAGTGACACCCCTACGGACAGCCCGGCCGGAGAGACGCTGGAACAGGACGACGAGGCGCTCCTGGAACTCGCTCGATCGCGCATGCTGACGTATCTGGCGCTGGCATCGCTGCCCCGGAACGGGTTGCGCATCACGGCGGTCGGCAGGCCCGAGGAAGGACCAGCAGCAGAGCGAGGGAACCTGGTCCGACCGCTGGAAAGCGACCGCACGACAACCGAGCTGCGCCGCCAAGTCACGCCGGATGCCGAGGCCGAGTCCCAGGCTGAGGCCATCAGACAACAGAACGGCCTGGACATGCTGGCAGGACGGCTGCCGGGAACGGACCTCATGCTCGGAATGTCCCGGCGCCTGTACGGCGCGTGCCGTTCGCTGGCCTACGCCGAGCGCCGCATCGTCGCCCGAGTCCGAGAAGAACGGCCCATGTACCTGGAGGGACCACTCCGCGTAGTTCCGCCCACAGACGGCGTGGTCGCACAGTCGCTCGAACAACAGATGAGTGCGGGCTCTTACGAGAAGAGGGTCACCGAGGTCCAGGAGTACATGCGCGAAGTCCGAGAGGAACAGCGGCACGAGCAACTCCGGGCCGTGCGCGAGGGTTTCACGGCAGGCGACAGCGGTTCCTGGACGAGCCTCATCAGCCTGGCTCCGCGCCTCGCACTCCCCAGAGAGGAGGGCTTTCTGGAGGCAGCGACTACAGACACCTACCTCGCGGTCGAAGAGGAGGCGCTCGACCTGGACACTGAGATCGACTAGCGGCGACCGTCCAAGACGAGTTGGCAGCGGCTGGAAGGAGGCAGCAGTCGTCGAGCTGCCCTCTGGGGGGGCTTGTCCACCGGATCCCTCGACTCGCCCAATGAACAGTGGCCTCAGTTTTGGTCTCATTCGCATACGTCCGGAGCTGTTCAGACAGCCCACTCGCCCCGGCTGTGCCGCAGGTCAGGTCGCGGATGGACACGCGCGAACCCCCGGACGAAGACTTGGAAAGCGTGTTGGGGGCAACCCCTCACGAGTTCGAATCTCGTATCCTCCGCCCAGCCTCACCGGGCTGAACGAAGGCCCCGACCGCTCTGCGGTCGGGGCCTTCGTAGTTGCGTGGTTGCACTTTTGGTTGCCGTCGCCCTCACACGGTGTACGCCTACCTGCTCCATGTGTATCCGATCAAGCTCTCGCAGGGGTTCGACTGGTACGACATGGGCCGGGTTGATCAGCCAGTGAGCCGTGTCGCTCTGACCGTGCTCGCGGCAGGGGGGATGACTCTTCTGTGTACGTCTCCCGTGCGGAAGCTTCTCCGTTCCCTGATGGAGCCGAACAGGTCCTGGTTCTTCTGGAGTGGCCAGGGCGCAAGAGGCGGGACAGAGGCCGAGCTGTCGAGACGGGGCCGCTCGACGCACTGATCGAGCACTGCACCTACAGGACAGTGGCGATGGCAGCACGGGACACTCGTCGGCGACTCGGTGCCCCGGTGATCAAATCCGGCGGCGGAACCTCCATCAAGATCCGTAGGGGCCTGGGCCGGCAGGCTGCGCCGCGCCGCGCAAGGGCTTCCTCCCCAAGCTCACCGCCCCCGCGACATCGACCTCGACGCCTCTGCCGTACCCCTTCGCCGCAGTTAGCGTGAAGACGGTGCGTAAGCGGCCTGGCCGGTTCGCCGTCGGCCAGGATCAGGCCGTGCCGAAGCCCACCCCCGGAATCCATGCAGCAGCACCTGTGCCAGCGCCTCAACACCCACGCCCAGGCACGCCGGCCGCAACCGGGCCAGGTTCCGTCGACGTCCGCCTCCGCGCCCGATTCGCCTACGTTGGCAGCCGAACTGAAGGGCGGGGAGGAACTCTCCTTGTGCCGCCTGTGCTTCACCGGCGTCCTGCACACCTGGAGCTTCGCCCTTTACCTCGCAAGCCGGGGCGGTTCCCAGGGCAACTTCCTCCCCCACAGGCCTGCCCTCCGGTCAGTCCCGAAGACTGCCTCGACTGCGCCGGCGGCCTCTACCTCCACACCCCACATCTGAACAACCGCAGTACCCCTCCACGAACTAACGCGATGCCCTCGGACGCTTGTTGATCGGTGCGTTCATGGGGCTGCTGAGGGCCGTGCGGGGACGGTGCACCGACTTGTGTGACTGTTCCTTGACATCGGGATGTTGGGCAGTTTCGACATGTTTCTTCCCTACGCTGGGATATTCCGCGTCTGGTGGACACGGGGCGAGGTTGGCGCCGTCTGATCGACTGCGACTGGAGGCAGGCATGGCCCCTTCGACGATGCGCTCGACGGGCAGGGGGCTGCGGGCGATGGTCTTCACCGGGGAGAACGACCTGTGGAACCGTAAGCCGGTGTACAGCGAGATCGTTCGCCGGGCCCGCAAGGCAGGGCTGGCGGGGGCAAGCGTGTTCCGGGGGATGGAGGGTTTCGGGGCCTCCTCACTGATCCACACCTCCCGGCTGCTGTCGCTGTGCGACGACCTGCCCGTCGCGGTGGTGATCGTCGATGAGGAAAGCCGCGTCCGGGCGCTCCTGCCGGAGTTGAGTGAGGTGGTGGGCGACGGCCTGATCGTCCTCGATGAGGTCGAGGTGATGCGCTCGGCCGACGAGGGCCGCACAGGATGAACGGCTGAACCGTCTGCTGGTCATCGCCGGGGTCGGTGCGGTCCTCAACGGGATCTTCAGCTACGGGACTTCAACGCCCCCCGGATATCAATCCCGGACTGGCAGCTCCTCCGGGGTCGTTGTCCCGCCATCGCCCTTCGCCGGTGCGTGCGGCCGATCCTCTGAGACGAACCCGGGGTCCCTTGCCAGCGCCCGGGTCAGCCACGCGCCGGCCAGTTGCGAGGTGAGGATGGACAGCAGCACGAGAGCGACGAAGAATTGGCCGTTGATGATCCCGGCGCCGTAGGTCACCGACGCCAGGATGATTCCGGGGCCGCCGCGGGCGTTCATCGCCACCGCGAAGTGGGTCGACCACGACGGGCTCTTGCCGGCCAGGAGTGCGCCCGCCCAGACGCTGCCGAACTTGACCACGCAGGCCAGGACGAACAGCCAGCCGAAGAAGAGCGGATCCAGGTCATGCACAAGGTCGAGACGGAAGCCGACGAGTGCGAAGTAGATCGGCACGAAGAAGGCCAGCGAGAATCCCCGCACCGCGCTCAGCCCGGGTGAATCGGTCTCCTTGCCTTCCGCTTGTTCGGCCATGGCGATGCCCGCCATGAGCGCGCCGAAGATCGGATCGATCCCCAGGCCGATGCAGCACAGGCAGAGGGCGAACAGGAACACCATCCGGAAGGCCGCCGGACTGCGCCGCTCCAGCACACCCAGGGGGCCCGAGACGAGCCAACGGAACGCCGACCGCCCTCCGGCAAGACAGACAGCGAAGAACAGCAGCGACGCAGCCGCGTAGTAGGCCACGTCCCAGCCAATCGAATCGAGAGAGAACAGGGCGTGCAGGCCGAAGGAGGTGTCCGCCTGGACATGGGCGAGGCCGAGGATCACTGCCAGGACGACGTAGAGGAGAACATCCTCGACGACGGCGACCGTGAGCACCGTCCGGGCGAAGAGGCTGCCCATGATGCCGAGGTCCATCATGATCCGGGAGATCACCGGGATGCTGGTCACCGCGATGGCCAGGCTCAGGACCAGGGAGATGTTCAGGGCGGATCCGTGCGGGCCTGCCAGCTCGCCGGGGTCCACCAGCCGGGCGATGGCCAGTCCCGCAGCGAACGGGATCACCAGGCCGGTGACGGTGGTGAACAGGACGGTCCCGCGCTCGGCGCCCAGACCGCCCTGGCGCATCTCCAGCCCGGCCAGGAAGACCATCAGGATCGTACCGAGCTGGTAGACCGCGCCCAGCACATGGGCGGTCGGACTGGCAGACGGCGCCAGCCAGCCGCTCACCGACGGGGCGACAAGGCCCAGGGCGCTGCCTCCGAGCAGCAGTCCCCCCACGATCTCGCCGATCACCGGAGGCTGGCGCAACCGTGCGAAGACGAATCCGCCGAGGTGCGCCGCCACCAGGAAGACCGTCAGCACGATCAGGATCCGGGACAGCTCGGCGACCGACAGGGACATGAGCTCGCCTCCCCTTCATCGATGACACGAACTGTTCGGGTACCGAAGGTGCGGGACGACCGCTCCAACAAGCGAGATACATAGCCCTAAAAGGCGCATACCATGCAATCGAATCCATGTCTGCAACTATCAGGATTCTTCCGGGGGCAGGCCATGCGACGGCCGCTACCCGTGCGGTGGCAGCCGCCTGCCGGTGCCGACGGCATCGGTCAAGGCTTGCAGCGCGGGCAGGATGCCTTGCCCGGCCATGCTCGCCACCAGCGGAGCAGCGTGCTCGACCGTCAGTCGCGAGTCGCGAGTCGCCCTATGGGGCCACCGCACGGTCAGGCGAGCAGGCGGAAAGGCAAAGAGCTTCCTCCGTCGTCGCATTTTGCAGCGCCGCGTAACAGACATCGGCGAACGGCTGGTTGCGCATGCGGTACACCTTGCGGCGCATGTTTCGAGGTCATGAGGTCATGAGGTCATGAGGTCATGAGGTCATGAGGTCAACCGTGCCTTGGCACGCTTGTTGAAGGCCAGGCCGGCGAGCGTCTCCTAGATCAGCCGGTGGGCGTTGTTGACCGTCAGGTCGGCGTGGTCGTACGGACTGGAGACCTCTCGGTGACGTCGAGTGCCACCACGTTGGTCTCCAGGGCGATCCGGCGGACGGCTCGTAGCAGATCGGCCGGAGCGCGACCCAGGCTCAGGTGTCCCTGTCCCCGGGGCGAACCCGGGGTCGAGCACTGAGGTCTATCGATCGTCGTGACTGAGCGGTTGTCGTGACCCGAAGGTCGCGGTGTCCTCGAAAACGGCTTCGAGCTGTGTCGACTCGACGATCTCGGCCAGTCGAGCGGCCGAATCCGGGTGAACCAGAGAGGCGAGCACCTGAGGAAAGTCCTGCGGAGTGGCGTCCACCTCGAAGATCGAGATGATCTGCCGTTCGTCGGTGATGCTGTGGCTGATGCTGACCCCCGAGGGGTAGGAGTGCCTGGTTACGCCAGGGGGAAGCCAGGCTTGGATGAACTCCTCATCAGTGACGCCGGGCTTCAAGGTGCGGACGAACACGGCGCGCAGCATGCGTTCTCCTCTGGTCGGCTGAGGGCCGGGCAGGCGCCCTGCCAGGTGATGCACAGTATGTGTCAACGGTGTTCGTTCGTGAGTGTTGAAGCGTCACGTAACTCAGCGCCGCACCATGTGTGACGGTTGCCGCAATTCGCCGCCCTCAGCTCGTACGGCACCCGGCACCCTCGCTCGGATGTTCCTGGACCGCCCTACCCGTGGTTCGGGGCGGAAGGCTCAGTGGTGGCCATGGCCGCCGCTCCCTGCCCTGCCCGGCCTTCCCGGCTTCTCGCCGGGCTCGACCACTACGAACTGGCCCATCAGCCCCTGGTCTTCGTGGTACAGGATGTGGCAGTGGTACATGTACGGCATGGTGCGGTCGCTGTGGTCGCGGAAGCGCATGGCGAGGCGGAAGGGGACGCCGGGACGGGTGTGGACGGTGTCCTTCCAGCCCGCGAGTTCAGGGGGAGGCGGTTTCCCGTCGACGGAGAGCACCTGGAACTGGACGTCGTGCACATGGAAGTTGTGTGGTGTGCCGTCGGTGGCGGTGACCTCCCAGACCTCGGTGGCGCCCAGGTCCACCGCGAAGTCGGTGCGGCGCATGTCCATGCTCTTGCCGTTGATGGTGAAGCCAGTCAGGTCGAACTTCCGGTCCACGGCCGCGGTCCTGGTGGCCAGCGCCGGAGCGGCGGCGAGTTCGTCCGGCAGCCGGGGTGAGGGTTGCAGCGCGCGGGCGGCGCGGAGTTCGAGGATGCCCAGGGCGTCGTCGCCGCCGGCGAAGCGGCGGTCCCAGACGTTCAGGCCGAGGTCCGGGGGGAAGCTGCGCAGCACGGTCCGCTCGCCGGGGCGCAACCTCACCACGATCTCGGCGCGTTCGGCGGGTGAGAGCTGGATACGGGTGGTCCTGTGCGGGGCCGGCAGCAGTCCGCCGTCGGTGCCGATGAGCGCGAAGGGCCGGTCGTCGTCGAAGCCGAAGCGGTAGATCCGGGCGTTGGAGGCGTTGAGCAGCCGCAGCCGGAGGCGTTCCGTGGTGACCGGGTGGTACGGGCCGGTGGTTCCGTTGACGCAGATCACGTCGCCGAGGAGGCCGACCTCGCTCATCCGGGGGTGGCTCTCGTCGAGCTGGTTGGCGTCGTCGAAGCGCTTGTCCTGCACGATGACGGGGATGTCGTCGACGCCGTAGCGGCTGGGCAGAGCGCGGTCGCCCGGGCCGGTGGGCTCCGTCTTCGGCTCGTCCAGGATGAACATGCCGGCCAGCCCGCGGTACACATGCCGGGCGGTCGCTCCGTGGGGGTGCGGGTGGTACCAGAGGGTGGCGGCGGGCTGGTCGATGGTCCAGGCCGGTGACCAGGTCTCGCCCGGCTTCACCGGCTGGTGCGGGCCGCCGTCCATGCGCGCGGGCAGGTGCATGCCGTGCCAGTGCAGGCTCGTGGTCTCGCGCAGCTCGTTCCGTACGTTCACGCGCACCGTCTCGCCGCGGGCGGCCCGGAGCGTGGGCCCGAGGTAGGGACCGTTGATGCCCCAGGTGGCGGTTCGGCGGCCGGGGCGCAGCCGGTGCTTGCCCGGCGCAGCGCGGAGTTCGAACACTTTGCGGCCCTCGGCGTCGCGGCGTGCGGGTGCCAGGGGCGGAATGACCAGGCGCCGGTTGAACTCGACGCGGCCGACGGTGTCGATGTCGGCGGCCGACCACCACCATCCGAAGGTGCCGCCCGTGCCGACCGCGGCGGCGCCCACGCCGCCCAGTCCGGCCTTCAGCAGCGTACGGCGCTTCACCGGCGGCCCTCCCTGGTGGCGATCGCGTCGGCGTGTGCGGGGGCCGGCGTCCGGTGCGTGGGCATGTGGAGACTCCTGTGGGCAGTGTGGGCAGGGGGTTTTGGTGAGGTGCGGTGGGTTCTCACAGGTCGAGGGCGATGCGCCGGCCGCGTGCCCGGGAGACGCAGGGGTAGATGACGTCGCGGCGGTCGCGCTCGTGCTCGTGCAGCACGCTGTCGCGGTGCTCGGGGGTGCCGCCGACCACGCGCGTCTCGCAGCTTCCGCAGACGCCGTCCGCGCAGGAGAAGTCCAGTGTGGGCTCGACCTCCCGGATCGCCTCCAGCAGGCTGTGGCCGGGCTCGACCCGTACCACCTCGCCGCTGCGGGTCAGTTCGGCGTCGAAGGGCTCGTCTGCCTCCGGTGCGGGCCGGTCGGCGGCGGCGAAGCGCTCCGTGTACAGCCGCCCGTGGGGGCAGGCCGTCCGCATGACGGCCGAGACCGCGTCGAGCATCGGCGCGGGCCCGCAGCAGTAGACCGCCACGCCCTGCGGTGCGGCGCTCAGGAGTTCTTCGAGGGCGGGACGCCGGTCGGTGTCCGAGGCGGTCACCCCGACCCGGCCCGGGTACCGGCGGAGCAGGTCGTCGGCGAACGCCATGGCCGGGCGCGTACGGCCCCGGTAGAGCAGCTTCCAGTCGGCACCCTCGGCGTCCAGCCGCCGGATCATCGGGAGGAACGGGGTGATGCCGATCCCGCCCGCGAGAAACACATACGCCGGGGCCGCGACCAGCGGGAAGTTGTTCCGGGGGCCACGGATCGCTGCGGTGGCACCGGGGCGGAGCGCGTGCGCCTCGACGGAGCCGCCGCGGCCGTCGGGCTCCCGCAGCACAGCGATCCGGTAGGCGGCCACGGCTCCCTCGTCACCGCGCCCGTCCTGCCCGCTGCCGAAGAGGGAGTACTGGCGCACCTTTCCGGACGGCAGGACCAGGTCGACATGTGCCCCCGGCTGCCACGGGGGCAGCGCGCGACCGTCCGTGCGCCGCAGCTCCAGCGAGACGACGCCGTCGGCGAGATGCTCCACTCCGCTCACGGTCACCGGGGTCTCCGGGGCGGGCGTCCGCCGCGCGGCCGACGGGCTCTGGGCCGCGGCTCGCACCCCGTCGCGTACGCCGTAGCGGCGTGCCCCTTCGCTGCCGTGCCCCCAGCGGGTCCTGCCGCCGGGCTTGACGACGGAGAGGATGACCGCGCCCCACAGCAGCGCGGTGAACGTGGCCAGGCAGATTGCCAGGGCGAGGCCGGTGCCGCCGGGCTCGGCGGCGGGGTCCTTCGTCAGCGCCTGAAGACTCCTGATCCACTTGCTCTCGAGCAGGGCCGCGAACGTCGGCAGGCTCAGCGCGATGACGAACTTGAGCAGCACCCACCAGTGCCTGACCAGGCCCCACGGCGTCCCGAGCGAGAGGACCAGGCCGGAGAGCACGGCCACCGCCATGCTGGGGATCACGAGGGTGAGATCGAAAAGGTGCATCAGCTCGTAGGCACCGTGCCGGACGGCATGGGTGTCGGCGGTGAGACCGGCCACGGCCAGGACCGTCATCGCCGTGGACAGGCCCAGCCAGCTCACGGCGACGCCGATGTGCACCGTCAGCCAGGTCTTGCGGGCCCTGCGCCCCAGCCGTGGGAAGCGCGGCTTCAGCAGCACGACGAACACCGCGGACAGCACCATCCCCGCCAGCGGCTCGAAGTTGCCGAAACTGAACAGGAACTGCAGCGGGATGAACAGGAGATGGAAGCCGATGAGCGTCCTGCGGGCACGCGCCGCGCGCGCCGAGCGCCCCAGGGCCACCGCGCAGACGGTCACCAACGGCGCGGCCAGGAGATAGCCCACCACGCCTGCCGACTGGATGACCGGGAAGACGCCGTCCTCGCGCAGGCTCAGCACCAGCGCCGTGCCGACGCAGAAGAGGGCGAAGAGGAGCTGTCCGTTCCGCACGAGGCCGGATCGCCGGGGTGCGGGGGAAGGCCGGGAGCCCCGCGCCCCGGCCCCGGCCCCGGGCCGGGAACGAGGCATGCGGACGGGAGTGGATGTCGTAGGCATGCTGCCAGCGTCGTGAGCGCGAGGCCGCCGCGCGTCCGCCGATCACCGCACGCCGCGTCAGCGGAAAGACGCACGCCCGCGGCGGCCCCGTACAACTATCGATGGACGCTCCCCCGCCACGGCGTGGCTAGCCTCAGCTCATGAGTTGGTCCCAGCGCTGTGCGGCCGTACGGGAGCGCGTCCGACCTGTCGCCGACGTGGCGGTGGCACTCGCCCTCGCGGTGACCACCGCTTCGCGGGACGGCCGGTCCGCCAACTTCGCCTACCTCGATCCGCCCCCTTCGCTCTGGCTGGCCGTTCCGCTGGGGCTACTGACCGGCGCGGCGGCTTGGCAGCGGCGCCGCCGCCCGGAGCTGTTCCTGCTGTGCGCCCTGGTCTCCTTCGTGGCGCTGGCGTCATGGGTGGTGGTGATGGTCGCGCAGTACACCCTGGCGGAGCGCACCACTTCCTGGCGGAAGGTCGCGCCGACCACGCTGCTCGCCCTGGTAGTGGTCGCCATGCCGGTCTGGCGGCTGGGCGGCCCCGACGCCTCCGCGCCGATCAGCCTGGGGATCTGTCTGCTGCCGACACTGCTCGGACTGTACGTCGGCGCCCACCGCGCGCTCCTGGCCGAACTGCGCGAGCGCGCCGAACGCGCCGAACGGGAACAGCGCCAGCGGGTGCTGCAGGCACGCAGCGACGAACGCGCCCAGATCGCCCGGGACATGCACGATGTGGTCACCCACCGGGTCTCGCTGATCGTGCTGCACGCCACCGCGCTCGAAGCCGCCAAGGGCGAGACCGCCCTCACCCTCGGCCGCCAGATCGGCACCATCGGACGCGAAGCCCTGAGCGAACTCCGCTCCCTGGTCGAAGTGCTGCGCGCCGATACGGACGTACCGCTGGCCCCCCAGCCCGGCCTGGCCGAACTCGAGGACCTGGTCGCCGAGTCCCGCCGCACCGGAATGCCCGTCACCCTGACGATGACCGACGGGGACGGGGACGGCGACTTGGACGGGGATGGGAACGGCGACGGGACGCCTGAACTGCCTGCCCTGGTCCAACATGCCGTCTACCGCGTCGTCCAGGAAGCGCTGACCAATGTGCGCAAGCACGCCGGTGACGCCGAGACCCACATCGAGGTCCGGAACACCCCTCAGATGCTGCGGCTGTCGGTGACCAACCGGCGCGGCACGACGGGCAGGGCCCCCGGCTTGCCGGGCGGAGGACACGGCCTGCTCGGCATCGCCGAACGCATCCGCCTCCTCGGCGGCGAGTTGACATCCCGGCCCACACGGGACGGCGGCTTCGAAATCCTCGCGGAGGTCCCGCTGGACGAGCCCCCGCGCGGCGCAGACCACCGCGACGGAGCCCACCGTGCCAAGACCTCCCCGACAACGGAAACGGCCCGATGAGCGAGAAGATCAGCGTCCTGATCGTGGACGACGAATGGATGGTGCGCTCCATGCTGCGCACCATCCTGGAATCCGCACCGGACATCACCGTGGCCGGTGAAGCGTCCGACGGCAACACCGCGGTGAGCATGGCCGCGACCCTCCGGCCGGACGTCGTCCTGATGGACATCCGGATGCCCCGGGCCGACGGCCTGACGGCCACCGAACGGCTCGCCCGCTCGGCCCACCCGCCGCACGTCGTCGTCCTCACCACCTTCGACCTGGACGACTACGTACGGACCGCGCTGCATCACGGCGCGGTCGGGTTCCTGCTCAAGGACGCCACGGCACACGACATGACCGCCGCGGTGCGCAGCGCGGCCCGCGGAGACGCCATGCTCTCCCCCAAGGTGACACGCAGGCTGCTGCGGCACTTCACCGAGGACGACGAGGGACGACGCGGAACGCAGACCGAGCAGCGGGCGGCCGAAGCCCGGCAGCGCCTCCAAGCCCTCACGGCCAAGGAGCGCGAGGTGCTCGCCGCCTTGGGCAAGGGCCTGTCCAACACCGACATCGCCGCAGCGCTGCGCATGAGCGAGGCCACCGCGAAGACCCACATCAGCCGGATCCTCACCAAACTCTCCGCCACCAACAGGGTCCAGGCCGCCATCCTCGCCCACCACGCCGGCCTCCTCGACTGATGGCTACGCGTCAGGTCCAGAAGGTCCAGGAAGTGCAGAAGGCCCAGAAAGCCCGGAAGGTCCAGAAGGCCCGGAGGTGGCGCCGACAGGTGCGGGGAGGCTGAACATGCTCAGGAAACGCCCGGCTGCCCCGACGTCGCCCTCGACCTCGACGTCTCCCGCAGCGGATGCCTTGCCGAGGTCGTACCCCTGGTACACCACGCGCGCGAGGAGGGTCGGCGGTCCGGTGACGACGGCGTCCGGCTGCTCCTGCGAGCCCCGCTCGACCAGGAGTGTCCCGTCCTCCAGAACCACGCGGGCGACCTCCTCGCCCACGTGCAGCTCGTACTTTCCGCGCGCACCTCCGGCACGGCCCTGGTCGAAGTTCGTGCGCAGAGACAGCAGGAAGGAGGTGGCGCTCAGATGGGCGGTGGCGTCGTGGTCGGGGGAGCGGATGGCCCAGCGGCCCAGTGCTCGGAGCAGCGGTTCGAGTTCGTATCCCCAGTCGGTGAGTTCGTAGACCGTCGCGCTGGTGGGCGGCGGGAGTCGGCGCTTGCGCAGGACGCCGGACGCCTCCAGCTCGCTAAGGCGCTGGGCGAGCACATTTGTTCCGATCCCGGGCAGGTCCGCGCGCAGTCGCCCGTATCTCTTCGGGCCGAGGAGCAGCTCGCGCACCACCAGCAGCGCCCAGCGCTCGCCGACCAGATCGAGCCCGTGGGCGATCCCACAGGCGTCGTGGTAGCTCCGCTTCTTTGCCATGGCAGCAGTCTACGGCACAGGACTTCTACTTTGAAACTTGCTACTTGCTTTTTAGAAGTAGCACCTCTACGTTGATCACAGTCGGGCAGGAGCCGACCCCGCTCCGGCGACGGAGACAGCACGCGGCACGAGACACCCAGGACACTCACTCAGGAGACTTCGAGATGCGCACTCTGATCAGCACTGCCTTCGTTTCGCTCGACGGCGTCGTGGAGGCCCCGGGCGGCGAGCCCGGCTACCGCAACTCCGGCTGGACCTTCAAGGAGGTCGAGTTCGACGAGGCGGCCTACGAGATCAAGGGCCGGGAACAGAAGGAAGCCACCGCGATGCTGCTGGGCCGGGTCAGCTACGAGGCGTTCAGCCCTGTCTGGCCGGACATGGCGGAGTTCGCCGACTACAAGCCGATGCCGAAGTACGTCGTCTCCTCCACCCTGTCCGAGGACGCCCTGGTCGACAACTGGGGCGAGAACACCATCCTGCGCACGCTCGACGACGTGGCCGCGCTGAAGGAGACCGAGGGCGGCCCGATCATCATGCACGGCAGCGCCACCCTCAACCGGAACCTCTCCGACGCCGGCCTCATCGACCGCTACCACCTGCTCGTCTTCCCGCTGCTGCTCGGCGCGGGCAAGCGGCTGTTCAGTGCCACGGACAAGGACGCCCAGAAGCTGAAGCTCGTCGAGCACGAGGCGTACGCGAACGGCATGCAGCTGAACATCTTCGACGTCGTCCGCTGAACAGCTGAACAGGAGTGAGGCCCCGGCTGGGCAGGCTTCCGGCCGGGGTCCCACCAGGGGCGACCGGGACGACCGGGGGTGCGGTGGGCATGGGGGGCGCTGCGGCGGGACGCTGGAGGGGGTACCCGGAGGTCGGTGGGGTTGCCGGCGAGCGCCCGGCTCCGGTCGGGGCGGGGCGCGGTCGGGGCCATGACCAGCAGGGGGGTCATACCTGGAGGCAGAGTGGAGGGACACGTTCCGGAGGGTTTGGCGGTCGTCGTCGACGCCGGTGGGGCGATCCTGGTGTGGAGCGCCGGAGCCCAGCAGCTGCTCGGATACGAATCCGCCGAGGCCGTGGGCCGGGCCGCCACCGACCTGCTCGCCGCCGACCTGCCGGATGCCACCCAGCGTTACCTTGCAGAGGGGCACCGGTGGGCCAGTGAGGTGGCGCTTCGGCACCAGGACGGATCTCGTGTCGTGGTGCGGCTCCAGGGAACGCCGCTGGCGGACGCGGGCGGCAAGCGGCTCTGGCTGGTGACCGGTGCCGCACCGGCGAGCGTGGCGGGGCGGCCCGAGCCGGGGGCGGTGGCCCTGTGGGACCGCACACTCACGCAGCTCCCCGTGCCGGTGGCGGTCTACGACCGCGAGGCCCGGCTGGTGGCCTGCAACGAGGTCATGACCCAGGTGATGGGCAGGGGCGAGGAGGAGATGAAGGGCCTGACCCTGTGGGAGATCGAGCCGAGGCCGCCCTTCGACGAGTACGACCGCCTTCAGCGGCAGGTCCTGCGCACTGGCGAAATGGTGTTCCTCGATGAGTACAACCGAGGTCCTGCTGAGATCCGGGAACATGCCTGGTCGATGTTCATTACGCCCTTGAAGGACGAGGCCGGCACCGTTCAGGGGTTGTCCGCGGTCGTCTTCGACACCACGGAGCAGTACTGGGCCCGCCGCCGCCTCGCGGTCCTCAACGACGCCAGCCTCCGCATCGGCAGCAGCCTGGACGTGACCCGAACGGCCGAGGAACTGGCCGAGGTCGCCGTGACCGGGTTCGCGGACTTCGTCACCGTGGACCTGCTGGAGCCCGTCGTGCTGGGTGACGAGCCGGAACCGGTACCGCTCGACGAGCCGGTCACCGTGCGTCGCACGGCCCAGCAGTCCGTGCTGGAGGGCTGCCCGGAGTCGGCGGTCGCCTCCGGCGACACGACGTTCTACCCGGTGGGGACGACGCCGATGCGGACGCTGGTCGCCGGCCGGGGAACCCGGCACAAGCCGGAAGATCCGGGGCTGAGGGAGTGGCTCAGATCCTCCCCGGCCCGCGCCGAGTCCGTGGCCAAGTACATGATCCACTCGGGGATGATGGTGCCTCTGCGAGCCCGGGGAGTCACCATGGGCCTGGTGCACTTCCTGCGGCACCGGACGGCGGAGTCCTTCAGCGATGACGACCTGCTGCTCGCCGAGGAGATCGTTGCCAGGGCCGCGGTGAGCGTGGACAACGCCCGCCGTTACACCCGTGAACGCCGCACGGCGCTGGCGCTCCAGCGCAGCCTCCTACCCGAGCGGCCGACGCGCCTGGCGGCGACGGAGGTGGCCTACCGCTATCTGCCGACCAGCTCCGGTGCGGACATCGGCGGGGACTGGTTCGACGTGATCCCGCTGTCCGGCGCCCGGGTCGCCCTGGCCGTGGGCGACGTGGTGGGACACGGCATTCACGCCTCGGCCACGATGGGCCGGCTGCGGACCGCCGTACGGACCCTCGCGGATGTCGACCTCGCCCCCGACGAGCTGCTCACGCAACTGGACGACCTCGTCATCAAGCTCGACCGGGAGGAAGGCCCCGAGGTGCGCAGGCAGGCGGAGGCGGCGTCGGGGGAGGTGGGGGCCACCTGCGTGTACGCCGTGTACGACCCGGTGTCCCGCCGCTGCACCATGGCGCGCGCCGGACATCCGCCGCCCGCCCTGGTCACGCCCGACGGCGTCGTACGGCTGCTCGACCTGCCGGCCGGGCCGCCGCTCGGTCTCGGCGGCCTGCCGTTCGAGGTGGCCGAGATGGAGCTGGAAGAGGGCAGCCTGCTGGCCTTCTACACCGACGGCCTGGTCGAGGCCGCCGACCACGACGTCGAGACCGGGCTCGCCCTGCTGCGCCAGGCGTTGAGCAGCCCGGCCGACACCCTGGAGGAAACCTGTGACCAGGTGCTGAGCACGGTGCTGAGGGGCCGTCCCGCCGACGACATCGTGCTGATGCTGGCCCGGACATCCGCGCTCGACACCGGAAATGTACGCACCTGGGAGCTGGAGCAGCACCCTTCGGCCGTGGCCCAGGCCCGCAAGATGGCTGCCGAACAGTTGGCCGCCTGGGCGCTGACGGAGGCGGCGTTCGCCACCGAACTGATCGTCAGCGAGCTGGTCACCAACGCCCTCCGGTACGGCACAGCCCCCGTCACACTGCGGCTGATCCGCGACTCGACCCTCATCTGCGAGGTGTCCGATGGCAGCAGCACCGCGCCGCATCTGCGCCGGGCCCGCGTCTTCGACGAGGGCGGGCGCGGGCTGCTGCTCGTCGCCCAGCTCTCCGAGTGCTGGGGCAGCCGCCAGACTCCCACCGGCAAGACCATCTGGGCCGAACAGCCGCTGCACGCCGAACCATCCGCCGGCCCACCCTGACGGCACTCGGCTGCTCCGCGAGCCGCGGGACGGCGTTGAGCGTCTGCCGCCACCGGGGATCAGAGCGTCCAGCCGATGACCGGAGCGAGCGACCGGGCGAACGCGGAACGTGGCGTCATGCGCATGAATGCGTTGCGCGCCGGGGTGAGCGCCGGGCCGGATCGATGCGCCATCGCCCCGATCCGGCGTGAGCGGCGGGCAATCATCTGGGTCCGCGGTCGGCGAGCACGGTCGTAGGCCGCCAGCCCTTCGGCCACGGTGACCTGCTCCATCGCCCTCGCCAGCACGACCGCGTCCTCCAGTGCCTGGCACGCGCCTTGTCCGAGGTCGGGCGTCATCGCGTGTGCGGCGTCGCCGACCAGCGCGACCTTGCCGCTGACGTACGTGTGCAGGTCCGGCAGCTGACAGGTGTCGTGGTACAGGGCACTGTCCTCGTCCGCGTCGTCGAGAAGCGCCGGTATCGGGTCGTGCCAGTCCGACAGGCGCCGACGCAGTTCGGGGAGGCGGCCACGAACGCCTTCCGCCGCGGTGACCATGACGTAGCAATAGACCCGTCCGTCCGGCAGCGGCGCGTAGCCGACACGCACCCCTCGGCCCCAGGTTTCGACGCTGCCTTCGAAAGCTCTGGGCTTGACGATGAGGCGCCAGGTGCCGTAGCCGGCATAGCGGGGCCCGGATGCGTCAGGCCACACCGACCGACGTGTGATGCTGTGCAATCCGTCCGCGCCCACGACGAGGTCTGCCGCGGAGCTGCCCTCGGTGTGTGTGACGGTGCCGTCGCCGCGCACCTCTCGTACCTCGATACCGGGCCGGAGCGCCTCGGGAGGCAGCGCGGTCCGCAGCTGGGCGAGCAGTTCGGCGCGCGGCAGCATGACCCACCGGCCATAGCGGCGTTCCAGTTCGTCCGTGTCGTTACGGACGAGCCACTTCCCGCTCGCGGCCCTGATCCCGCGGGGCGGGCCTGCCAAGGCGCCGGCCCGGATGGGCGTACCGAGCCCCAGCGCGTCCAGTGCGCGCAGGGCGTTGGGCTGAATCGCCAGGCCCGCGCCGACCTCGGTGAACCGAGGGGCCCGCTCCAGGACTTCGATGCGCCAGCCGCGCTGGTGCAGCGCCAGCGCGGCTGCGAGCCCGCCGATACCGCCACCGATCACGACCGCTTTCCGGGCGTGCGACGTCCGAGCCATCTCTCTCCCTTCCCTTATGGCCTCTAAGTAAATCTAGAAGCCGTAAGGAAACATAGATGCTCTAGGGTGTCAAACCTGCCGAGCGACGGAGGAGACGAAGGAGAACGATGGCCGCACAGACCAGTGCCCGCCGGAGCAGACAGCGACAGGCCACCGTGGCCGAGATCCGCACAGTCGCGCGCCGACTGCTGATCGAACGCGGGGCAGCCGCGGTGACGATCAACGCGGTCGCCAGGGAGATGGGGATGAGCGGCCCCGCTCTGTACCACTACTTCTCCGGCCACGACGAACTGGTCGGAGCCATCACCTCGGACTTCTTCCAGGAACTGGCCGAGGAGATGGAAGCCGCACGCGAGGCCACCTCCGCCGACCCGCCCGCGCGGCGGCTCCTGGCCATCTGCCGCGCGATGCACGGCTGGGCGAGGTCACACCCCGCCGAGTGCCGCTGGATATTTGCCAGCCCGGTGGCACCGCCGAACAGGGAGCCCGACTCGCCCCGGCACCAGGCCGGGCGCCACTTCGAGCAGATCTTCCTGGCCGAGGTCACCGCCTTGTGGGAGACACAACCGTTCGCGGTGCCGGACCTCGACGACCTGGCGCCGTCCCTGCGTGAGCAACTGCGCCAGTACGTGACCTCGACAGCGACTCCGCTGCCGCCGGAAGCCGCGCATGTGTTTCTGTCCTGCTGGATCAAGCTGCACGGTCTGCTGTGCCTGGAAGCGCTGCACCAACTCGACTTCGCCTACTCGGATCTCACTCCGGTTTTCGAGGAGTGCCTGCGCGACATCTGCCACATGCTGGGCCTGAGCTACGAGAAGCCATGACTGAGCAACTCGGCCCAGGAGACCGGGGCGCAGATGATCAGGGGCAGATTCAGTGGCCGGTGCAGTCGGGGCACAGGCCCCGGTAGGTCACCTCGACGGCGGAGACGGTGAAACCGAACCGCTCGGAGGCGGGCAGATCTGTCAGTGGATCGCCGACAGGGTGTACGTCACGGATGGTGCCGCAGCGCGAGCAGAGCAGGTGGTGGTGAGGCCGGTGGGCGTTCGGGTCGTAGCGCTTGGCGCGGTCGTCGGTGGCCACCTCGAGCACTTCGCCCAGGGAGACCAGCTCACCGAGGGCGTTGTAGACGGTCGCGCGGGAGATCTCCGGCAGCCGGGCGGTGGCGCGCGCGAACACCTCGTCCGCGGTGAGGTGGACGTGCTCGCCGTCGAGCACCTCGGCGACCACCCGGCGCTGGGCGGTCATCCGCCAGCCACGTCCGCGAAGCCGTTCCAGCAGGTCACTCATGACCACCAGCCTAACCATGTCTGCCGAACGAAAATCTTACGGGCCTGGTTTCCGTATTGACTTGGATTTCGTCCATCGTAGGATCGGTTCCAGCGACAGCCAAGGGGCAGGACACAGCAGGAAACATCGTGATGGTTCAGCAGGTGGGCCCGATCACATTTCGCAATCCGGTCGACGAGGCGACGGTCTTCATCGACGAGGCGACGGTCTTCGCCGGAGCCTGTGCCCCGGCTGTTCCAGTACCGGCATTCCCTGAGCACCGTGATCCGCCCAGTCCGGAAGGATTCCCATGTCTGAGAACCATGAGGCGATCGTCGTAGACGCGAAGACGGAGGACACAAGCGGCGGCTGCCCGGTCGCGCACGGACGTGCCCTGCACCCGACCCAAGGTGGCGGAAACCGCCAGTGGTGGCCGGAGCGGCTCAACCTGAAGATCCTTGCCAAGAACCCCGAGGTGGCCAACCCCCTCGGTGAGGAGTTCGACTACGCCGAGGCGTTCCAGGCCCTCGACCTCGCGGCCGTGAAACGTGACATCGCCGAGGTGCTCACGACCTCGCAGGACTGGTGGCCCGCCGACTTCGGCCACTACGGCCCGCTGATGATCCGTATGGCCTGGCACAGCGCCGGCACCTACCGGATCAGCGACGGCCGCGGCGGTGCAGGCGCCGGCCAGCAGCGCTTCGCCCCGCTCAACAGCTGGCCGGACAACGGCAACCTCGACAAGGCCCGCCGTCTGCTGTGGCCGGTCAAGAAGAAGTACGGCCAGAGCATCTCCTGGGCCGACCTCATGATCCTCACCGGCAACGTCGCGCTGGAGCAGATGGGCTTCCAGACGTTCGGCTTCGGCGGCGGCCGCGAGGATGTCTGGGAGGCCGAGGAGGACGTCTACTGGGGCCCCGAGACCACCTGGCTCGGCGACGACCGCTACAGCGGCGACCGTGAGCTGGAGAACCCGCTCGGCGCGGTCCAGATGGGTCTCATCTACGTCAACCCGGAGGGCCCGAACGGCAACCCGGACCCGCTCGCCGCGGCCCGTGACATCCGCGAGACGTTCCGCCGGATGGCGATGAACGACGAGGAGACGGTCGCCCTGATCGCAGGCGGCCACACCTTCGGCAAGACCCACGGCGCGGGCCCGGCGGACGCCGTCGGCGCCGACCCCGAGGCCGCCTCCATGGAGGAGCAGGGCCTGGGCTGGAAGAGCACCCACGGCACCGGTAAGGGCGGCGACGCCATCACCTCCGGCCTGGAGGTGACGTGGACGGAGACGCCCACGCAGTGGAGCAACAACTTCTTCAAGAACCTCTTCGAGTACGAGTACGAGCTCACCCAGAGCCCGGCCGGCGCGAACCAGTGGGTGGCGAAGAACGCCGAGGCGATCATCCCCGACGCCCACGACGCGTCGAAGACGAAGCTCCCGATGATGCTCACCACCGACCTGTCGCTGCGCTTCGACCCGGTCTACGAGCAGATCTCCCGCCGCTTCTACGAGAACCCCGAGGAGTTCGCGGACGCCTTCGCCCGGGCCTGGTACAAGCTCACCCACCGCGACATGGGCCCGAAGTCGCTGTACCTCGGCCCGGAGGTCCCGGAGGAGACCCTGCTGTGGCAGGACCCGCTGCCCGAGGCAGAGGGCGAGGTCATCGACGCCGGGGACATCGCGGCGCTCAAGGCCAAGCTCCTCGACTCGGGTCTGTCCGTCTCGCAGCTGGTCACCACCGCGTGGGCGTCGGCCTCGACCTTCCGCGGCAGCGACAAGCGCGGCGGCGCCAACGGCGCCCGCATCCGCCTGGAGCCGCAGCGGGGCTGGGAGGTCAACAACCCCGACGAGCTGGCGACGGTGCTGCGCACCCTGGAGGGCATCCAGCAGGAGTTCAACTCCGGGGCCAAGAAGGTCTCGCTGGCCGACCTGATCGTGCTCGGCGGCGCCGCCGCCGTCGAGAAGGCGGCCAAGGACGCCGGCTACGACGTCGAGGTTCCGTTCACCCCGGGCCGTGTCGACGCGACGGATGAGCACACCGACGCGGAGTCGTTCGCCGCGCTGGAGCCGACCGCCGACGGGTTCCGCAACTACATCGGCAAGGGCAACCGGCTGCCGGGCGAGTACCTGCTGCTGGACAAGGCGAACCTGCTCACGCTCAGCGCCCCCGAGACGACGGCCCTCGTCGGTGGTCTGCGCGTGCTGGGCGCGAACCACGACCAGTCGAAGCTCGGCGTCTTCACCGATACCCCGGGCCGGCTGACCAACGACTTCTTCGTCAACCTGCTCGACCTGGGCACGACGTGGAAGGCGACGTCCGAGGACGAGAACACCTTCGAGGGCCGCGACGCCGCCACCGGCGAGGTCAAGTGGACCGGCAGCCGTGCCGACCTCGTCTTCGGCTCCAACTCCGAGCTGCGCGCACTCGCCGAGGTGTACGCGAGCGACGACGCGAAGGAGAAGTTCGTGAACGACTTCGTCGCGGCGTGGGACAAGGTGATGAACCTCGACCGGTTCGACCTGAGCTGATCGTCAGCGTCCGAGCAGGACGTCCGGTCTCAGCAAGCTGAGGGCAGGGCCCCGACCGCCGCCGGTCGGGGCCCTCGCCGTTGTGAGGTCCCGCTGGCCTGCGGTGGAACGTCAGTCTGGAACGTCAGTCGTCCTGGGAGCCTGTGGGGAGTTCGCGGATCTTGAGGTCCTTGGCGCTGTCGGAGCCGAAGCCGTGGTCCAGCAGCTTGGCCGCGTCCTTGTACCGGTCCTTGCTGTTGAGGACGGTGCCCACGAGGGTCTTGCCGTCGCGGGTGGCCGCGAAGACCAGGCACTTGCCGGCCTTGCTGGTGGTGCCGGTCTTGAGGCCGATCGCGCCGTCGTAGGCGCCCAGGAGCTGGTTGGTATTGGTCCAGGTGTAGTACCGGGTCCGGCCGTTGGCGGCCGGGGCTTCGGCCTTGTACTTCTTGGTCCGGACAATCTGGCGGAAGGTGTCGTGGTGCAGGGCGTGCCGGGTCAGCTTCGCCAGTTCGGCCGGGGTGCTGAAATCCTTGGAGGAACCGTCGAACGTCCCGAACCGGGTCTTCCTCAGGTGCAGTTGCCTGGCCTTGACGTTCATCTTCCCGACGAAGGACCTGACCCGTTCGGTGGGAGTGTCGCCGGTGCCGAAGGTGTCGGCCAAGGCGTAGGCGGCGTCCGCGCCGGAGGGCAGCAGGGAGGCGTAGAGGAGCTGGCGGACGGAGACCTTGTCACCGGTCTGGAGGTCCGCCGTGCTGGCGTGGTGCTCGGTGACGTAGTCGCGGTACTGCTGCCGGACCGCAACCTTGCGCTCCAGGTCGACATTGCGGGTGTCCAGGACCACCGACGCGACCATGATCTTTGCCGTGCTGGCAATCGGACGGGCCTTGTTCACGTCCTTGCCGTAGAGCGACTTGCCGTTCTTGGCGTCCACCAGCGTGGCGCCCTTCGCGGCCACGGTCGGTGCCGGGTCCTCGGATGTGATCGCCCGCGCGACCAGTGGGGAGGCGGCCAGAAGGGTGCCACCGGCGGCGACGGCTATGACGGCTTTGCGGACGGTCAGCGTTCTTGCGGCCATGGGAAGGTGCTCCGAATCTGCGGGTTGGAGTTCGTCGTGGGGCCGAGCCCTCCGGGTCCGGACGACACCGATGTCTGATGACGGCCCCGCCGCAAAAGTTCACGGCGCCGCCGCCCAATGGGTTCACGCCGCCCCCAATGCCTGAAGGCCCAGCCCTTCTGGCCCCTCCTCCGGCTGCGTGGGGGTGGGGGCCCAAGGCTGGGCCCCCACGCGTTGGACCCCGTACGCTCGCCCGGTGCAAGCGGATGGCCGGACGGCAGGGAGGGGCAGGGCGGGATGAAGCCGCTGGAGGCTGGCGATCCTTATGCGATCGGCCCGTACGAGTTGCTGGGGCGGCTCGGCAGCGGGGGCATGGGGGAGGTGTTCCTCGGCAGGCCGGGGCGGGACGGCCGACCGGCCGCGATCAAGGTGGCGCGGGGGGAGTTCGCGGACGACGCGGGGTTCCGGCGGCGGTTCGCGCGCGAGGTGCAGGCCGCGGGGAAGGTGGACGGCCGGTTCACGGCCGAGGTCCTCGGGGCCGACCCGGAGGCCCGCCGTCCATGGCTGGCCACGGCGTACATACCCGCGGCCTCGCTCGCGGACGCGGTGGCCACCAGCGGGGTGCTGCCGGAGAGTTCGCTGCGTGCGCTGCTGGCCGGGATCGCTGGGGCCCTGGAGGCGATCCACGCCGCCGGGCTCACCCACCGCGACCTGAAGCCCGCCAACGTGCTGCTCGCCGACGACGGGCCGCGCGTCATCGACTTCGGCATCTCCCACTCCTCCGAGCAGTCGCAGCTCACCCGCACCGGGCAGGCCCCCGGAACCCCCGGCTATATGGCACCCGAACAGTTGCGGGGCACCTCCCTGGGCCCGCACACGGATGTGTTCGCACTCGGCGCGACTCTCGTGTACGCCGCCACCGGCGAAGGCCCGTTCGGGGCCGGCGACCCCATGTCGCTGATGTACCGCGTGCTGGAGGACGAGCCGCGGCTGGACGGCGTGCCGGACGGGCTGCGCGACGCTCTCGCGCGCTGTCTGGCCAAGGATCCGGAGCAGCGGCCGACGGTCGCCGCGCTGCGCGCCGAGTTCGCCGTCCCGCGCACGGTCGGCGAACGGCGCTGGCTGCCGCCTGAGATCTCCACCATGGTGGCGCTGCCGACACGGCTGGAGCCACAGCGGCTGGACGATCCGCAGGGCGCCGCCGTCCCACGGCAGCCCGACGATCCGCGGAACGCGCTCGCCACACCCCGGGGCGCCTTCGGACCGCCGCTTGGCGCGGACGGCCGGCCACCGTCGCCGGGGGCCGCCGCGCCCCCGATGCCCCCCGCGTACGGCACGCCCCCCATCGCCCCGCAGCCGCCGGGCGCGCCGGGCGAGGCCCCCAAGCGCCGCCTCAGCCGCCGTTCGCTGGTGGCGCTGACCGTGGGCGGAGTCGCCGCGCTCGGGACCGGCGGGACACTCGGAGCCCTCGAAATCCTGAACGGGGGCAGGAGCGAGGGCAAGGACAACAACGCGGACGACAGGGGGCCCGGGGGCAAGGGCGACGCCCCCGCCGACGACGCCGCCCGCAGCGATGGCCGGGGCAGCGGGCCGCTGCCGAAAGTCGTCTCCGGGAAGAAACTGGGGCACCGGCCGACAGTGGAGAAGGAGCGCGGAGCCCCGCCGAAGGACCTGGTCGTCCGTACGCTGATCCAGGGCTCAGGCCAGAAAGTGCGGGGCGGCGACCATGTGAAGTGCCACTACGTCATGCAGGAGTGGACCAGGGCCAAGACCGTGGACAGCTCCTTCGACCGCAAGGAGACGTTCGTCCTCCAAGTCGGCGTCAGCCAGGTCATCAAGGGCTGGGACGCGGCCCTCACCGGCCGACGGGCGGGCTCCCGTCTGGAGGTCTCGGTCCCGCCCTCCCTCGCCTACGGCGACAAGAGCCCCAGCGAGGACATCCCGCCCAGAGCAACGATGCTGTCCGTGATCGACATCCTCGAGGTCATCCACACCAGCGACTGACCGCGCCCTCCGGGGGACGGCCCCGGACATCGAGGTGGTGGCCGACTGCGGCAGAATGTATTTGCTTGTACAAGCAGATAATTTCCCTCTATTCTCCGGACGTGACGATCACGACAGAGGACGGGGAAGAGCCGTCGCGTCCGGCGGACGACGCCGAGGACGACCGCTGGTGCATGGCCGTACGGCTGCTGGGGCGGGTCGAACGCGAGCTGGACGAGACCCTCTCGCGCCGCCACGGCCTCCCGTTGTCCGAGTACCGGGCACTGTGCGCCCTCAGCCGCGCCGACGCCGAAACCGGGAGTGAAGAAACCGGGAGCGGAGAAACCGAAGGCCAAGAAGCCGAGGGGGAAAAGGCGACCGCTCTGCGCATGGGGGAGCTGGCCGACCGGATCGGGCTCAAGGACAGCAGCGTGACGCGGCTCGTCGCACGGCTGGAGGGACGCGGGCTGGCGGAGCGCGCCGCGGCACCCGGCGACAGACGGGCCGTTGCCGCCCGGATCACCCCGCTGGGGCGCCGGTGGTACGCCGACACCACGCCGACCTACCGGGCCGCGCTCGGCCGCGCGCTGGAGGCGTCGTTGAGCAACGTCTATCTCGCCGATCTCGCCGCCTGGGTCCGCACCGGGCAGTCCGCGGTGGCGGGCCTCCACCCCGCACCGGGCCCGTCCGCGCAAGAGCCCGCGCAAGAGCCCGCAGAAGGATCCGCAGAAGGAGAGGACCGCCCATGACAGCCGCAACCGGCGCCGGCAGGACCAAGGGCGCAGCCCAGTACGAGGCCCACTACGCCTCCCTCCTCGCCCCGCACTACACCTGGATGCTCGGCGGTGACCTGGAGGCCGCGGTGAGCGCGCAGCTCGATCTCCTGCGCGGGCTCGGCCTGCCGCGGGAGCAGCCGGGCGCCGGCTCCTTCGCGATCGACCTCGGCGCCGGTCCGGGGCCCGGCGCCCTCGCGCTGGCACGTCTCGGCTTCACCGACGTGGCGGCCGTCGACACCAGCGAGGAGCTGCTCGACGAACTCGTGCGGCACGCCGCGGAGACCGGCGCTGCGGAGGCGGTACGGCCGGTGCGGGACGACATCCGCAGCTACCCCCGCACCGTCGCTTCCGGCTCCGCCGAGGTCGTGCTGTGTCTGGGCGACACCCTTCCGCACCTGCCCCACCGTTCGGACGTCCTGGCGCTGCTGGTCGAGATCTCCGGCGTACTCGCCCAGGGCGGCAGCTTCGTCGCCACCTACCGCGAGCAGGAAAAGGTGGCACGGGGCACGGACCGCTTCCTTCCGGTACGCAGCACCCAGGACCGGATCCTCACCTGCTTCCTGGAGTACGTGGACGAGGACACCCTCCTCGTCCACGACCTGCTGCACACCCGCGACGGTGCGGGCTGGCACCTGGAGACCAGCGCGTACCCCAAGCTGCGGCTGACGGCGGGCCTGCTGGAGGAGCAGTGTGCCGAGGTCGGCCTCCGGGCCCGCCATCACGAGACCGGCCCCCGCGGGATGCGGGTCCTGCACGCCGTCAAGCCCTGAGACGGCCACCCGGCCGGCGGCTCCCCGCTCGCACCCGTGGTCGGCTGCCGCTCTACTGAGGGCTACGTGCCCTCAGCGGCCCACAAGGAGGAGCCCACCGATGAGCGGCCAGTTGCCCCTGGAATCGTCCGAAGCCACCGCAATCGGCGGGCCCCCCGACACCGTCGACCCCCGCGGGCTGCTCAAGCACCTGGCGCCGGTCAAGGTGCCGGTGCCCGCGGGGAGCGCGACCCGGCGGCTCCCCGGGCACGACGGGCCCTCCCGGCGGGCCCGGCTGCTGCCGCTGGGGGCCGGGCTGCTGGCCAGCCTGCTGCTGTTCGCGGCCACCACGTACCTGGTGCTCGGGAGGGGCACGGGCCTCCTCGACTGGACGGTGCTGACCGAAGTCGTGGGGCACCGGCAGGACGTGCTGAACGGGCCGGTGCGACACCTCACGCATGCCTCGCAGACTCCGCTGCTCATCGGTGCGGCGCTGCTGGCGCTGTGGCCTGCCTGGCGGGACCGGTCCTGGTGGCCGTTGGTGCTGGTCGGCGCCGCCTCCGGGCTGGCACTCGTGGTGGCGACGGCCGCCAAGCACTTGGCGGACCGCAGCCGGCCGCCCGCAAAGCTGTGGGAGGTCCAGGAGGACGGCTTTTGCTACCCCTCCCGGCACACGGTGATCGCCACCGCCGTTCTGCTCGTCCTCGCCTATGTGTTCGCCGTCAGGATGGCCTCCCGTGCGGCGCGGATCCTGCTGTGGACCGGTACGGCAGTGCTGTGTCTGCTGGCCGGGGCCGGCCGGGTCTATCTCGGCGTGCACTGGCCCACCGACGTACTCGCGGGCCTGGCCCTCGGCGCGGCCGTCCCGCTGCTGGTCGTCATGGTGCACGCGCTGGCTGATCCGCGACGCTCCCGTCGCTCCTCGGGCTGACTCCGGTGTGTCCCGTCCGGCATTGGGCACTCCGCCCGTGACGTACGACGGATGCGACGGGAGCGAGGGGGCACCACCGATGGAGACACACCGGGGAGCGAGCGGGAGCGTGAGCGCCGGTGCCGAAGGGGTACGCGGCACCGTCATCCGGACCCTCAGCGCCTGGGATCGCACCCTCTTCCGCACCGTTGCCCTGCGCCACTGGCCGCGCGGCGAGGGCGTACTGCCACGGCTGAGCCGCACCGCCGACCACAGCAAGCTGTGGCTGGGCACGGCGGCGGCCATCGTGCTCTCCGGGGTGGGCGGACCCCGCGCCCGGCGGGGTGCCCTGCGCGGGCTGGCCTCCATCGCGGTGACCTCGGCGGTGGTCAACACCGTCGGCAAGGGCGCGTTCGGCCGCACCCGCCCGGTGCTGGACGACGTACCGGTGATCCGGCGGCTCAAACGGCTGCCGACCAGCACCTCCTTCCCCTCCGGGCACTCGGCGTCGGCCGCCGCCTTCGCCACCGCGGTGGCACTCGAATCGCGCGGCTGGGGCGTGGCGGTGGCGCCGGTGGCCGCCTCGGTCGCGTTCTCCCGCGTCTACACCGGCGTCCACTACCCGAGCGACGTCCTGGTGGGCTCCGCGCTCGGCACCGCCGCCGCCTTCGGGGTACGCGCAGTACTGGACGCGCGGCGTCCGGTACCGCCCGCGCAGCCCCTGGTGGCGGCCCCGGCGCTGCCGGAGGGGCGCGGTCTGTCGGTGGTGGTCAATCCGGGCTCGGGCTCGGCATCGGCCGCCCGCGAGATCGGCGAGGCGCTGCCCGCGGCCCGCGTCGTCCACTGGGACCCGGACGCGGGGCCGCTGACCGAGCTGCTGGCCGACGAGGCGCGGCGGGCAGCCGAAGAGGGCGGCGCGCTGGGGGTGTTCGGCGGCGACGGCACGGTCAACGCGGGGGCACGCGCCGCACTCCGCTACGGGGTGCCGCTCGCGGTGCTGCCCGGTGGCACCCACAACCACCTCGCCCTCGACCTGGGTATCGGCCGCTGCGCCGATCTGGCCGACGCGCTCGCCTCCGGGCACGCCATCGCCGTGGACATGGTCCGCTTCGCCCCACCGCGCGGGTCGCGGCGACAGGCGGAGGGTGCCACTCCGTCCGAACCGGGCTACTTCGTCAACACCTTCAGCCTGGGCGCCTACGGCGACCTGGTCGAGGTACGGGACCGCTGGCGAGACCGGATCGGACCGTGGGCGGCCGGGCTGGTCGCCGCGGTGCACGTACTGCGCCACTCGCGCCCGTTCGAGGTACGGGTGAACGGCCGACGGCGGTCGCTGTGGCTGCTGTTCGTCGGCAACTGCTCGTACCACACCGTCGGCGGCGGCCCCGGCGGGGCGCGGCGCTTCAACCTCTCCGACGGCATGCTGGACATCCACCTCGTCCGCGCCGGCCGCTGGGCCCGCACCCGCCTGGTGGCCTCCGCGCTCGCCGGCGTACTGCACCGCTCCCCGGTGCACGCCGCAGCGCGTGGACGCCGACTGCACCTCGCCGGGATACCGGAGGGCACCCTGTGCTCGTACGACGGCGAGACGGCGCCCTCCGCGCCTGCCCTGCTCCTCGACAAGTCCGCCGGCACGCTGACGGTCTACCGGCCGCTCCCGGCCTGGCTGAACGGATCGGCGCTGCCGGACGGTTGAGCGGGTCGGCAGCGAAAAGCGGGGAGCCGGACAGCCGGGAGCCAGACAGCCGGGAGTGCTCCGCCCGTCACCCGGCCTCCCACGGCGGCAGGGCCAGCAGTCCGGCCACCCGGCTGCGCACGCCGCGGACCTGGGGCCCCTCGACGGCGGAGCTCCGGGCGTGCCTCGAGCGCTGCTCCGCATGCCTGCGGTACCGGAGAGTGGCCTGCGGGATGAGCACACCGGGCGTCGCGGCGGAGGCGGCCATCAGCAATGCGGTGTCCTCCATCCCCGCGGCCGCCTGCCAGCCGCCGAGCACGGTCACCAGATCGCGGATGTACAGGGCAGCGGCGGGGACCGCGGGAAGCAGATAGGTGTCCTCGGTGGTGACCCAGTGCGCGGCGAGCGTGCCGCGTTCCAGCGGGCCGGGTGCCAGCGGGAGGGGGACCTCACGGAGTCGGCCGTCCGGCAGCAGATCCCTGGCCTGGCCCAGCGCGAAGCCGGCACCGGGGTGCTCGGCGAGCGCGGCGACGAGCCGGGTGAGGGCTTCGGGTTCCAACTCGTCGTCGGCGTCGGCCGTCTGGACGTAAGGGGCCTGCCCCCGGTGGAGGGCGAGGTTGCGGACGATCGCGGGGCCGAGGGCTGCGCCCCCGTGCGCACCGATGCGCACCCGGGGGTCCAACACCGCGCCGCATCCCGTCAGTACCTCGGTGACCTCGTCGGCGGCGCCGTCGATCTCGACCCACCAGGTCCAGCGGGGATGTGTCTGCTCCCGGAGCGACTTCCACAGGTTGGGGAGGAAAGAGGCGTACGCGGCGTGCACAGCGGTGACCACATCGACATCAACCCTGTCCGCTCGCGGCGTCCGGCTCCGTATCGGTCCATCGCCGTACATGCGCCCAGAATACGGGAACAGTTGTACGGGCGGGGTACGGGAAAGGGCGTACCGGAACTCAGTCGGCGGACAGCACCTCGCGCAGCGCAGCCGCGAACGCCTCCGGCTCGCCCTGCTGGCCGAACTCGCCGCCGAGGAAGCCCGCATGGTGGCTCGGGAAAACGGTCAGCGCGATGCCGAGCCGGTCGGCGATCGACGCCGCGGCGCGGGCCGCCAGCTGTCCCCCGGACTCCTTGCCGGCCGCGACAACGATACGGGTCGAAGCGGCGCGGAGTGCGTCGAAGTCGGGCCGGTAGCCGGTGCAGCCGCGGATGTTCTGCCGCATCAGGGGGTCGTCGCGGGAGCCGTCGTCCTCGGTCGGCAGCCCGAAGTCGGCCGGGTCGGGCGAGGGCTCCTCGGCCCAGTTCGCAGGAAACGGCCCCTTTCTGCTGGTCACCGCTATGAACTTGGCCATCCCGGGGCCCATTCCGCTGCGTTGGTAGGTGTCGTAGATGTCCACGCAGACCGCCAGCGCCTCCTCGCGGTCCGGCAGCACCTGCGCCGTCGGCGGCTCATGAGCGACGAACGTCCGCACCAGTCCAGGGTGAGCCGCCACCAGGGCGAGCCCGTTCACCGCGCCGCCGCTGCTGCCGAACAGCTCCACGGGACCGGCGTCCAGGTCCTCGATCACCCGCCGCAGATCGTCGGCGTGCTCCTCCGGCAGATGCTCCGCGGCCCCGTCGGTACGTACGCTGCGGCCGACCCCGCGCGGGTCGTAGGTGACCACGGTGCGGTCGGTGAAGTACGACCCGAGCGTGCCGAACCCGTCGGCGGTCATCGGCGAACCGACCAGCATCAGCACGGGGCTGCCGTCCGCCCCGGCGTCCTTCAGCTCGCCCCGGATGTCGTACTGGAGCGTGGCGCCGGGAACCTCCAGCGTGCGCGTCTCGAGCTCGGTCATGGCTGCCTCCTCGTCATCGGTGACGTTCAGCAGGACAGACCGGCGAGCCCGCGAAAAGTAATCGCCGCGCCACTATGGATTGCCGCGCCGCCAAGGCTTGCCCGGCGGATCTTGCGCGGCCCTCCCGTGTTCCGGCCAGGGGGTGCCCCTGCCCGCCGCCCGCAGGCTGCGGGCGGGTTGTGGCTGATCGCGCAGTTCCCCGCGCCCCTTCGGGGCTCGTCCTATCGCGCCGCCCACGGCACCCGGCAGACATGCGGAGCGTCGCCTTCCGGGCACAGGCCGCGGAGGACTCCCTTGCGCAGCGCCCGCCAGACCCGCAGGGAACACTTCACCCGCACCGCCACCTCCACCGGCCGCCGCGCCCCCGCGTCCTGCCCCGGGTGCTCGATCGTCCACTGCTCGCGCAGGTCGCCGTACAGCTCCTCCGCGCTGACGCCGCCGCCGAGATCGCCGCTCAGAGCGCGCAGGTCGTCCACCGTCGCGCGCCGGACCGCCGCCTCCCGCCGGATGACGTCCTCGACGAACTGAACGCCCTCGTCGTCGGCGAAAACCCCGAACCTCAACCACCGCATGGCGTCACGCTACTCGCCCCGCCTGAGCGGCGGCTTCAGGGGAGGACCTGCTCCGCCCAGATGATTTTCCCCGCGGGCGTGTAGCGCGTGCCCCACCGTTCGGCCAGCTGGGCGACGAGGAAGATGCCGCGCCCGCCCTCGTCCGTCTCGGCCGCGTACCGCATATGAGGCGAGGTGCTGCTGGCGTCGTAGACCTCGCAGAAGAGGCTGTGGTCCCGGATCAGCCGGACCCGGACGGGCGGGGTGCCGTAGCGGATGGCGTTGGTGACCAGTTCGCTGAGCAGCAGTTCGGTGGTGAACGCCGTCTCCTCCAGCCCCCACTCCGCGAGTTGCTCGGTGGCCGCGGTGCGCACCTGCCCCACCGCGGTCGGATCGTGCTCGACGTCCCACTGCGCGACCTGGTCGGAACGGAACGTCCGGGTGCGGGCCACCAGCAGGGCGACATCGTCGGACGGGTGTGTGGGCAGCACCGTCTTGAGCACCTCTGTGCAGGTCTGCTCCGGTGTCGGACCGCTGCCGGCGAGGGCCCCGCGCAGAAGCTCGATTCCGGCGTCGACGTCCCGACTGCGGTCCTCGACGAGGCCGTTGGTGTACAGGACCAGACGACTGCCCTCGGGAAGCTGCCGCTCGACCGCCTCGAACCGCATCCCTCCCACTCCGAGCGGCGGACCGGGCGGCAGGTCCAGGAACTCCACGGCCCCGTCCGGGGTGACCAGCGCGGGCGGCAGATGCCCGGCGCGGACCAGTGTGCAGTGTCCGCCGACCGGGTCGTAGACCGCGTACAGACAGGTGGCCCCGGCCACCGGCGTCCGGTCCGGGCCCGTCTCCTCCACATCGATACGGCTGACCAACTCGTCCACCCGTGCCAGCAGTTCGTCGGGCGGCAGATCCAGGTCGGAGAGGGTGTGGATGGCCGCGCGCAGCCGGCCCATGGTGGCCGTGGCCTGGAGGCCGTGGCCCACGACATCCCCCACCACCAGCGCGACCCGGAATCCCGTCAGCGGCAGCACATCGAACCAGTCCCCGCCCACCACGGCCTGCGCCGGCAGATACCGGTGCGCCACCTCCAGGGCGTTGTGGGTGACGTGGGCGCCGGGAAGCAGGTTCTCCTGGAGCGTCACCGCGGTGGCGTGCTCACGGGTGTAGCGGCGGGCGTTGTCCACGCCCAGGGCCGCCCGGGCGACGAGTTCCTGGGCGAGGAAGAGGTCCTCCTGGCCGAACGGTTCGGAGTCACCGGCCCGCCAGAGGTTGACCATGCCCATCAGCACTCCCCGGGCACGCAGCGGGACGAGGATCAGGGAGTGGATCCCGTAGTCGATGGCACGCTGCGCCTGCTCCTGGTCCACCGCCATCCAGGACCGGGAGGCAGCGCGCAGATCCCCCATGAGAACGCCCGGCGCTCCGCCGAGCACCGCGGCCTGCGGCGTGCTCGGCGGCAGGGTGAGCTCGGTCCCTACCGGGAAGAGGGGGTGGTCCTCGCGGATGCCGTGGACCGCGGCCCGGCGCACCGGAACCAGCCCGTGGGCCATGACCGGTTCCTCACCGCGGAGCACGGGCTCCGCCAGATCGACGCTGGCGAAGTCGGCGAGCCGGGGCACCACCACCCGCACCAGCTCCTCCGCCGTCCGGGTCACGTCCAGGGTGGTGGCGATGTCCGCGGCGGCGTCGTAGAGCAGTTTCAGCCGCTTCCGCGCGGTCTCGGCCTTGCCGGTCAGGGCCCGCAGCTCGGTGGAGTCGCGCAGCGTCGCCACGGTGCCGGCGGGGACGCCGTACCCGTCGGTGCGCCGCTGGTTGACCGCGAGCAGCCGGTCCCCGACCGTGATCATCTCGTCGGTGGCCTCGCGCCCCGAGGCCAGCAGCGCCGTGCTGTACGGGGGCAGATCCAGCTCGTCCACCCGTTTGCCCTCGGCGTCCGACGGCAGCTGCAGCAGACGGCGGGCCTCGTCGTTGGCCAGCGTCAGCCGCCGGTCGTCGTCCACGAGCAGAACGCCTTCACGCACGGAGTGCAGCACCGCGTCGTGGTGCTGGTACTGCCGCGCGATCTCGGCCGGATCCAGACCCAGCGTCTGACGGCGCACCCGGCGCGCCAGCAGGAACGAGCCCGCGGCACCGATCGCCAGCGCCGCCACAGCCAGCCCCACCAGGATCGGGATCTGGCGCGACGCCTCGGTACTGATCTGCCGGAGCAGCACCCCTGCCGAGACCAGGCCCACCACCCGGCCGTCGTCCTTGATCGGCACCACAGCACGCACGGATTCGCCCAGCGTGCCGCGGTAGGTCTCGGTCAGCGCCTCTCCGCGCTGGGCCGGTCCGATGTTGCCGACGAAGTGCCGCCCGATCTGGGCCGGGTTCGGATGCGTGTAGCGGATCCCGCCCGGGCTCATGAACACGACGAAACTGGCTCCGGTGTCCCGCTGCACCGCCCTCGCCACCGGCCGCAGCTCCCGGGTGGGATCCGAGGACTGGACGGCGCTGATCACGCTGGGGGCCCGAGCGAGCGTCCGGCTGATGGCGAGCATCTTCTCCCGGCTCTCCGAGTTCGCGGCCCGCAGCGAGAACCCGACACTCACCGCAGCGCCGATGCCGACGACAAGCACCAGAACCCCGACCTGGAACAGCAGCATCTGCCCCGCCAGACGCCATCCACCCCGCGCAAGGACAGGTCTCATGTCGTCACACTCTCGCTCGCCTGCTGACGAGCTTATGGTTTATGACCTGTTTCTTCGTGTTTGACCAGGCATGGACACGCGCGGACAGCTCTTTCGCCCACATCTGCGGCACCGGGCACAGAAGTCGTGCCGGAAGAACGGATCGCTCGACCCCCGCTCTCCACGACCGCAAGCGTGGCCCTCCAGGACGCCTCCTGACGGCACATCGGCTCACGGCATCGCGCACCCACAGCCGCCCGGAACGCCGAAGCGCCCGGACCGATCATCTCGGTCCGGGCGCTTCCTTGCAGGTCAGCGGGGTGCACCCGCCTCCCTCTCGGTAGGCCGTGTGGGACTCGAACCCACAACCAATGGATTAAAAGTCCACTGCTCTGCCAATTGAGCTAACGGCCCGCACCGAGCAGCATAGCCCGGGGGTCGGGCGGGCCTCGAAGGCATTCCGGGTTGAATGCCTTCGAGGCTGCGGTCGGGCGCGCGTTCGGGAGGGCCGGGGCCCTCACCGTTCGTCAGCCGTTGCGCTTCCAGCGGGGCTTGTCCGCGCGGCGGTCCGGGGTACGGGCGCCGTTGCGGGCCGGGGCGTGCGAGCTGGAGCGGTGGTCACCCGCGCGGCCCTGCGGGCGGCGGTCGTCGCGCCGGTCGCGGAGGAACGGGCGGTCGCCGCCACGGAAGCCCTCCCGGCGGAAACCACGCTCACCGCCCTCGCGACGGTCGTCACGGCGGACATCGTCCCGGCGGTAGCCCGCCGCGCCGGAGCCGCCACGGCCACCGTCCCTGCCGCCGTCCCGACGGTCCCGGTCACGGTCGCGGTCCCGCCCGTACGAACGGTCGTCACGGTCCCGCCCGTACGAACGCTCGTCCCGGTCCCGCCCGTACGAACGCTCGTCCCGGTCCCGGTCCCGGCGGAAGCCGCCCCGGTCGCCGCGGTCGCCGCCGCGGTCGGACGGACGGCGGTCGCCCCGGTCCCGGCGGTCGTACGACGAGCGTCCGCCGCGGTCGCCGCGGTCGCCGCGGTCGCGGTCGGACCGCTCCCGCTCCGCCCGCTCACGGCGCTCCGCCTCGGCCTTCGCCTCGCGCCGGGCCTCGGCGCGGGCCTCCTCGGCGGCGTGGGCCGCCTCCGCCTCGGCGGCGGCCGCGACGGCGGCCTCCGGGTCCTCGCCGCGCTCACGCGCCGCGCGGGCGGTCAGCAGGGTGGCCTCCTCGCGCAGCTCGGCGGCGCGCTGCTGGAGCTTCTCCAGCTGGCGGCCGAGCTTCTTGGCCTCGCGCTCGGCCTGCCGGGCCGAGTTGGCGGCGGACTCCGCCTGCACCTCGGTCAGCGAACGGGCGCCTGTGATACGGGCCACGTCCTCGTCGAAGATGTCGCCGCGGCCGATGATGTGCCGCGAGGCGTCCACGCCCGCGTCCTCCATCAGCCGGAAGATCTGCCGCCGCTGGTGCGGCAGCGCCAGCGAGACGACCGTCCCGGACTCGCCCGCGCGTGCCGTACGGCCCGAACGGTGCAGGTAGTCCTTGTGGTCGCCGGCCGGGTCGACGTTCAGCACCAGGTCGATGCCGTCGACGTGGATGCCGCGGGCCGCGACATCGGTGGCGACCAGGGCGTTGACCTTGCCGTCCTTGAAGTCCGCCAGCGTGCGGGTACGCGCGCCCTGGGTCATACCGCCGTGCAGCGCATCGGCGCGTACGCCCGCCTCGCGCAGCTGCTCGGCGACGCGGTCGGCGCCCAGCTGGGTGCGGACGAAGATGATGGTGCGGCCCTTGCGGGCTGCGATGGCGGTGGTGACCGGCGCCTTGTCGCGGGGCTTCACGACCAGCACATGGTGCGTCATGGTCGTCACCGCGCCCTGCGCCGCGTCCACCTCGTGCGAGACCGGGTCGACGAGGTAGCGGCGCACCAGCGAGTCGATCTCCTTCTCCATGGTGGCGGAGAAGAGCATCCGCTGGCCGCCCTCGGGCACCAGGTCGAGGATCTCGGTGACCTCGGGCAGGAAGCCCAGGTCGGACATCTGGTCGGCCTCGTCCAGGATCGCCGTCTGAACGTCCTCAAGGGAGCAGGAGCCGCGGTTGATCAGGTCACGCAGCCGGCCCGGGGTGGCGACGAGGATGTCGACACCGCGCTCGAGTGCGGAGATCTGGTTGGCCATCGACGTACCGCCGCACACGACCTTCAGCTTGAGGCCGAGCGTGTCCCCGTACGGCTGGAGCGCGTCGGAGACCTGCATCGCCAACTCGCGGGTGGGCGTGAGGATGACGCCGCGCGGGCGCTTGCGCTGGGTGCGGCCACCGCTGAGCCGGGCGAGCAGCGGCAGACCGAAGGAGAGGGTCTTGCCGGAGCCGGTACGGCCACGGCCGAGCACGTCCTTGCCGGCCAGCGCGTCGGGGATGGTGGCGGCCTGGATGGGGAACGGTGCGGTCACACCGTTCTGGGCGAGCTTGCGTACGACGGACTCGGGAAGCCCGAGATCGCCGAACGTGATCTTCGTCTCAGCCGCCTCGTCGGCTGCCGCCTCGATGCTCTCGTCAGCCGCCGTTTCGGCCGCTTCCGTCATCTCGGGGGCCGTTTCGGTGGTTTCGGGGGCCGTTTCGGTGACCGTCTCAACGGTCGGCTCGGGGAAGTCCTCGGGCCGTACGGCGGCAGGGGTGGTGACAGACATGCGAGTTGCGACAACCTTCCGGAGTCATTCGGCACGCGCCCATAACTCCGTGAAATTCGCAAAGAACCGCCTCGATGCGGTCAGCCACGGTCGGAGAGAACGCGCCACACGGCGCGCTCTGCTGACGGCGCCGGGCAAATGGGATCAAACGATCTACCAGCATACGCGGACCCGGGAGTAACAGCAAACGGGCCTCGGGGCCGCACCCGGCCCATCCTCTCAGGCCGGGCTGGGCTGGGTGCGGCGGGTGTAGCTGTCCGTATGTCCCCCGGCGCCCGGCCGGGAGGCGCCCTCGGGTGACGCGGTGGTCCGGGTCGGCGAGGGATCCGGGTCCGGCTTGCTGGGGGTGGGGCTGGGCGAGTTCGTCGGTGAGCCCGAGCCGCCGCCGTGTCCGCCCCCGCTCCCGGAGCCGCCCGAACCGCCGCCGTCCCCGCTCGGACGGGGCCTGGGCCGGTTCCGGTCGCCGCCCGACGACGAGCCCGACGCGTCGGTGCCCGAGGAGGACGCGGCGTCCCCGCCCCCGCTGTCGCCGTCCGTACGGTCCCGGCCCGCGGAGCCTTCGCCGTCGTCGGAGGTGTCGCGCTTCGCGTGCTTTTCGTTCCCGTCCCGTCCGCGCTCCCGGCCCTTGCGCCCGTCGGCGCCGTGCTTTCCGCCATGGGCGTGGCCGTTCCGGTAGGCGCTGCCGTCCAGCCCGCCCTCGGGCTCGGCAGCGCCGCCGTTGTCGTCGGCCCGGCTCCCCACCGGGGCCGCGCCCTCACCGGCGTCACCGGTGCCCTGCACCGTCATACAGCCGCTGAGAGTGGAGACCGCCGCGAGTATCAGCGCCCCTGCGGTCGTCCGCGCGACGACGGTGGTGGTGGGCGCGGCGGTACGGGATCGGCGCACGGCGGGACCTCCTGCGCGGGACTTCGGCGGGACTTCAGGCGAGTGCCATGCCCAACTCCCCGTCACCCCAACAGGTCACGCCGCACGGCGCCGACGGCGCCCGGCACGGCGCGCATCCACCCGCGGAGCGCCGCCGCCGCAAGCGCCCGAACCGCCGGAAAACCCCCGGCCCGTCGCGGGCGGAGGCGCGAGGCGCGGGCGCCGCTCACCCGTACCCGAGGGCGTGCAGCCTCTCGTCGTCGATGCCGAAGTGGTGCGCGATCTCGTGGACGACGGTGATCTCGACCTCCTCCACGACCCCCTCCCGGCCCTCCCCGTCGCCGCCGTCCTGGATGCTGTCCCGCTCGACCATGCGCAGGGTCGGCCCGCGGTAGATCGTGATGCGGTCCGGCAGGACGCCCGCGTACCACTCGCCCCGCTCGGTCAGCGGCGTCCCCTCGTAGAGCCCGAGCAGCTCGGGGTCGCTCGCCGGGGGCTCGTCCTCCACGAACACCGCGACGTTGTCCATCAGCCTGGTCAGCTCCGGCGGTATCCGGTCGAGGGCTTCGGCGACCAGCTCCTCGAACTCCTCACGCGTCATCTCCAGCACGCGCCCATTGTCGGCCAGCATCCCGGCGGAGGCATCATCCCTGCCCCGCGGAGGCAGCATTCCTTTCCGGGCATACGGATGCCGCACAAGGGGCATAGGGGCCCACATGGCCAGCGTTGTCTCCAAGCCGTCGCGTGCCGCGGGGGGCTGGTTCAGACAGTTCGCCGACCGGCTCGCCACCGCCGTCCACCACCCACGCCCCTACCAACGCGCCGCCGGTCTGGTCGTCGTCACGCTGCTCGGAGCCTGGCTGGGACTGCTCGTCGTGGGCAGCGTCCGCGCGCCCGTCGGGCCGGTCGATACGACGATGACGCTGCGCCCCTCCCTGGCCGGCGGCACCAAGGTCAACGTCTCCCCGCTGGGCGCGCTGGAACTGCACAGCCACACCGCGCCGCTGCGGCTGGACGTCGACGTCGACCAGCTGGACCAGGAGCGCGCCGCGGCGCTCGTGGACCATCCGGAGCGCATCGAGGGCCTCGAGGACGAGATCTCGGGCGACGTCCGCTCGGGCGCGCTCGACCTCGGGCTGCGCTCCGCCGTCGCGGTGCTGACCGGCTCGTCCGCGCTCGCCCTCGCCGTCTACCGCCGCCCCCGCAAGGCCCTCGCGGCGGGCGGCCTCTCCCTCGCGCTGCTGGTGGCCTGCGGCGCGACGGCGGCGGCGACCTGGAACCCGAAGTCGGTGCTGGAGCCGAGGTTCTCCGGACTGCTGGCGAGCGCTCCGTCGGTGGTGGGCAACGCCCGCAGTATCGCCACGGAATTCGACGTCTACCAGAAGGAGTTGGCCCGCCTGGTCACCAACGTGACCAAGCTCTACGATGCGGCCTCCACCCTCCCGGCCTACCAGCCGGACCCGTCGACGACGCGGGTGCTGCACGTCTCGGACATCCACCTCAACCCGGCCGCCTGGCACATCATCCGGTCGCTGGTCGCCCAGTACAAGATCGACGTCATCATCGACACCGGCGACACCATGGACCACGGCACGGCCCCCGAGAACGGCTTCCTGGAACCCATCCCGGACCTGGGCGCCCCGTACGTCTGGGTACGCGGCAACCACGACTCCGCCACCACCCAGAAGGCCATGGAGAAGCTGGCCGACAAGCGCGGCTCGCAGGTGCACGTGCTGGACGAGGGCGTACCGGTGAACGTCGCAGGGCTGCGCCTCTCCGGCTGGGGCGACCCGCAGTTCACCCCGGACCGCTCGGTCGTCCCGGAAGGCGACCCGGCGGAGCGGGCGGAGGGTCGCCAGCTGGCCGAAACCCTGCGCGCCCAGCGGGCCGCCGGCACCCCGGTGGACATCGCCGTCGGCCACAACCCCGAACTGGCCAAGCAGACCGACGGCCTGGTGCCACTCGCCCTGGCCGGGCACACCCACAACCGGAGTACCAAGGTGCTGCCGCACGACACCCGGCTGATGATCGAGGGCTCCACCGGCGGCAGCGGGCTGCGCGCCGTCGAGGGGGAGACCCCCGACAAGGTGCAGGCGTCCGTGCTCTACCTGGACCGGGACAACAACCGGCTCCAGGCGTGGGACGAGATCAACCTGGGCGGCCTCGGGCTGTCCAAGGCGGAGGTCTCCCGGCACCTCCCGGCTGAGATAAAGCCCGGCTCGTCCCCGTCGCCGTCCCCCTCCTCGTCGAGCCCCACCGTCACCAGCCCGGCGACGGGGCGTTGACAGGCCGCTGACGGTCCGTCGCCGGGCCGCAGCACCGCGGGAGACGGGCACCGCCGCCCGAATATGTTTTGGCGAACCGTCCGTGCATCCCATATGCTGCCCGAGCCTGCCGAAGCACTGCTCAGGCGCTCGGTTCGGCCGTTTCGCCCTCATCGTCTAGCGGCCCAGGACGCCGCCCTTTCAAGGCGGTAGCACGGGTTCGAATCCCGTTGGGGGCACCAAAACAACGCCCTGTGACCTGCGGAAACGCGAGTGGCAGGGCCTTTTTTGTGCCCGAAGACCCTCTCGCACCCCCCCAATCACGCCAAAGGTGTATACGCCGGCGTACAGATGGGGCTAACCTGAGTTCTATACGGCACCGTATAGAGAGGGGTCCGGCCATGAGACTTCCCCGCACCGCACACACCTCCCGCCCCTGGCGCATCCACGAGATCGCGCCCGACTTCAAGATCGAAGACGTATGGCGGATGCCGACCCCCGGCGGGCCGGACGACTTCCCCCATCTCGTCGACCAGATGGCGAACGGCGTCGAAGCGCACCGCTCCGCCGCCGTCTCCCGCTTCCTCTTCGCGGTCCGCTGGAAGCTGGGCGCGGTGCTCGGCTGGGACAGCTTCGACGCGTCCCTCGGCGCCCGCGTCCCCACCCTGCGGGACCGGCTCCCCGCAGACCTGAGGGAAGTCCCGCGCGGGCCGGACCTCAAGGGTGTCCCCATCCCGTTCCTCTCCGTCTACCAGACCCACGACGAATGGGTGGCCGAGATGGCCAACCGCACGGTGCACGGGCTGATGCACGTCGGCTGGGTCCCGGACACCAAGGCCCCGGGCGGCTACCGAGGCCAGATGACCGTCCTGGTGAAGCCGAACGGGGCCTTCGGCACGCTCTACATGGCAGGCATCAAGCCCTTCCGGTACCTCGGGATCTACCAGCAGATGCTCCTCGCCCTCGGCCGCGAGTGGCGGGCGACCGCCGCCCGGAGGAGCACGGCCGAGACGACCAGGACGACCGGCACGACCGGCCGATAGCAGTTCGGGGCAGCCCCCGGGGTCTGTTACTCTTTTCCGGCGACGTCACCCCTGCTGGGGAGCCCCACAAAGCCCACAAAAGCGGTTGGGAGCACTCGTCGCACTGTGCGAGACTGGAGCTCGCACGAAAGCTTGGTCCTGTGGAGCAGTTTGGAGTGCTCGCCACCCTGTCAAGGTGGAGGCCGCGGGTTCAAATCCCGTCAGGACCGCTGCCATCAAGTTTCTTCATCTCTTGATGGTCCTCCCGACCAGGGGTTCCGCCCCTGGACGCCGGGCTGGGTAGCTCAGTTGGTACGAGCGTCCGCCTGAAAAGCGGAAGGTCGCCGGTTCGACCCCGGCCCCAGCCACAGCAGCCCTGAACAGGGCAAACGGCCCCACCGAAGATCTTCGGCGGGGCCGTTTTTCGATCTCTTACGCCATCCGGTACGCCAACGGGTCTCAGGAGAGGGTGTCACCCAGCTTCCGGAGCGCCTTCCGCTGTTCGTCCAGGGAGGCGTGGGCGTAGACCTTCATCGTCACTCCGATGTCGCTGTGCCCGACGATCTGCCGGACGATGTGGGGCGGCACCCCCAGATCGAGCAGGAGCGAGACGGCCGAGTGCCGGAGGTCGTGAAACCGGATCTCCAGACCGAGCCGCTTGCGGAGCGGGTGCCAGCTCCTCCGGAGGTTGTCCGGCTCCAGCGGAGTGCCGATGCGGGACGTGAATACGAGCCCGCGCTCCTTCCACTCCATGCCAGCGGCGGCCCGCTCCTGCGCCTGCCGCTCACGATGCTCAGTGAGCGCCTTCACGACGACCGGCGGGAGCGGGATCGTACGGAACGAGGTCTTCGTCTTGGGCGCCACCAGCGTCAGCTCACCGTTGACGCGCTGGAGTGCCCGCTCCACGATCAGCGTCTCGCGGTCGAGGTCGACGGCATCCCAGCGGAGCCCGAGCAGCTCCCCCCGGCGCATCCCCAGGACCAGGGCAAGCACGTAGAGCGCGTGCAACCGGTCGTCGGCGGATTCCCGAAGCAGGAGACGGGCCTCAGTGACGCTGAGCCCCTTCCCCGTGTCATACGACGGTGTGGGGATCTGCACGAGCTGGGCGACGTTCCGCACGATCAGCTCCTCCCGGACGGCGTTCTGGAGGGCGTTCCGCAGCACCGCATGGATGGACTGCACCATGCGGCGGGACAGAAGCGTCTGGCAGCACTCCCCCGCCGCGCAGCACTCCGGCTCAGGACGCTCCTCATCCCACCCGTGCTTGCAGCACTGGCACTCGGACGTGACGCGGGCAAGCCAGGTGCGGACCTCGGCGGCGCGGAGCGTACGGATCTTCTTCCGCCCGAGTCCGGGCACGATATGGACGCGGACGACGCTCTCATAGCCCTGGTACGTCTTCGGGCGGCGGTTGACCTTGACGACCCGGGCGAGCCAGTACGTCATGTACTCGTCCAGCTTCATGTTGGTGTCAGGCGTGGGGATGCCCTGGTTCTCCTGGTCCTGGAGTCGGGTGATCTTCTCTCGTACGTCGTCCCTGGTCTTGCCGTAGACCGAGACGCGCTTGCGGATGCCGGAGGTCGTCGTCACGTAGACGCGGCCCTCGTACGTACCGTTCTTGCGCTGACTGATGCTGCCGTCGCCGTTGGCGCGCTTGGCCATCAGGCTGCCTCCTGGAGTTTGTTCTGCATGTACGTGTAGAGCGAGTCGGCTGGAATGCGGCGAGTGCGTCCCTCGGTGAAGCTGGGGAGAGCTCCCGAGCGGATGAGGTCGTAAACCTTGAAGCGGCTGAGACGCAGGGCCTCCATAACCTCCGGGACGGTCAGGGCCCTGTGCGTCGGGGGCAGGGTGAAGCTCATCGGGGTGCCTCCTGGGCAGGCGACGGCTCGGGGGGCCTCTGAAGTCCGCTACATCCGCTTCACCTGCTACGCCACAGGTCAGAGGCGGGTTTCGGAGTAGCGGTCAGGCGGTGTGTAGCGGACGGTGCCGCTACAGCGCTGGTCGGCTGTAGCGGCACAGGTGGGGGTGTAGCAGGTGTGTAGCGGCTTCAGTCGGCTACTTCCGCTACGGCGTTCGCGCTGATCAGCGGGTCATCGGCCGTGGTTGTGGCGGATGTAGCGGCTGGGCAGTACCGGGCCCAGGCGTCGTGAAGGTCGGCGGCGTAGTAGCCCTTGACCACCGACCCCTCTCGGGTGCGGATGTTGCGGGCCTTGATGGGCTGGTTGTCGGCCGTGACGTACTCCCCGAGCCGCTTGGCCAACTGACGGGAGTCCAGCGGCTTGCCGCCCATGTCGGCCCAGGGCGCCTCGTCCATGGCGTTGAGCCCGGCGAGGATCTGCGCGGTGGGCATCCGGTCGGCTCCGCAGAACACGGTGTCGCGCAGGTCGGTCAGCAGCCGGATGCCCAGCGACGCCTTGTCCCCGGCGGTGGCGGCGGCGACCAGTTCGACGCAGGCTTGCCGGGCCCGCTCGGGCCAGGTTCCGCCAGCCGCGTCCGCGACGGCCAGCAGCGGCTCCCACACGTCCGCAGGACGGTCGGAGATCCCCTCGGGCATCACGGGGAAGGCGTCACATACCTGCTCGCGCACGCTGTCGGCCCACGCGCTGAGCTTGGCCCGCAGGGCGTGCCCTTCCGGCTCGTTGCGGGTGCGGAAGGCTTCCACCTGCTCGTTGGGAGCGCGCCGGCGCATGCGGATGACCACGGAGCGGGTCAGGATCGTGTCCGGCAGCCACCCCAGCCCTGCCATGGCCACCCCGCAGTAGGACGGGAAGGGCTGAACGCCCTGGTTGGAGCCGTCGCCCACACACCGGTAGGTGACGCCCTTGCGGCGGTGCCCGGCGTTGAGGAATCCCCGCAGCTCCTCGTTGTCCCCGGCCTTGGGCCCGAAGACGGTATCGATCTCGTCGAACAGGATCGTGGGACGCCCCTCGGTCCCGGAGACGGAGCGGAAGAGCGCCGCCGCACTCGCGTTGACCGCCACCATCGGCTGAGGAACGAGGGTCTCGCAGATCTCCAGCGCCCGTGACTTCCCCGACCCGGGTTCGGGAGAGAGGAAGGCGAGGCGGGGTGTGGAGTCGAAGCAGTCCAGCAGGTGCGCGTGTGCGTCCCACAGGGCCACGGCCACGTGGGCGGCTTCGGTGGGGAAGACGTTGAAGCGGCGGTGGAAGCGCTCGACTTCATCGAGCAGCGCGGCGCCGTCGATGGGCTCGGTCATGCGGCGGCCCTCCCTTCCTGGGGAGCACGGAGCGGGCAGATCTCGCGGTGTGCGGTGTGGTCCTCGATCAGCGCGGGCACCTTGGTGTGGCCGACGGCGCTGCGGTTCCTGCCGCACGCGCACCACGACGTGGCGGTGGGTACGGCGCCGCGTCCGGGTGCGGTGATGGTCAGCCATGCCACGGGGCACCGTCCGTCGCCCTGGTGCGGGTCAGAGCGGAGAGCTGAAAGGACGCCCTTACGGGCGGCGTCTTTCGGCGCGACACGGCCAGTGGTGGCCGGGGCCGGTTTGGCGGAGCGGGGCTGGTCGGTGGAGGGGATGCTTTTCAGGCGGGGGGAGTTGGGGGTGCTCACGCTGTCTCCCGGGGCCGGGCGTTGCGGATGGACCAGTTCAAGGCACTGCGCAGGGTGGAGCGGCACTCGGCCGGGGTGAGGCCCGCCGACTCTCCCCCCGCCTGAAAAGCCGCTTCTACCTGGTGGCGGGGGATGTCGCCCCACGCGACGAAGCGGCCCATGGACCGTGCGGCGGTGAACAGCGTGTGCTCGCGGGCGCCTTCCTGCGCAGCCGTGATGCGGGCCGTCTCGCGCTCCAGCGCCACGCGCGCCACCTTCGTAGCGTCCTGTGCCGGTGCGATGGACACCGGTCCGGTGGGGCGCTGCTCGCGCAGCATGTCGGCGAGCCAGGCAGGGAGCGGGGCGACCAGCGCGGCATCGGTGAGCTGGTAGGTGCCGTCCGGGGTGGTGCTGCCGGGGGCGACGACGTAGCCGCCCCACGCGCGGGTGTCGATGCGCCGTGCCAGGCGGCGCGCGCTCGACTTCAGCCGCTCGCCGGGCGGTGCGGTGAAGTACAGGTGCTCCCCGCCGCTGGGTGTCCGCACTCGGCGGGTGTGGGGCACCTGCTGTCCGGCGCGCTCGCAGAGCGCCTTGAAGGACGTTGCGCCGTCAGGCGCTCCTTTCTCGTCTTTCGGCTTGAGCGTGTCCAGGTCGACCACCAGCAGCCCGGCGGGGCCGGTAGCGATACCGACGTTGTACGGACGCTGTCCCCACGCTGCCCGGATGAGGTCCGGATCGGTGGTGGCGCGCTGCTCAGGCGTCACGTGCCCACCGGCGCAGCGGCCGGTGCCGGGGCAACGGTCCTCCCGGTGACCGGCCGGGCGCTTCCCACCAGGACGGAGGGGAATGACGGGCCAGCCGTGTTCAGCGGCTCCCAGAGCGGCGTTCAGCAGGTTCCCGGTCATGCGGCGGCCCTCCCTTCGAGGGTGGGCTGGTGCCAGGTGGGAAGGCCGCTGAGCATGCGTTCACGCCAGGCCAGCGCGTAGGGCAGGCAGTTGGCACAGTTCTTGTGCGTGTGACCGAGCATCGGCTCACGGCGGCGCGCGTGGGAGCTCCAGGCGAGGGAGTCCGCCGAAGCCAGTAGGTGCCCGACGCGTGCGAGTCCGAGCGTTTTGAAGCCGAAGCCGTGCAGCTTGAGCCCGTGGGCGGCCATCGCAGCGACGATGGCCGCCCCCTCGCTGGTCGACTGCAAGCGGCACACCGACCCAAGCCCCACAACGGGCTCACGTGCCAGGTCCACCCCGGCACGCTCATACAGCTCCCGGCAGTGTTCGTAGTCCGGGATACTCCGGCCCTGAAGTACCGGGATGATCCGCAGCTCAGGGGCCAGTGACCGCAGATCGAGGAAGTTGGCGACAGTACGGCGCTGATGCTCGCGGACGCTTAGGTGGGTGCCCACGAAGGTGAGAGGCCCGGCCTGGCCACCGTGGATGATCAGGTCCTCGCACATCCAGTCTTGGGGCGCGGCCCAGTCGTAGGGGCCCACGCATTCCCAAATGCGGCGCAGATCGTTCAGGTACTGCTTGGGGCTGCGGGTCCAGCGACCATGACGCTGGAGCTCCGAGAATCCTCCGGAGTCCACCGCGTAGGGGCCCAGTGCCTCGGGCAGGGTTCGCGCGGCAGCGAAGTGCCCGACCTGAACGAACAGCGGCTTGTCGGTCAGGCGCACCCAATGGCGCTTATGGGTGGTCAGGTAGAACCGCATGCCACCCCAGGCGGGTAGCTGCGCGGGAGCTCCCGCTTCCGGCAAGCGCGGCCTGAACCGCGCTCGCCGGATGTCAGTGAGTTGGGTCATGCTGGAGACCTCCAGTGCTCTGTTGAGTTGCTGGGTGGACAAGGGCGGCCCCGGTTCTTTGGCGAGAGAGGGGCCGCCCTTGGCGTGTTCAGGGGCAGGTGCATTCGAGGCGTTCGCTGCCGCCGTCGGCCAGGCACAGGCAGCAGTGCGGGCCCTCGTACGGCTCGTCGCCGTCGTCCGGCCAGCACAGGGGGCAGTCCTGGGCTTCGAGGTAGTCGTCGTAGCTGGTCGGGTTCGGAATGGACATGCAGAACCTCCTGGTGTGGGTGCTGATGAGCAGAAGCGGAATCCGCACGGAAGTGGTTCAGGGAGGCGGAGGCACCCCCTGCCGGGAGCCATGTGGAGGGGGTTTCCGGCACACGCCCCGGGGTGCCTCCCTGCCTCCCTGGCAGGTCATTTGTGCTGATCAACCCCAGGGAGGAGGGGCCAGGGAGGGGGTTAGGGAGTTCTCCCTGTCTCCCTGACCCCGCCGGGTGCGGCTCCCTCTACCCGAGACCGGAAGCGGAATCCGTCTCGGGCCGGTTGGCGAGGGCGCGATGGAGCCGTTCGCGGCCGATGACCATCCGGCCGTCGGACTTGTAGGGCTCCGCGCCAGTGCCGTCCAAGACGCGCTTGAGGTCGATGAACGACCACTTCCCGTATGCCTCGCCGGACAGTGCGGCCAGCCGCTTGAGTACGTCCTGCGTGAGGACGCGGGGCGCGTCCCCAACCACGGTGGCGATGTCGGCCAGGTGGTCTCGCTCCTCGCCGGTCTCCACGGCGTGCAGGGTGGTCACCCCGTCGCGCACCGCCTTCGCACGCTCGGCGATCTCGTCGGCTTCGTCGTCGGTGATGTAGTGGGTGCGGATCGTGGTGGACGACTGGCCGGGCGCGAGCTTCACGCCGTCACCGGCCACCACGACGGTGCCCTTGTCCAGGCCCTGACGCAGCTTGTGCGGGGCGGCGCCGCCGTCCACGGCCTTGTCGCCCAGCGCCATGCGGGCCTGCGACTCGGTGCCCAGCACGAGCGACGCGCGGATGTGGGCGCCCTCCCGCACGAGCTTGGGCAGGTTCTGGTCGGTGGGGTCCTGGGTGCCCTGCCACAGCAGCACGTCCACCGCGCGGCCCTGGTTGTGAATCTTGCGGGCCGCCTGGAAGTAGCGGCTGGTGGCCTTGGTGCCGCCCAACGGCCGCTTGTCCGCTGCGCCGATGGGCTTGCCGTTCTCGTCCAGGGGTCGGTTGTCCTCGCTGATCGCGGGGCACATGAACGCCACCTGCGCCTCATCAACCACCAGGATCAGCGGGCGGAACTTCGTTCCGGGCGGGGCCATGATGCGGCGCTCCATCTCGGCTACGCCCTCTTCGACCATGTCCACGACCTGGGCGACGTGTTCGTCGGTGGGGCCCTCGATCAGGACCGTTGCGATGCCCTCGAACGGCTTCCAGTCCCCCACGCCCTTCAGGTCCCCGATGCGGAATTCGACCGTGGGGTCGAGCGCGAGCCACAGCGCAAGGGCCCGAAGGGAAGCGGTCTTGCCCTGGTTGGACAGACCCGTGATGAGCAGGTGCCGCTGGAAGAGACTGATCAGGGCCGCGTCGCCGCGCAGATCCTGGCCCCAGGGGGCACGGCCACCCTTGTAGTCGCCGGTCGCGGTGGGGTCGGTGACCAGCGGCGAAGGGCCGATCGGCTCGTCCAGCGCGCCGGAATCCGCGATCCACAGCCGCACCGTGCGGGCCGCCTCGGGGATGGTGATGAACACTTCGTGTTCATGTCGGGAGAGGTTTTCCGCGAGCTTGCGACGCCGGTTTTGCACCTCGTCGGTGGAGACACCGGATGGGAGCGTGACATCAACTTCCACGCCGCATCCAGCGATCCGGATCGGCCCGAGCATCCCGGCGCCGGCGTCCCCCATCTCCTTGATGGCGCTGCGGAGCGCTGCCACTCCGAGGTTGCGCAGGGCCTGCACCACGATGGACGGGGTGATGGGCTCGCCCTCGGTGCTGCGCTGGTTGGCGGGCAGCGCCCAGGCCGGGGCAGCACTGCGCTTGCGGCCCACGTTCCACAGGCCCGCGAGCAGCGCCCACGGTGCGATGGTCACCAGCGGTCCCCATACGACCGTGCCGATGAACACGATCCAGCGGATCAGCTCGATCACGGCCATAACCGGGCCGATGACCTGCGTGATGTCCTTCTCCGCGATGGCCAGGACGATCCCGAGCAGCAGCAGGCCAGCAGTACCGGCGCCAGTGCCGACGGCGGCCGACTTGGCGATACGCGGCGCGGACGTCAGCAGCTCCATCCGGCGGCTGTGGCGGTCCGCGCGGAAGCGGCGGGCGCGCTCCTCCCACTCGGCCGCAGCTTCAACTTGTCCGGCGGCCTCAGCGGTGCGCATCATCCGCTCGTACCGGGCGGCGGTGCGCCCGTCCCAGGCACGGCGGGCGAGAATCCCGCTGCCTGCCAGCACGTAGGAGCCGTGGCGGACCACCAGGCGGGCCCCGGTTCGGGTGCGTTCGTCGGCCAGCGCCGCACGCGCGGCCCGCATCCCACGCACCCACACTCGGGGCGGCGCGGCCGAGGGGCCGTCCGCCGACCGCGCTGCGGGGCCGGGCGACGGTATCGGCTTGACGAGGCTGACGGGACCGCTCTTGCGGGCGCGGTGCTCTTCGAGGCTGGTCACGGCGCCCGGTTCATGCGCCGCTGCTGTGGGGTGGGTCATGCTGGTCTCTCCTGTCTGCTCACGAGTGGGGCGGTGCAGGGGCCCGCGACGGCCGACGACGCTGGCAGGCTTGGGCGGCCGTCGCGGGGCGGAACTACCGGCGGGTGGGGTCCGCCAGACCGTGCAGGATGTCGGCGTGGTCGAAGGCCAGTTCCGGCAAGCTGTCCAGCGGCCACCAGCGGGCGGCGCGGGCGTCGTCCCCGGCGGTGGCGCGGGTGTCGGCGGGGACGTGGGCGAAATAGGCGACAGTCACGTACCGGCCGCGTGGGTCCCGGCCGGGACGGTCGAAGGCCCCGAGCTGCCGCAGGTCCCCGGCGGCGACCTGAACGCCGGTCTCCTCGGCCAGTTCGCGGACCGCCGCCTCACGGCTGGTCTCACCCTCGTCCACATGCCCACCGGGCAATGCCCAGCGGCCCTCGAACGGCTCCCAGCCCCGCTCGATCAGCAGGACACGGCCGTCAGCAGTGACGGCGACCACGTCGGCGGTATAGCGGATGGTCTCCGGAACGGTCTCGGTCATCGGTTTTCCTCCTGAGCAGTCGGGTGTTAGCGGCGGGCGCGCTCAGCGCGGCGCAGCCGGTCCTCAGCGTCCCTACGGGCCTGCTTGGCCCGCTGCCGCTCCTCGGGCCGTGCGGAGCGTTCGGCGGCCTTGGCGGCGGCCAACTCGTCCTTGGCCTGGTCGATTTGCCGGTCCAGGGCCCTGCGCTCGCGCTCGTAGCGGTCGGTGGCCACGCGGTCGATACGGTCAAGCTCGAGGTCGATGGCCGAGGTGTCGCCGTAGGCGTTCTTCGCGCCCTTGGCCAGCAGCCGGGCCCGCTTGACCTTCTCGCCCGGGGTGTAGGTGTGGCTCATCAGGTGGTCTCCCTGTGTCGATTGCTGCTGTTCACGGGGGTGTTCAGCCGACCTTGCGCAGTTTGTTGTTGGTGCGGCACAGAACGGGGCCGATCAGCGGGCCGATCCGGTGGACGGTCCAGCGGCCGACTGTGAGCGGTCCGGGCGGGACCTCGTCCACGATCCGGCCGGTCCTCCCGGCCGCGCGGGGGTCGTCCTCGCAGGAGGTGATCAGCACTTTGTCGCCGACGGTGAAGGCCATGGCGTTCAGCTCCTGCTCTGCGTGAAGTCGCTGAAGACCGAGCGCAGGACGACGACGCACACGGTCAGGGCCACGGCGCCGATGGCGAACGCGACCATGGACACCGCCAGCGAGACGGCCAGGAACGCCCCGGCGGTGACGATGGCGACCCACTTCCCGGCCGCCCCCTGCGGGGCGGGCGCCTGGTGGTGCTGGCAGGGTGCGGGCGTCGCCTGCTGCGCGGCCTGAATGGCGGCCAGGACTACGGCGAACTGCTCGCCCTGCCGGGCCGCTTCCACGGCGTCTTGGCTCGCCTTCTCGATATCGCTCATGGGTTCCTCTCCAGACGTTCAGGCGGCGGCCTGGACGTCCTCGGGGTAAGCGCACGGGATGCACATCCCGAGCGAGGAAGGGATGACGTAGCCCGCGTCCAGCCCGCAGGCGGGGCAGGTACGGCGGGCGAGCATCGCCAGCGCCAGCGCTCCCCACTTGCGGGAGGTCATCCGCCGCACGGGCTTCGCGCAATCGACTCGATAGAGGAACGCCACCGCCACACCGGACTTGTGGTTGCGGGAGTGGCGCATCACCTGCGCCTGGATCTCCTGTCCTCCGGGCCGTAAGCCCATCGCCCGAAGCTGCCGACGCGTGGCCATCCCGTCGGGCGCGTAGCGCCATGGGTAGGTCGGTATGCCGTACCGGGCACCGTTGGGGTCCCAGCACTTTCCGAACGCGGGCGACATCAGGCGGCCCTGTCCAGCGCGGTGCGGTCAAGGGCCAGGCGCGCGAACGCCTGCTCATCCTCCGGGACTTCCATCTGGTGCCGCTGCTCAGCCACACGTCCCTCGGCACGTTCGGTCTTCACCGTCTCGCGGAGCTCCCGGGCTTTGGTCGCCGAGCAGCGCACGGACTTGCGGATGACCTCGGCGGTCACCTCGGAGTCGGGCAGCTTGTGCGTAGCCGCCCGCGCCTCAGCGAGCAGTTGAGCCGGAGTGCGAGTCGGCCGCGTGGGTCGGGCCGACTCCGGGAGTCGACCAGTCGCCCGATGCGGACGCGTAGTCGACTCAGCGGCCACCGCACGAGCCGCCGGGACGGCCGACGCGGACGGCTTGGACGGCTCGTGCGCGCCGACCGGCACGCCGGGAAGCGGCTGCGGTTCGACGGCCGGGGCAACCGGCGCCGGAGCGGTCTCCCGCAGGTCAACGGTCGACTGATACGCCCCGACCTGTGCCGATCCCTCAGGGTTCGGTGCCGGTTCGGGTCGGTGGTGGAGGACCTTGGCCACCAGGTCGGACCCGAAATAGATCGAGCCGACCGGCAAACTCGTCGCCAGCAGCACCAGCGCCCAGTTGGCCGGGTCCCAGTCGGCCAGTCGACCCCAGTCGACCGACGCACCGTGCAGGTCGGGCACCAGCCCGTGCACGTAGTTCAGGACCAGTGAAGCGACGGTGTAGGCGCCCAGTACCCGCAGAGCGAACCTGCGGTCGTCCCCAGTCAGAACGAGGGTGGCCACCAAGGCGAGCGCCATCAGTCCGTCGACCACAAAGGGGTAGAGGGTCGCGGCGGTCTGGTCAGCGCCGACCGCACCGGCGATGTCGCGCAGCGCGTTCCACGACACCCGGAAGGCCATCCCCACGACCGCGACCAGCGCGGCAACCAGCAAAGTGCGACCTTTGCCCTTCATGCCCCCACCCCCGACGAGGTCACGGTGATCGAGGCGTTGGCCAGGTCGCGGCACTCCTTCAGTACGCGCCGTACGGCCCGGCGAACGCGGAAGATGTCCAGCTCGCTGGCCGGACGGTCAAGCGTCATGATCTGCGCGTCCAGCAGCTCGACCTCAGCGTCGATAAGGGGCGTCTCCAGCCGGATCGCGTCCAGTTCGGCACGGGTCGGCTCACGCCACGGAGCGAAAGCCGTAACAGCCTCCTGAACAGTCACGATGTGATCCATGGGTCGTGTCCTCTCGAATCGGGACGGCCCTACAGCGGCCCCGGTGTTGCACCACCGGGGCCGCGCGCCGTTGAGAAGCAGGAATCTCCGGCTCCCCTCAGCCCCGCCCGTACGACCCGCGCAGTACGCGGACCCGGACGGGCGGGGGAGGCAACCGGCCGCAACACACGCAGCGCTGCGGAGAGGTCAAGTCGTGCAGGTGTCTCCTTCGAGAGCGCGCTCCCGTTCCAGGCGTATGGAGACGTGGCCTTTCGGCCTAAGCCCTCCGAACTGCCAAGGGGTTCGGGTCCCTCGCCCCCGCGCTGACGCACAGGGCCTCATGACCCCCAAAGGGGCCCTTGGGAACCTCTGTGAAGTTCCCTAGGGATATTGAGCCAGAGTTCCCTAGGGATGTCAACGAGGAGCGGAAAAGATGCGTCTGAGCAGCAGAAAGGGAGCCCGCCAGTTGGCGGGCTCCCTGGTTTCGCGAAGTGGTGGGGCTAGCTTTCGAGGTGATACCGCATCACGTAGACGCCGGCGTCAAGCAGCATCTGGTTGACCTCGATCGGGCGGCCGTTGGTAGTGAACGCGATCCGGCAGATCTCGACCACGGGCGTACCGGCCGAGACGGCGAGCAAGCTCGACTCCTCCTGGCTCGGCATGCGGGCCCGCAGCTCCTCCGTGAAGCGGACCGGCTTCAAGTCCAGGTCAGCCAGGCGGCCATAGATGCCGCCCTCGCCCGGGTTCTCCTGCGCGATGGGAGAATCCCGTACCTCCTTGGCAGGCAGGTAAGAGGTGGCCTGCTGCACAGGTTCCCCCTCCACCACGTAGCGCCGACTCCGGACGATGACCGGCTCGCCCTCATCCAGTTCCAACAGCTTGGCCACCTGTCGAGGAGGCTCCGACTCATAGACCTGCAGGTCGGTAACCGTGAACTCGCGGTCGCCAAGGTCGGCGTCCCAGATGGATTTCCCGGCACCCCAGCCGTCCGCAGCCAGCCTCTTGTTCGCCACGCGCGGGATGGGTCGGAACTCGCGAACGTAGGTGCCGCTGCCCCGTCGACGGACGGCCAGCCCCTCGTCTACGAGCAGCGTCAAGGCACGGCGCGCGGTCTCCTTGGCGACGCCGTAGTCCCTGACCAGCGCAGGCTCACCGGGCACACGGTCGCCCGGCGTCAGCTCACCCGAGCTGATGCGCGCCCGCAGATCGTCGGCGATCTGCCTAGCCGTCTCTGCCATCGAAAATCCTCACTTCCCTAGGGTGGCACTCCTCCACAGTGACACAGATGGAGCGGGAGTGACGCCCCCGCCTCGTTACCGGAATAGAGCGGGCGGCTTACGCCAGTCCGTACGCCAACAGCAGCGCACAACGGCAGCCACCAGACGACACACCTGGTCTGCGCGATCAGCCCTGGTCAGGCCCAGACACGGCCTGAAAAGCGGAAGGTCGCCGGTTCGACCCCGGCCCCAGCCACAGTGTGAGGAAGGCCCCGTCCCTTGGGACGGGGCCTTTTCGTGGTTTCAGCCCGGGGCTGCCGCGGCGCGGCCGCCCGGGTGGCGGTGGCGCCAGGTCCAGAAGACGGCGCAGGAGACCAGGGCCCAGGCGGCGAGGACCAGGTAGGGCTGGAGGAGCTGGTGGTCCGGGAAGTAGACGGCGGTGTGCTGGGCGTTCACGGAGGCGCCGGGCGGCAGCCAGCGGCCGATCTCGCCGAGCGCCGACGGCAGCAGCGGCCAGGAGACGGCGCCGCCCGAGGAGGGGTTGCCCAGCAGCACCATCAAGCCCCAGGTCGGCAGCATGGCCCAGCGGCCGACGAGGGTGTTGAACATCGTGAAGACCATCCCACTGGCGAACATCGTCAGCGCCAGGATCAGCCAGGAGCGCACGAACGGGAGGTGCAGTGCGTCGAGGCCCCAGTCGACGAGCGCTGCGATGACGAAGCCGCCGAGGAGGGCGTAGGCGACGGTGAAGGCGATGCGCTCGGGCGGGTTGAGGGCGCGCGCGTGGACGCTGAGCTGGATGGCGCCGACGAAGCCGATGATCACGGCGGCGAGCGAGATGTAGAAGATCGCCAGGCCGCGCGGGTCGCCCTTGCCCAGCGGTTTGAGGTCGCGGACCTGGACGGGGACCCCGATCTTCTTGCCCACCTTCGGACCCGCCTCCTCGAGCAGCTCCGCCACCGAGGCACCGGAAGCGCTGGAGACGTCCAGTTCGACGCCGTCCGGCCGCTCCACCCGCATGACGGCGAAGACCCGCTGGGCCTCGATGGCCTGCTCCGCCGCCGCCTGCGCACGGTAGTGCCGCAGCTGCAGCGAGGAGCTGAGCGCCTTCTCCATGCCGGTGACGAACGCGCTGCGGTCCTGCTTGCTGTCGGGCTCGCCGACGACCGCGACGGGCACATGGCGCGGGGTGGGGTCGGCCATCGCGTACGTGTACGACCCGGCGAACAGGCCGGCGGCGGCAGCGAGGATCAGAACGAGGACGGTGGCCGGCAGGAACGGCGAGTCCTTGAAGTCCTGCCACTTCTGGGACGCGGTGCGCTGGGCGCCGTCGTGCCTGCCATGGGGCCCCCGCCGGGGGCCGGGGTCCGCGCGGTGCTCGGACCACTCGGGTTCCTCGCTCATGGCCCTCACATTAGGCGGACACAGCGGTCATTCCCGTACTTTCCGGGCAGCCGGGGCTTGGCCCTCCGCTATGTGTCCGAGGACTTATCCGAGGACGTATCCGCGTACGTGTCCGAGCGCGCCCGGCGGCTCCCCCGTACCGCGCGGACTCCCAGCACCGCGCCCACCGCGAGCACCAGGGCCACCAGCAGCGCGCCGTCCGGTACCGCGTCGCCCGCCCGCCGGGCCCAGCTCTCCGCGGCGAAGGCGCCGTCCACGTCCGTCAGCCCCGGCAGCCCGGCCGCGCCGTCGAAGGCGAGGAAGAGGGTGCCCAGCAGTACGAAGAACAGCCCCGACAGGAGCGAGGTGGTGTGGAGCCGGAGGCGTCCGCCGAGCCGCAGCTCCCGCCCGCGCAGCCAGCGCCGCCGGCCCAGATCGAACCGCTCCCACAGCAGCGCGAGTACGAACAGCGGTACGGCCATGCCCAGCGCATAGACCGCCAGCAGCACTCCGCCGTAGACGGGGTTGCCGTGCACGGCGGCGACCGTCAGCACGCTGCCGAGGATGGGACCCGCGCAGAACCCGGCCAGGCCGTAGACGGCGCCCAGCGCGTAGACGGACAGCGCCGTTGTCGGACGGATGCGGCCCGACGCCTCCGCCAGGCGGCGCGGGGCGAAGCCGCGGCCCGCGAGCTGTACCAGCCCGAGCGCGACGATCAGCCAGCCGCCCGCCGAGACCAGCAGATCGCGGTGGCCGTAGAACAGCCGCCCGGCGAAGGAACCGGCGGCGCCCAGCGGGACCAGCGTCGTGGCCAGACCGAGGTAGAAGATGCCGGTACGGGCCACCAGCCGGCCGGCCGAGTCGATCGAGTACGCGAAGAACGCGGGCAGCAGCAGGGCGCTGCACGGGCTGAGCAGGGCGAGGAGGCCGCCGAGGAAGGCGGCCAGATATCCGACGTCCATCAGTCGTCAGCCCTTGTGGCCGGACTTGCCGGACTTGCCGGACTTCTCGGCCTTCGCCGCCGCGCGTTCGATGGCGTCGATGAACACCTCGTCCGGCTGGGCACCCGCGATCGGCTGCCCGTTGACGAGGAAGGCAGGCGTGGCGCTCGCACCGAGCCCGTACGCCTCCGTGCTGTCCTTCTTCAGCTGCTTCCTTGCGGCCTCGCTCGCGCGGTCCCGGTCGAAGCGGCCGAGGTCCTTCACGCCCGCCTGCTCGGCGAGTTCATGCAGCTGACCGGTGGTGAAGGCGCTCTTCTCGTTGCCCTTGTCTGCGTAGACGGCGTCGTAGAACTGCCAGAAGCGGCCCTGCTGCCCCGCCGCGTAACTGGCGAGCGCGGCGCGCTCGGAGCTTTTGCCGAAGACGGGGAAGTTGCGCCACTCGATGCGCAGCAGGCCCTTCTCGACGTACTTCTTCACCAGCTTCGGCTCGGTGTCCCGCGCGAACTTGCCGCAGAAGGAGCAGCCGAAGTCGGCGTACTCGATCATCACGACAGGCGCGTCCTTGTCCCCGCGCGCGAACGGGTCGTCGGCGGTGCGGCGCGCGAGCTTCAGCAGTGCGGGGTCGCCGGCGGCCGTGTCGTCGGAGCGACCTTCGACGGTGGCGTTGCCGCCGCCCGAACCGGTGGAGTTGCCACCGACGGCGTACTGCGACACCCAGCCCGCCAGCAGCGCGGCGACGGCGACGAGGGCGCCGATGACGACGCCCTTGCGGGGGCGGGACGGGGAGGGGGACGAAGGGGTGGGCCTGTTCGGTTTGTGCTGTTTGTTCGACGGCATGCGAACGTCTCCTGTGCTGCGAATGCGGAAAGCGACGGACCGGCGCCGACGCGGAGCCGCGTCGGCGGGTGCCGCTATACGCGCAGGACGGAGAGCTCGACGGGAGTGGGAGGCGGTATCGGCGCGGGACCGCGCACGGGCGGCCTCGCGTGCGCCGCACCGATCGCGCTGTGCGACTGGGGTGTCAGACAGACCGGGAGCGCGAGGGGCAGCAGTTGCTGCTGACCGGCGGCCGGCGCCGCCGGAAGCGCGCCTCCCCCGTCCTTCGACTTGTGACAGTGGGAGGGACCCGCGTCGCCGACGGGGGCGGCAGCGGAGGCGACGGGCGCATCGGCGGCGGACGGAGCGGACCGGTCCCCCGCCAGCTGGACGGCTCCGCACAGGGCGAGCAGCAGCGCCACGAGTACGGCGGCGGCCCGCCGTGTCCCTCGTACCGCCTGCTCGCCACCGTGCATGCCGCCACCCTAGGGGGTACCTCCCGGCCGGAGTCCCCCAGCCTCCGGCCGGGGGCACCCCCAGGGGGAGGCCGACAGTTGGCAGGCCCGTTCACCCCAGCACGCGCCGCAGGACCTGGGCCACCTCCTCCGCCGTCAGCAGCGGCCCGGTCTCCTCCCCCTTCGGGGTGTACGACTGTTCGAGGTGGTTCCGCGCGGCGTCCAGGTCGCCGCGCTGCTCCGCGATGCGCGCCAGCAGGTGCCGGGCGGTGCGGTGCTTGGGGGAGTCCTCCAGCACGGGAGCGAGCAGGGTCTCGGCCTCCTCGTACGCCTCCTCCGTCGCGATGTCGTTCACCAGCACCGTCGCCAGCTCCATCGACGGGTTGAAAAGCGAGGTCAGCATGAAGCCGCTGTAGCCGAGCCGCACGATGTGGTGGACGTCCCGCGCGGTACGCAGCCACTCCACCGCCTCCGCGGATCGGCCCTGCCCGTGCAGCGCCCGCCCCAGCCAGTACGCGGCCTCGTGCAGCGGGTCCTTCTCCTCGCGGCCGGTCCAGGCGAGCCGCAGCAGCCCCTCCGCCTCCGTGTACCGCTTCCAGCGCACGAGCTGCATACCGGCGCGCCAGCCGTACCAGACCCGCCCGCCCTTCGCGGCACGCGTCCACCAGCGGACGGCCTCTTCCATGTCGCCGTAGTCATCGCCGACCCGGTTGCCGACCCAGCTCGCGGCGTCGGGCCGCCCGAACCGCGCCGCCTTGCGCAGCCACGGCTCCGCCTTGACCGGCTCCTCCAGCCGTACGTACAGCGCGCCCAGTCCCTCGATCGCGTCCAGGTCGCCCGCCTCGGCCGCGGGCAGATAGAGGGGGGCGGCCGCCTTCTCGTGGGCGCCGCACTCGTGGTGCAGCATGCGGCCGAGCGCGTACGAGGCGGCGGGGCCCTGCGGGCTGTCGGCCGCGGCCATGGACGCGGCGCGCTTGTAGTGCCGTACGGCCTCCGGATAGCGGTGCAGGCTCTCCATCAGGCGGCCGAGTTCGAGATCGGCGGCCGGGTCACCGGACTCGGCGGCCTCACGGAGCGCGGGCAGCCGGGACTCCTCCTCGGCGTCGAGGGCGGGCGGGGCTGCCAGCTCGGCCTGTTCCAGCTCTTCGAGGGACTCCTCGGCGGACTCATAGGTGTCGTCGTCGCCCTCGGTGCCCTCGGCCGCCGCATCCAGCCAGCGGCGGGCCTCGGCCAGCCGCCACTGGTCGCGGTAGTAGTCGCCGAGCCGCCGCTGCTGGACGCGATCGCCGGCCTCGGCGCCGGGCAGCAGCGACGCCTCGTACTTCTCCAGCTCGCCGTACTGGAGGTGTACGGCGCTGAGGGTGCGGGCCAGCATCCGGGAGTCCGGATACCGGCGCAGCCCGTCCTCCAGCACCCGGCACGCGTCCTGGTACCGGTCGAGGTTGTAGTACAGGAGCCCGTGCCAGCGGTCGGTGCGCGGGTCACCGAGCGCCTGCGCCTCCTCGTACGCCTTCTCCGCGTCGGGGAGGAAGGAGGGGTAGGAGGTGAACCACTCCGGCTCCGTGTGCAGTTCACCGAAGGGCTCGTACTCGTAGTCGTCCTCACCCTCCTCCAGGAACGCCTCCAGCTGCTCGTCGAGGTCCGCGGGGCGCTCCTCGGGCGGCAGCGCGCACAGTTCGCCGAGCTCGGAGATCCGCTGCCGGTAGTGGTCGAGCCGGTCGTCCAGCTCGATCAGCCGGTCCTCGATCTGGTCGGCCACGTGGTCGTGCAGCGCCGCCTGCTCCAGCTCAGCCCTGGCCTCGCTCGTGCGGCCCTGGCGCAGCATGAGCAGGGCGCCGTTGGTGCGGCACTTGACGCTGCCGAGTTCCGCGCCCTTCGCGTACCACTCGGCGGCCCCCTCCGGATCGTCCAGCCGCTCCAGCAGCAGCTCCGCGAGCCCGAAGGCGCAGTCGCCGTCCCGCTCGGCCGCCGAGCGGTACCAGTAATCGGCGACCGAGAACTGGCCCCGGTCCTTCGCCGTTATCGCGCGCAGCCGGGCGGCCCGCGCGTCGCCGCCCTCGGCCGCCTCCTCCAGCCATGGAACGGCGTCGTCCACGCGTCCTCGGCCGACGAGGTACTCGCCGTACGCCTGCTTGTCCCCCGCGTCACCCTCCTCGGCGGCGGTGCGGTACTTGCGCTCCTCGGCCGTGAGCTCGGTGTTGCCGGAGCCGTCGGTGCTGGTCGCCGTTGATGTCATTGCTGTGTGTCGCTTTCTCGCGGTTTCTTCGAGTGCTGGCGGTGGTGCTTCCCGGACTCCGCGAGGGCACGCCGGACGCCGGGTTCATGGGGGCCGAGGAAGCGCGGGTCGGGGGTGACCGCTGCGTCGTACGCCGCCTTCACCGCACCCGGCAGCTCACGCAGCCCGCCCGCGTACCAGGTGGCGTCCCGCGGTTCTCGCACGGGAATGCCGTACGAATCGATGCCCGCCCCCCGGCACAGCGCGGCAGCACGGCGTACGTGATAGTCCTGGCTGACCAGCAGCGCCCGGCGCACCCCGAAGACACGGGCGGCGCGTGCGCACGAGTCCCAGGTGTCGAAGCCCGCGTAGTCCGCGACGATGCGGGAGGACGGGACGCCGCGGTCGGTGAGGTAGTCGCGCATGGCGCCGGGTTCGTCGTAGTCGTGGCGGCTGTTGTCGCCGGAGACCAGAAGGACGCGGACCTTGCCCGCGCGGTAGAGCTTTGCCGCGGTGTCGAGGCGGTGCGCCAGATAGGGGGAGGGTTCGCCGTCCCACAGCCCCGCGCCGAAGACGAGGGCCACCGGCGCTTCGGGGGCTTGCGCGATGTCCGCACGGATACGGCTGTCGGTGGAGAGCCGCAACCATGTCGCGGGCAGCAGCGCCAGTACGCAGGCCAGCACGGCGCCCTGCACCCACCGCCTGCGGCGCGCCGTGACGCTGCTCCTCACCCTGTTCCCCCGCCCATCCCCCGTCCGGTTCCGTTTGCGTACAGCGACGCGGAAGCCGCGCCCCCGGTTGCAAACCGTTCGCCACTCGCTCCCCGCGGGTGCGATCCTTGGCGTGGTATGTCGACTTCCACCCAGACCCCCGCCCCCTCTCCCCAGGAGCTGACCGAGCGCATCCCGCACCTCATGCTCGGCGACCAGCACCGGCTGGGCCGCCGTCTCACGGGGGCGCGGAAGATCCGCAAGTCAGAGGCCCGTACGGCCGTCCTCGCGGAGATCTCCGCGGCGATGGACGCCTCCGAGCTGCGCGTGGCCGCCCGCCGCGCGGCAGTTCCGCGGATCACGTATCCCGAGCAGCTGCCCGTCAGCCAGAAGAAGGACGCGATCCTGGCGGCCGTCCGCGATCACCAGGTGGTGATCGTCGCGGGCGAGACCGGCTCCGGCAAGACGACACAGATCCCGAAGATCTGCATGGAGCTGGGCCGCGGCATCCAGGGTGTAATCGGTCACACCCAGCCGCGCCGGATCGCGGCGCGCACGGTCGCCGAGCGGGTGGCGGAGGAGCTGGGGTCGCAGCTGGGCGAGGCGGTCGGCTGGAAGGTGCGCTTCACCGACCAGGTGAAGGACGACACGCTGGTCAAGCTGATGACCGACGGCATCCTGCTGGCGGAGATCCAGCAGGACCGCGAGCTGCGCCAGTACGACACGATCATCATCGACGAGGCGCACGAGCGGTCCCTCAACATCGACTTCCTGCTCGGCTATCTGGCGCAGCTGCTGCCCAGACGGCCCGACCTCAAGGTGATCATCACCTCCGCGACGATCGACCCGGAACGGTTCTCCCGGCACTTCGGCGACGCACCGATCGTGGAGGTCAGCGGCCGGACGTATCCGGTGGAGGTCCGCTACCGGCCGCTGCTGGAGGAGAGCACCGAGAACGCCGAGAGTGCGGCCTCCGACCGCGACCAGGTCACCGCCATCTGCGACGCGGTGGACGAACTGCATGCCGAAGGGCCCGGCGACATCCTGGTCTTCCTCTCCGGTGAGCGGGAGATCCGGGACACCGCCGACGCGCTGGAGAAGAAGTTCAAGAGCGGCCAGGGTGCACGCGCCGGCGGCGCCGTCGACGTGCTCCCGCTCTACGCCCGGCTGTCCAACGCCGAGCAGCATCGCGTCTTCCAGCCGCATTCGGGCCGCCGCATCGTGCTGGCGACCAATGTGGCGGAGACGTCGCTGACCGTCCCCGGCATCAAATACGTCATCGACCCGGGTACGGCCCGCATCTCGCGCTACAGCCACCGCACCAAGGTGCAGCGGCTGCCGATCGAGCGGATCAGCCAGGCGAGCGCCAACCAGCGCAAGGGCCGCTCGGGCCGTACGTCGGACGGTATCTGCATCCGGCTGTACTCGGAGGAGGACTTCCTCGCCCGGCCGGAGTTCACCGACCCGGAGATCCTGCGTACGAACCTGGCCTCCGTCATCCTCCAGATGACGGCCGCGGGCCTCGGGGACATCGAGAAGTTCCCGTTCATCGATCCGCCGGACCACCGCAGCATCAAGGCGGGCGTGCAGCTGCTGGAGGAGCTGGGCGCGCTGGATCCGCAGCGAGCACAGACGCGGAAGCTGACACAGCTGGGCCGCCGCCTGGCCCAACTGCCCGTCGACCCGCGGCTGGCCCGGATGGTGCTGGAGGCCGACACGCATGGCTGCGTACACGAGGTGATGGTGATCGCGGCGGCGCTCTCCATCCAGGACCCGCGCGAGCGCCCTTCGGACAAACAGCAGCAGGCCGACCAGCAGCATGCCCGCTTCAAGGACGAGGGCAGCGATTTCCTGGCGTTCCTCAACCTGTGGCGCTACGTACGCGAGCAGCAGCGCGAGCTGTCCTCGTCGGCCTTCCGCCGGATGTGCAAGGCGGAATTCCTCAACTATCTGCGGATACGCGAGTGGCAGGACATCTACAGCCAGCTGCGCCAGGTCGCGAAGACGATGAAGATCCGGCTGACCGACCAGGAGGCGAACGAGGACGCCGTCCACCAGTCGCTGCTGGCGGGCCTGCTCTCCCACATCGGGCTCAAGGACACCGACAAGAACGCGTATCTGGGTGCGCGCAGCACCAAGTTCGCGGTGTTCCCCGGCTCCGCGCTGTTCAAGAAGCCGCCGCGCTGGGTGATGTCGGCCGAGCTGGTGGAGACCTCGCGGCTGTGGGCCCGGGTGAACGCGAAGATCGAGCCGGAGTGGATCGAACCGCTGGCACAGCACCTGGTCAAGCGGACGCACAGCGAGCCGCACTGGGAGCAGAAGCAGGCAGCAGTGCTGGCGTACGAGCGGGTGACGCTGTACGGCGTGCCCATCGTCGCCCAGCGGAAGGTCAACTACGGCCGGATCGACCCGGAGACCTCACGCGATCTGTTCATCCGCAACGCGCTGGTCGAGGGTGACTGGCGCACCCACCACCAGTTCTTCCGGGACAACCGCAAGCTGCTGGACGAGGTCGAGGAGCTGGAGCACCGCGCCCGGCGCCGCGACATCCTGGTGGACGACGAGACGCTGTACGACTTCTACGACCAGCGCGTGCCCGAACACGTCGTCTCCGGGGCGCACTTCGACTCCTGGTGGAAGAAGAAGCAGCGCGAAGAGCCCGACCTGCTCAACTTCGAGAAGTCGATGCTCATCAACGACCGGGCCGAGGAGATCTCCGCCGCCGACTACCCGGACGTGTGGCGGCAGGGCGGCCTCGCCCTCCCGGTGACATACCAGTTCGAGCCGGGCACGGACGCGGACGGTGTCACGGTGCACGTCCCGCTCCAAGTGCTCAACCAGGTGACGGCCGGGGGCTTCGACTGGCAGATCCCGGGACTGCGCGAGGACCTGGTCACCGAGCTGATCCGCTCGCTCCCCAAGGCGATCCGCCGGCACTACGTCCCCGCGCCGAACTACGCCAAGGAGTTCCTGCGCCGTACGCAGCAGCATCAGCATGAGGCACAGTCCGAGCCACTGACGTACGCGCTGGCGCGGGAGCTCAAGCAGATGGTCGGCGTCCCGGTGACGGCCCAGGACTTCGACCTGGCCAAGGTCCCCGACCACCTGAAGATCACCTTCCGGGTGACCGACGAGCGCCGCCGCAAGCTCGCCGAGAGCAAGGACATCGAGGCGCTGCAGATCCAGCTCAAGTCCCAGACGCAGACGGCGATCTCCAAGGCGTTCGACTCGTCGGCGCGCGCGGCCCGCAACAAGACCCGCAAGTCCGCCACAGACGCCTCAGCGGCCACGGAAGCCGCCGCCGCGCCCGCCCTCCAGCGCACGGGGCTCACCAGCTGGACGATCGGCTCGCTCCCCCGCACCTTCGAGACGCGGCGCGCGGGCCAGCCGGTGAAGGCGTACCCGGCGCTGGTGGACGAGGGCGCCTCGGTGGCCGTACGGCTCTACGACACCGAGGCGGAGCAGCGCGCCGCCATGTGGCGCGGCACCCGGCGCCTCATCCTGCTCAACGTCCCCTCAGACCCCGCGAAGTTCGCCCAGTCGAAGCTGAACAACCAGCAGAAGCTGGCCCTCTCCCGCTCCCCGCATGGCAGCGTGCAGGCCCTGTTCGAGGACTGTGTCGCGGCCACCGCCGACCAGTTGGTCGCCGCGCGCGGCGGGCCCGCCTGGAACGAGGAGTCCTTCCGCAAGCTGTTCGACGCCGTACGTGCCGACCTGGTGGACGCCACACTGCGGACGGTGCGCCAGGTGCAGGAGGTACTGGCCGCCTGGCACTCGTGCGAGGGCCGGCTGCGGGCGACGACCAGCCCGGTGCTGGCCGACTCCGTGGCGGACGTACGGCAGCAGCTCGCCGAGCTGATCAAGCCCGGGTTCGTGACCGAGCACGGGGCCGGACGGCTGGCCGACCTGATGCGCTACCTCGTCGCCGCCGACCGGCGCCTCCAGCAGCTCCCGCACAACGTGGAGCGCGACCGGACCCGGATGGCCAAGGTCCACGAGATGCGGGACGAGTATCTGTGGCTGCTGGAACAGTTCCCCGCGGGGCGTCCGGTGCCGCAGGCCGCGCGGGACATCCGGTGGATGATCGAGGAACTGCGGGTCAGCTACTTCGCCCATGCGCTGGGCACCGCGTACCCCGTCTCCGACAAGCGGATCGTGAAAGCCGTGGACGCCGCCGCACCGTGAGGGCTTCGCCGCCGCGCGGTGGGTGATCTTTCCGTCGCTCAGGGTGAGTTCGCTCCGAGCCCCTGACCTGCTGTACAGTTCCATCTCGCGAGGTCCTGTGGAGCAGTTTGGAGTGCTCGCCACCCTGTCAAGGTGGAGGCCGCGGGTTCAAATCCCGTCAGGACCGCACTTTTTGAGAGGGCCGCGCAGCCAATGGCTGCGCGGCCCTTTTCGTTTGCCGCCCCACTCGTTGCCCCCACATGTTGACGACCCGGGGAACGATGGGTACTCCTGGCCCAAGGAGGAGGTGGCTCATGGCGAGGGAGCCCATCGACGCGGCGCGGCGGGAGGCGAGGGCACTCCTGGGCAGCCACCTCGCGGCAAGAGGGCGCCGGCATCATGCGACCCGGCACTGTCCGCACTGTCACCGCCTGCTCCGCCTCGCGATGGCCGCGGCTCCACGTGAGGTCGCCAGGAAGCACAAGTGAGGGGCGGCGCCGAGCTGTTGGCGCACTACCGTACGGGAGCCGGTCGTCACAAGACCTCCCGTATGTGACGGGAGTCACGCGACCGACCCATACCGGCCGGGAACTTGAGGGGTCCTCAGAAGCCCTCAATTTAATATGTGCAATTGCACCGCTCATCGGGACACGCGCACGGGTTCCGTGCATCAGGCCCCGCACACCAGGTCGCGGACGCAAAATGCCGTGGGTACGAGTCACCTCGGCGGCGCCCACAGGAAGCGGACACAAAAAGATCGCGCTGGACCCGGCGGAGTCCAGCGCGATCAACGGACAAGCACTGTTGGGGCAGCGACCTGGCCGTGTGGTGCGCAGTGGGCGGATCGATGGGGTTGGGGGCCCCGGAAACGCCCCTGTTTGGTGCTGTTGCGCCTGCTCAGGAACCCTGATCAGGCTTCGCTGCGCTGCTGCGGGATGCCCGCCAGCAGAGCGCGAACCTCCGCTTCGCGGTAGCGGCGGTGTCCTCCGAGCGTGCGGATGGACGTGAGCTTGCCCGCCTTTGCCCAGCGCGTGACCGTCTTGGGGTCCACACGGAACATCGTGGCAACCTCAGCCGGGGTCAACAGCGGCTCGGCATCAGGGGTGCGAGCGGTCATGAGCGGCCTCCTCGGGAGAACCGAACCATCACGGTTCTTTCCTCTAAATTCTGCACCTTGACCCGCGTTGCCCGATATGGCGGACGCGAGCCGAGTCGGTTATAGGACGAACGGCTTGTCCTCGGCACTACAACTACACCATCTGTCCAGCCACGTCGGCCAAACCGATGGAATTGCCCTCTCAGGTGTTCAACCTCGGCGGAAGCCGATGGACCGTCCCATAGCGGACAGTCATCCCCCCGTAACGATCAGTCACAACGGGAGCAGGGGTCATCAGACCCACCAAGGAGCGCAATACCGATCTATCCGCCCATAGTTGGACGGAAGGAGCCCCGTGCGGACTCCTTGTCCTATTTTGACACGAGGGGTAGCTCTGAGAGCAAGACCCGTTTAAGTGCAATCCATCACGCTTGAGGCAAACACCCGGTTCGAGACGTAGGTCCCACTCCCGCTCCCCCAGCCTTCGGCCGGGAGGCGCCCCCAGGTCGGCGGGCTCGCGTGACAGACCGCCCCCGCCGTGCGGCGGGGAGGGGTCAGCTCGCGTACTGGAGCTGGCGAACCGCTCTCCAGCGCGCTGTCAGCCGCTCGTACGCCGCACCGGCACGCTCACCGTCGCCCGCGCGGAGGGCCTCCAGGCCCTCCGCCACATCGGCGGCGGAGTGGTCGCCCGCCAGCTGCTCCTCGGGGATGGCGTGAGCCAGCCCGCCGTAGTCCAGCTCGACCAGGGAGCGCGGGTGGAATTCCTCCAGCCAGCGGCCCACATCGATCAGGCCCTCGACGAGCGGCCCCTCTTCCAACTCCTCGCGGAGCACCTTCAGGCCGCGAGCGAGGCGACGCCTCGCCTGAACCATGGGCGTGCGATAGCGGAAAACGAACTGCTGTCCGCTCTCCTGACCCGATTCCGGCTTCGCAAACTCCCTTTCTTCGTCCTCGAAGAGAACGAACCAGCGCACGGGCACATGCCACAGCGCCGTACGGATCCAGGGCCGGGCGTCCGGGTTGCGCTCGCGCCACTGCTCGTAGTCGGCCGCGGCCTGCCGCCGTACGACGGGCGGCAGCGCGGCGTCCAGCACCGTCTGGGGCAGGGCGAGTTCGAGGTCGTCGGCGGCCTGGGTGAGCGCGCTGAGCGCCTGCCAGCTGCGCAGCCGGGTGCGCCAGGGGCAGACGCACGTCACACCGTCCACCTCCGTCACGAACGCCTCGGCGCTCTCCCGGACAGGCACCACCACAGGCGGCACCGGGACCAAGTCGGCCAGGGCACGGCGGATTTCGTCCTGCGCGGTGGGAAAGCGCTCTCCCTTCGCATATGCGATCCAGTGCGAGCGCTCCGGCTCGGGGAAGGCCGCCAACGGTTCGTAGACCCGCAGGTACGCCGCGTACGGGACGACGACCGACGCTTTCTCAGCCACGCATTGCCTCCAAGCCTCCACGCCTCACGAACCGGTCGCGATGAGCGAGCCTGGAAGACAGTTGACTACCCCGATCGTGGGACCGCAACGTGCCCGTGACGCGCAGGTCGTACGCTGCTTCCCGACCCGGCCCTCCCCGGGCTTCGACTGCCACAAGCGGCGTGTCCGCCGAGGGCTACGACGCGATCCCAGGAGTCACTACCGTGATCGAGGTATCACCTTCTGCAAGCGTTCCCGCCGGCGTCCCTGCGGGGGACCCGGTCGTCAGCACACTTTTCCGCTCCGAGCAGGGCGGACACGAGCAGGTCGTGCTCTGTCAGGACCGTCCCACCGGCCTGAAGGCCGTCATCGCGCTGCACTCCACCGCGCTCGGGCCCGCGCTGGGCGGCACCCGCTTCCACGCGTACCCGGGCTCGGCCGACCCCGAGCAGGCCGCGGTGCTCGACGCGCTGAACCTCGCGCGCGGGATGTCGTACAAGAATGCGCTGGCCGGGCTCGACCACGGCGGCGGCAAGGCCGTGATCATCGGCGACCCCGAGAAGATCAAGACCGAGGCCCTGCTGCGCGCCTACGGCCGCTTCGTCGCCTCTCTCGGCGGCCGATACGTCACGGCCTGCGACGTCGGCACGTATGTGCAGGACATGGACGTCGTCGCGCAGGAGTGCCGCTGGACGACCGGCCGCTCGCCGGAGAACGGCGGCGCCGGCGACTCCTCGGTGCTGACCGCCTTCGGCGTCTTCCAGGGCATGCGCGCCGCCGCACAGCGGCTGTGGGGCGCGCCCACGCTGCGGGGCCGGCTGGTGGGCATCGCGGGCGTCGGCAAGGTCGGCAAGCACCTGGCCTCGCACCTGCTGGAGGACGGGGCGCGGGTCGTCGTCACGGACGTGCGCGAGGAGTCCGTACGCGGCGTGCTGGACGCCCACCCGGGCGCCCCGCTGACGGCCGTGGCCGGCACGGAGGCGCTGATCAGGACCGAGGGGCTGGACCTGTACGCGCCGTGCGCGCTCGGCGGCGCGCTGAGCGACGAGACGGTGCCGGTGCTGACCGCCAAGGCCGTCTGCGGCGCCGCCAACAACCAGCTCGCACACTCCGGCGTGGAGAAGGACCTGGCCGAGCGCGGCATCCTCTACGCGCCCGACTACGTGGTGAACTCGGGCGGCGTCATCCAGGTCGCGGACGAGCTCCATGGCTTCGATTTCGCACGTGCGAAAGCAAAGGCCGAGAAGATCTACGACACCACTGTGGCGATCTTCGAGCGGGCAGAAGCGGATGGCGTACCTCCGGCCGTCGCCGCCGACCGGCTCGCCGAGCAGCGCATGGGCCGATGAGTGTGACGCAGGAGACCACCGTGACAGTGGTCTCACCACCCCACGGCGGGTCCCTCAGCTACAGGAAGGTAAAATCGCCACTGACCAGCACGAGAAGGGTCAACGGGCGCGTCGGACGGCGGCCGTGTCGTGCGGGCGACGTACCGTACGGCGGCGGAAGCAGGTACCGTTGAAGCCCTGAGTACCGGTCTCTCGGTCGAGAGGCCGCTCTGAACTATGAACGCGTGTCAAGACTCTGGGGCCGTCGAGCCCCGTCGTTGAGGGGGTCGAGCCATGGGGCGCGGCCGGGCCAAGGCCAAGCAGACGAAGGTCGCCCGCCAGCTGAAGTACAACACTGGCGGGACAGACCTATCGCGCCTGGCCGAGGAGCTGGGCGCATCGACATCGAACGAGTCGCCGAACGGCGAGCGCTTCGAGGACGATGAGCAGGACGACCCGTACGCACGGTACGCGGATCTGTACGACGACGAGGATGACGACGACGCGGGTGCGCCCGGGTCGTCCGACCCCCAGTCGAAGCGCCGCGGCGCCTGACGTTCGCCCGTACTGACCCGGTCCGGCAACCGCCGGGCCGGGTTCTGGCGCGCGCGGCGGGCCCGCGGCGCGGCACAGCAGCCCTGCGGCAACCCTGCGCGGAGCAGCCGCGTGGGGCCCGCTGTCAGATGCTCACCGGGCATAGTCACCCGTGAGGGTGACCGCTTCCGTGCGGTCCCCGCGCTCGGTGATCGCGCCCGCCACCCAGGCGTCCACGCCCCGGTCGGCGAGGGTCGCCAGCGTGGCGTCGACCGATTCCTGCGGTACGACGGCGATCATGCCGACGCCCATGTTCAGTGTCTTCTCCAGCTCGGCACGCGCCACGTCGCCCGCGGTGCCGACCACCTCGAACACCGGGCCGGGCCGCCACGTCGAGCGGTCCACCGAGGCGTGCAGCTCGTCGGGGATGACCCGCGCGAGATTGCCGGCCAGCCCGCCACCGGTGATGTGTGAGAAGGCGTGCACCTCGGTCGTACGGGCCAGCTCCAGGCAGTCCAGCGAGTAGATCTTCGTCGGCTCCAGCAGCTCCTCGCCCAGGGTGCGGCCGAACTCGGGGACGTGCCTCTCCAGCGCCCAGCCCGCGCGGTCGAAGACCACGTGCCGGACCAGCGAGTACCCGTTCGAGTGAAGACCGGAGGCCGCCATCGCGACCACCACATCCCCCGTACGGATGCGATCGGGGCCGAGCAGCGCGTCGGCCTCCACCACGCCGGTGCCCGCGCCCGCCACGTCGTACTCGTCCGGGCCCAGCAGCCCCGGGTGCTCGGCCGTCTCCCCGCCCACCAGCGAGCAGCCCGCCAGGACGCAGCCCTCCGCGATGCCCTTGACGATGTGCGCCACGCGCTCCGGGACGACCTTGCCGACGCAGATGTAGTCCGTCATGAACAGCGGCTCGGCGCCGCAGACGACCAGGTCGTCCACGACCATCGCCACCAGGTCGTGACCGATCGTGTCGTGCACGTCCATGCGCTGTGCGATGGCGACCTTGGTGCCTACCCCGTCGGTCGCGGACGCGAGGAGGGGGCGGGCGTAGCCCTTGAGGCGGGACGCATCGAAGAGGCCCGCGAAGCCGCCGAGCGCACCGATCGACTCGGGGCGCTGGGTCTTGGCGACCCACTCCTTCATGAGCGTCACCGCCCGGTCGCCGGCCTCGATGTCGACGCCGGCGGCGGCATAGCTGACGCCTTCGCTGCTGTTGGTCATGGGTACGTCGTCTCTCGTGTCTGCGGGAGGGAGAGGGCGCTCCGCACGCCCCTGAGGCGGCGAGGCCGAAGGGGGTGGGCAACCCCCACGAGCGCGGGGCGGGCGAAAGCTACGGGCGCTTCAGGGCGTCGGCGGCGCCTACACCGGAGGCCAGCGTGTTGACGCCGTCCACGTCGGACCCCGCCTCGGCCTCGAGCAGATGCTTGCCGAGCAGCTCGGGGTCGGGCAGCTCCATCGGGTACTCCCCGTCGAAGCAGGCCCGGCACAGCTGGTTCTTGGGGATCGTCGTCGAGTCGATCATCCCGTCGATGGAGATGTAGGCCAGCGAGTCGGCCCCCAGCGACTTGCCGATCTCGTCGGTCGACAGCCCGTTGGCGATCAGTTCGGCGCGGGTGGCGAAGTCGATACCGAAGAAGCACGGCCACTTGATCGGCGGCGAGGAGATCCGTACGTGCACCTCGAGCGCCCCGGCCTCGCGCAGCATCCGCACCAGGGCGCGCTGCGTGTTTCCGCGGACGATCGAGTCGTCGACGACGACCAGCCGCTTGCCGCGGATGACTTCCTTGAGCGGGTTGAGCTTGAGCCGGATGCCGAGCTGGCGGATGGTCTGCGAGGGCTGGATGAAGGTCCGGCCCACGTAGCTGTTCTTGACCAGGCCCGCGCCGTAGGGGATGCCACTGGCCTCGGCGTAGCCGATCGCGGCGGGGGTGCCGGACTCGGGCGTCGCGATCACCAGATCGGCGTCGGCCGGGGCCTCGGCCGCCAGCTTGCGGCCCATCTCCACCCGGGAGAGGTATACGTTCCGGCCCGCGATGTCGGTGTCGGGGCGCGCGAGATAGACGTACTCGAAGACACAGCCCTTCGGCTTTGCTTCGGCGAACCGCTGGGTGCGCAGTCCGTCCTCGTCGATGGCGATGAGCTCGCCCGGCTCGATCTCCCGGATGAAGCTGGCGCCGACGATGTCCAGCGCCGAGGTCTCGCTGGCGACGACCCAGCCGCGCTCCAGGCGGCCGAGGACCAGCGGACGGATGCCCTGCGGGTCGCGGGCCGCGTACAGCGTGTCCTCGTCCATGAAGACCATCGAGAACGCGCCCTTGACCTGGGGCAACACCTGCGGCGCCGCTTCCTCGACGGTGAGCGGCTTGCCGTCCTCGTCGGTCTGGCCCGCGAGCAGCGCGGTGACCAGGTCGGTGTCGTTGGTGGCTGCTACCTGGGTGGCGCGGCCACTTCGGGCGTCGGCCTGCTTGGCGACCAGCTCCGCGAGCTCCGCCGTGTTGACCAGGTTGCCGTTGTGACCCAGGGCGATGGAGCCGTGGGCGGTTGCGCGGAAGGTGGGCTGGGCGTTCTCCCAGACCGAGGCGCCGGTTGTCGAGTAGCGCGCGTGACCCACAGCGATGTGGCCGCGCAGGGAACCGAGGGAGGTTTCGTCGAAGACCTGTGAGACCAGGCCCATGTCCTTGAAGACCAGGATCTGGGAACCGTTGCTCACCGCGATACCCGCGGACTCCTGACCGCGGTGTTGCAGAGCGTAAAGGCCGAAATACGTGAGCTTCGCGACCTCTTCCCCCGGCGCCCAGACACCGAAGACGCCGCAAGCGTCCTGGGGGCCCTTCTCGCCGGGGAGGAGGTCGTGGCTGAGCTTTCCGTCACCACGTGGCACGTCTTCGAGTCTACGGCCAGCAACGCAGCTCCGCCGAACCGGGGACCTGTGACCTTCAGCCCAGTACGGGCAGCACCTGGGACAGGTCGGCGCGGGCACCGCTGGCGATGAGGTGGGGGGTGGCCAGCGCTTCGGCCCAGGTCGTGCGGCCCGTGGCCAGCCGGATCCAGGTCAGCGGGTCGGTCTCCACCACGTTCGGCGGGGTGCCGCGGGTGTGCCGGGGGCCCTCGACGGCCTGGACGACGGCGAACGGCGGGATCCGCACCTCGACGGAGGCACCGGGGGCCTTGGCAGCCAGCGCGTCGGCGAGCAGCCGCACGGTGGCGGCCGTCGCCTGCCGGTCGAGCGCCACACGCACGCCCGTGGCCCGCGCCAGGTCGTCGCTGTGCACCACCAGCTCGACCAGCCGGGTCACGGTGAAGTCGAGCATCCGCATCGCACCGAAGTCGTGCGGGATCAGCAGATCCTCGCGTACGGCCGACTCGATGACCGGCTCCAGGTCGGCGACGGCCTGGTCGATACGGGCCGGGCTTCCCCCAGCCTCCGGCCGGGGGGACCCCCAGGAGGACTCCGCGTCCTTGCGGGTGTCCGCGTCCAGTTCCTCGGCGAGGGTCGCGGTCGAGACGGCCCAGCGGGCGAGGGAGACCTGCGGCGCCTTGCTCGTCACCTCCGTCTCCGGGCGGGCCAGGAAGCGGGGCACGGCGTCGATCTGCCGGGCGATGTGTACGAGCAGGTGGTGCACGTCCCATCCGGGGAGCCCGGACGGGAGGGCGTGCTGCGCGGGCGTGAGGCGGTGCGCGGCGTCGGCCACGGCCTCGACCTGGTTGATGAGCGCGGTGCGGATGCGGGTCGGGTCGTACGTACGCCGGTCTCTTCCAGAGGGGGCGGTGCGTCGAGCGGGCGGCATACGCGTGAGATTAGCCGCCGAGCGCCCTTTGGGGGGAGAAGGCCGGGAGAAGGCCCCTGCCCCGGGCCTTCACCCGGGGGCAGGGGCCGGGGCAGCTCAGCCGAACAGCTGGGGGATCGTCGCCTCGTGGTGGCGGCGCAGCTCCTCCAGCGGGAGGGAGAACTGGCCCTGGATCTCCAGCGCTTCCCCGTCCACGACACCGATCCGCGCCGCAGGCATCCCGCGTGCGGCGCACATGTCGGTGAACCGCACCTCCTCGCTGCGCGGAATGGCCACCAGCGCCCGGCCCTGCGACTCCGAGAAGAGGAAGACGAAGGGGTCGAGCCCGTCCGGCACCACGATCCGGGCGCCCTTGCCGCCCTTGAGGCAGGACTCCGCGAGGGCCTGGACGACGCCGCCGTCGGAGATGTCGTGCGCCGCGTCGGCCATGCCGTCGCGCGACGCGGCGATGAGGATCTCCGCGAGCAGCCGCTCCCGCTCCAGGTCGACCTTGGGCGGCCGGCCGCCCAGGTGGTCGTGGGCGACCTGCGACCATGCCGAGCCGCCGAACTCCTCCTCCGTTTCGCCGAGGAGATAGATCAGCTGACCCTCGTCGCGGAACGCCATCGGGGTGCGCCGGGTGACGTCGTCGATGACGCCGAGCACGCCGACCACCGGGGTGGGGTGGATGGCGGCCTCGCCGGTCTGGTTGTACAGCGAGACGTTGCCGCCGGTGACCGGGGTGCCCAGCTCCCTGCAGGCATCGGCGAGCCCGCGGCACGCCTCGGCGAACTGCCACATGGCCGCCGGGTCCTCGGGGGAGCCGAAGTTGAGGCAGTCGGTGACGGCGAGGGGGCGCGCGCCGGTCGCGGCGACATTGCGGTACGACTCCGCGAGCGCCAGCCGCGCTCCCTCGTACGGGTCCAGCTTGGCGTAGCGCCCGTTGCCGTCGGTGGCGACGGCGACGCCCAGGCCCGTCTCCGCGTCGATACGGATCATGCCGCTGTCCTCGGGCTGCGCGAGCACGGTGTCGCCGAGGACGTAGCGGTCGTACTGATCGGTGATCCAGGACTTGGCGGCCTGGTTCGGGGAGGAGACCAGCGCGAGCGTGGCGGCCCGCAGCTCCTCGCCGTTCGCGGGGCGGGGCAGCTTGGCCGGGTCGTCGGCCTGGAGCGCGTCCTGCCAGTCGGGGCGGGCGTAGGGGCGCTCGTAGACGGGGCCCTCGTGCGCGACCGTACGGGGATCGACGTCGACGATCTTCTCGCCGTGCCAGAAGATCTCCAGCCGGTCGCCGTCGGTGACCTCACCGACGACGGTGGCGGTGACCTCCCACTTCTCGCAGATCTCCAGGAAGCGGTCCACCTTGTCGGGCTCGACCACCGCGCACATCCGCTCCTGCGACTCGCTCATCAGGATCTCCTCGGGGGAGAGCGAGGAATCGCGCAGCGGCACGGTGTCCAGCTCGACCTGCATCCCGCCGGAGCCGTTGGAGGCCAGCTCGCTGGTGGCGCAGGACAGCCCGGCCGCACCCAGGTCCTGGATGCCGACGACGAGGTCGGCGTGGAACGCCTCCAGGGTGCACTCGATGAGCAGCTTCTCCTGGAAGGGGTCGCCGACCTGGACGGCGGGGCGCTTGGACGGCTTCTCATCGTCGAAGGTCTCCGACGCCAGGATGGAGGCGCCGCCGATGCCGTCGCCGCCGGTCCGAGCGCCGTAGAGGATGACCTTGTTGCCGGTGCCGGCGGCCTTCGCCAGGTGGATGTCCTCGTGCTTCATCACACCCACGCAGAGCGCGTTGACCAGCGGGTTTCCCTGATAACAGGGATCGAAGACGACCTCGCCGCCGATATTGGGCAGCCCCAGGCAGTTGCCGTAACCACCGATACCGGCGACGACACCGGGCAGCACCCGCTTGGTGTCGGGGTGGTCGGCGGCGCCGAACCGGAGCGGGTCCATCACCGCGACCGGGCGGGCACCCATGGCGATGATGTCGCGGACGATGCCGCCGATGCCGGTGGCCGCGCCCTGGTACGGCTCGACGTACGAGGGGTGGTTGTGCGACTCGACCTTGAAGGTGACCGCGTAGCCCTGGCCGACGTCCACCACGCCGGCCTGCTCGCCGATGCCGACGAGCATCGCCTCGGCGCCGGGTCCTTCGGTCGGGGCCTTCTCGCCGAACTGCCGCAGATGCACCTTGCTGCTCTTGTAGGAGCAGTGCTCGGACCACATCACCGAGTACATGGCCAGCTCGGCGCCGGTGGGACGGCGGCCGAGGATCTCCCGGATACGGGCGTACTCGTCCTCCTTGAGGCCGAGCTCCTTCCAGGGAAGTCCGGTGTCGGGGGTCTGTTCGGCGTGCTTGACGGTGTCCAGGGTGTGGCTGTGGCTCTGGGGACTCATGAGGCGACCAGCTTCTTCAGGGCCGAGGTGAAGAAACCGAGCCCGTCGGTCGTCGGCCCGGTCAGGGCCTCGACGGCGTGCTCGGGATGCGGCATGAGGCCGACCACGTTCCCGGCCTCGTTGGTGATTCCGGCGATGTCGCGGCGCGAACCGTTGGGGTTGCCGTCGAGGTAGCGGAAGACGACGCGGCCCTCCCCCTCCAGCTCGTCCAGGGTGCGCTCGTCGGCGACGTAGCCGCCCTCGCCGTTCTTGAGCGGAACGACGATCTCCTGGCCGCGCTCGTAGTCCGACGTCCAGACAGTGGTGTCGTTCTCGACCCGGAGCCGCTGGTCGCGGCAGAGGAAGTGGAGATGGTCGTTGCGGGTCAGCGCGCCGGGGAGGAGATGGGTTTCACACAGGACCTGGAAACCGTTGCAGATGCCGAGCACCGGCATTCCGGCCTTCGCCTGTTCGACAACTGTCTCCATGATGGGAGAGAACCGGGCAATTGCGCCGCACCGCAGATAGTCGCCGTAGGAGAATCCGCCCGGCAGCACGACCGCGTCGACCTGCTGCTTGCGCAGATCCTTGTCCCGGTGCCAGAGCGCGACGGGTTCTCCGCCCGCGATACGGATGGCGCGCCGTGCGTCGCTGTCGTCCAGGGAACCGGGAAATGTGACGACGCCGATACGGGTGGTCACGCCACTGCTCCTTCGGATGCCGCATCCGGGCCCGCCTCGACGGGGCGTTCGTTCCCGTCCGCGTCCTGGACGCGCACGGTGAAGTTCTCGATCACGGTGTTGGCGAGAAACGTCTCGGCGAGTTCGTGTATGCGGGCGAGGGCGTCCGCGTCGACGGGACCCTCCACTTCGAGCTCGAAGCGCTTGCCCTGGCGGACATCGGAGATGCCCTCGAAACCCAGGCGGGGCAGTGCACGCTGCACCGCCTGTCCCTGGGGGTCGAGGATCTCCGGCTTCAGCATGACGTCGACGACGACGCGAGCCACAGGTACTCCTAGTGCTTAGCGGGGCGCTGCGCTGGCCAGCGTACCCGGCGCCAGAATCTACGCGCGTTGATATGTGTGCCGATCCTGGTAGGACTTCGCGAAGCACTGGGAAAACCGGCGGGAAAAAAGTAGGGTCCAGATTGCGGCCGGATCCGGAATCAATTCCGTGTGGCCACAATCTTTGTGCGCCCTTTGCACTCCGGTGCCGGTGTGCAGCACATAGTTGAATAAGAACCTGTTTCCTACTCGGGTTCGCCCCGCATACCCGCCGGTCGGCGGGGACTTGCCGACGACGTCGTAATGCCGGGTGACCCCCTTTCGTGATCCTGAGGAAGGACCGATATCCGTGGCCCAGCGCGTAGTAGTGATGCTCTCCGACGACATCGATGGCGGAGAAGCGGCGGAGACGGTCTCCTTCGGCCTCGACGGCAAGACCTACGAGATCGATCTGAACTCCGACAACGCGAAGCGGCTCCGTACCGAGCTGGCCCCCTTCGTGGAGGCCGGCCGCAAGCGGGCGAAGTCCGGCAAGACGTACCGCCGGACCTCCATCGACCCCGATCCGAGTGCGGTGCGCGCATGGGCGTCGTCCAACGGCTTCGACGTGCCCGCGCGGGGGCGCATCCCGAAGAAGGTGTACGAGGCGTTCCGGGCCGCCAGCTGATTGCGGCGAACGTTGTGGCTGCGGGCCTCGCCCCTGCCGCCGAACCCTCGTTGATTGTGGTTGCCCACCGCTGCGGCGGGATGACGGGGCGCCCCGGGACAGTGGGAGGGGCGCCCCGGCACAGCTCGGCGGGCCGGAACGGGGGGCGCTGGGGCTCGACTTGCCAGGGACCCCGGGTGATCGGCTAGAGTCAAGGCACGCCGCGAGGGACCCCCCGAAAGGGAGGACCTCAAGCAAGCGTGCGGGTGTAGCTCAGTAGTAGAGCGCCCTCTTTCCAAGAGGGAGGCGCAGTGTGCGATTCCTGTCACCCGCTCTCCAATACGGACCGCCGGTCGGAAACGATCAGGTACAGTATTGGTCGCGCCACTCGGTGAGAGCCGGGTGGAGGCAATGCGGACGTAGCTCAGTTGGTAGAGCGCAACCTTGCCAAGGTTGAGGTCGCGAGTTCGAGCCTCGTCGTCCGCTCGGTTCACCAGTGAAAGAGCCCCGGTCTTCGGACCGGGGCTCTTTCGCGTATGCGGCCTCCCGATGACGTGGCTCCCCGATGACGTTTGTCATCCGCACCCATGACTGCCCGCACTCCCCTCGCGCTCTGACCGGCGGAAGCCTGGAGGCATGGACGCGATCGAGGTCGAGGGACTGAAACGCCGCTACGCGGCCGAGGCCGGTGCGGGCGGCGACGGATTCGAGGCAGTACGGGACGTCTCGTTCTCCGTACGCGAGGGGGAGATCTTCGCGCTGCTGGGCACCAACGGGGCGGGCAAGACCTCCACGGTGGAGGTGTTGGAGGGGCTGGCGCGGCCGAGCGCGGGAGTCGTGCGGGTGCTGGGGTTCGACCCGTTCAGCGAGCGGTCCTTCGTACGGCCGCGTACCGGCGTGATGCTCCAGGAGGGCGGCTTCCCCTCCGAACTGACCGTCATCGAGACGGCGACGATGTGGGCCGGCGTCACCAGTGAGGCCCGGCCGCCGCGGGAGGCGCTCGAACTCGTCGGGCTGGGCGGCCGGACCGGCGTACGGGTCAAGCAGCTGTCCGGGGGCGAGCGGCGGCGGCTGGATCTGGCGCTGGCGCTGATCGGACGGCCCGAGGTGCTCTTCCTGGACGAGCCGACGACGGGCATGGACCCCGAAGGGCGCCGGGACACCGCCGAGTTGGTGCGCGAGCTGCGCGCTGAGGGCACGACAGTGCTGCTGACCACCCACTATCTGGAGGAGGCCGAGCAGCTTGCCGACCGGCTGGCGATCATGCAGGCCGGGCGGATCGTGACGTCGGGAACCCCGGAACAGGTGGTGGCCGCCCGGCCCTCGCGGATCACCTTCCGGCTGCCGGCCAGGTTCCCGCCCGAGCGGCTGCCGCTGGGCGTTCCGGCCGCGGTGGACGGTCGGGTGGTGACGGTGAAGACGCACGAGCTCCAGCAGGCACTGACCGAACTGCTGCTGTGGGCACGGGAGTCCGGCATCGCGCTGGAGAACCTCCAGGCGAGGTCGGCCTCGTTGGAAGAGGCGTTCTTGGAGATCGCCCAGGCAGGCAACCGGCCGGGCCGGGAAGACGAACGAGCGGTGACGGGGGTTCGGGCATGAGCGGGACGACGACGACCACGGCCCAGGGCGCTGCAACGGCGCGCAGCGCGCGTACCGGCTGGGCGGGCAGGCTGTCGGCGAAGCGGGTGGCGGCGCTGGCCCGGGCGGAGCTGACGCTGCTGATACGGAACAGGTCGGCGCTGTTCGTCGCACTGCTGCTGCCGACCGTGATGACCTTCTCCCTCAAGTCCACCGTCGAGCAGGCGGATCTGTCCGGCACCGGGCTCTCGGTGGGCACCGCCGTGCTTCCGGGGACCGTGGGGATGGTGTTGCTGTTCGCCGTCTACAGCAACCTCGTCGGGGTCTATGTGGGCCGCCGCGAGGAACTGGTGCTCAAGCGGCTGCGCACCGGGGAGGCGGACGATCTGGAGATCCTGGGCGCCGCGGCGCTGCCGTCCGTCACCATCGGCATCGTCCAGTCGGTGCTGCTGCTGGCGGGCGGGGCGCTGCTGCTGGACGTGGGGGCACCGGCGCGGCCGGACCTACTGGTGGCAGGGCTGGTGCTCGGCCTGTTGCTGACGGCGACGCTGGCCGCTGCCTCGGCCGCGTTCACCCGGACCACCGAGCTGGCGCAGCTCACGCCGATGCCGCTGATGCTGGCGACGTTCGCCGGGTCCGGGGTCTTCGTCCCCCTGGAGGTCTACCCCGACCGGATCGCCGAGATCTGCCGCTGGCTCCCGATGACACCGGTCATGGACCTGCTGCGGAGCAGCTGGACGGAACAGCTCAGCGGGCCGGAGACGCTGCGGGCGCTCGCGGTGGCGGTGGGCTGGACGGCCGTGGGCGGATACGCGGTGCGCAAGCGGTTCCGGTGGGAGCCCCGCCGCTGACCGGCTGCGGGGTCGGGCTGTGGCGGATGCCGCATACGGTGTGCCGTAAGCGAGACGAGGAGGGGGGCGATCGCCGATGATCCGCTGGGGGCGGCAGAAGCGGCGGAACTGGCAGCGGCGCAGCCAGCTGGAGCAGGTCGAGGTCTCGACGCGCTGGATGCTGCTGCTCACACCGTGGATCTACTTCACCAGCGGCATGCCGCAGTTCCTCGTCCAGGTGACGTCCCAGCCGCAGCCGATGACGCTGGCCGGCATCGTGGTGGCGCTGGGGTTGGTCCAGTGCCTGACCGCGGTGCGCGGTCTGCGGCAGGGGGTCGACCACTATCTGGGGACCGGCGAGGCCCCGCGCCGCCTGATGGCCGCCGGGCTGGTGTCGTTCGCCCTCAGCACGGCCTTGCTCACGGTGCTGGTCGCACGCGGGTGGGTGGGCGACACCGTGGGGCCCGCGATGGGACTGTTCGCCAGCGTCCCGGGTCTGACGGGGATCTACGGACTCACCGTGCCGCCACGTCGGTCGGCGGCCGTGGCAGCCGGTGGCGGCGCGCTCGCCACCTGTGCGTTCGCCGTGGCGGGCATGGCGTGGCCGTCCCTGCTGGGCACCCTGATCGTGCTGGCGCTGGGCGGACTGGTCGGGATCTTCACACCGCGCTGCTCGGCCTGGTACATCGCCGTGATGCGGGAGCTCGACGAGGCGAAGGAGGCCCAGTCGCGGCTCGCCGTCGCGGAGGAGCGGCTGCGCTTCAGCCGCGACCTGCACGACGTGATGGGCCGCAATCTGTCGGTCATCGCGCTCAAGAGCGAGCTGGCGACCCAGCTCGCCCGGCGGGGTGCCGAGTCGGTCGTCGAGCAGTTGGAGGAGGTGCAGCAGCTGGCCCGCCAGTCGCAGACCGAGGTGCGCGCCGTGGTCCGCGGCTACCGCGAGGCGGGGCTGGAGACCGAACTCGCCGGGGCCCGCTCGGTGCTGCGGGCCGCCGGAGTGGACTGCCGTATCGAGTCCGCGGAGCTCGGGATGGCGCGGGATGTGCAGTCGGCGCTGGGCTGGGTCGTCCGCGAGGGGGCCACCAATGTGCTGCGGCACGCGGAGGCGAGCCACTGCGCGATCCGCCTCACCACCGGTGCGGCGGGCACCGCGGTGCTGGTGATGGAGAACGACGGGCTGCGGCCGAGGCCGCAGCAGGGTGGCTCCGGTCTCACCGGTCTGAGCGAGCGCCTGGCCGCCCTCGACGGCACGCTGACGGGGGAACGCGATGAGACCGCGCAGGTCTACCGGCTGCGCGCCGAGGTCCCGCTGGCCGTCGGCGGTGAAGCAGCCGTCGGCGGTGAGGTGGCGGGCCCGGTGGGAGGAGAGGGCTGTGAGTGACGAGGGAACGGCGCGGGGCGAAGGTGTCATCCGGGTGCTGCTGGCCGACGACGAGCATCTGATCCGGGGAGCGCTGGCAGCGCTGCTGGCGCTGGAGGACGATCTGGCCATCGTCGCCGAGGCGGCCTCGGGGCCCGAGGCGCTGGCCATGGCGCGGGCGCACCACCCGGACGTGGCCGTGCTCGACCTCCAGATGCCGGGTGCCGACGGGGTACGGGTCGCGGCCACGCTGCGGGAGTCGGTGCCGGAGTGCCGGACGATGATCGTCACCAGCCACGGCAGGCCGGGCCATCTGAAGCGGGCGCTGGCGGTGGGCGTGCGCGGCTTCGTGCCCAAGACGGCGTCCGCCGAGCAGCTCGCGGAGATCATCCGTACCGTCCATGGCGGCAGCCGCTATGTGGACCCCGAGCTGGCTGCCGACGCCATCAGCGCGGGGGACTCGCCGCTGTCCGCGCGCGAGGCCGAGCTGCTGGAGCTGGCCGGGGACGGGGCGCCGGTCGCGGAGATCGCCAAGCGCGCCTCGCTGACCCAGGGCACCGTCCGCAACTACCTCTCGGCCGCCGCCGCCAAGCTGGGCGCCGAGAACCGGCACACGGCGGTCCGGATGGCGCGCGAGCGGGGCTGGATCTGACGCGGTCCCGGGCCGGGAAGGGTCCGGCTATACTGGGCCCCGCACCACGGCGGCCCGCTCGGGCCGAGGGTGGGCATGCGGACGTAGCTCAGTTGGTAGAGCGCAACCTTGCCAAGGTTGAGGTCGCGAGTTCGAGCCTCGTCGTCCGCTCGGGTTGTACAGATCAACGGCCCCGGTCTAGTGACCGGGGCCGTTGTCGTGTGCGGGCCGTCAGCTCCAGGGGACGCCGGTGAGGCGTTCGTACGCCTCGATGTAGCGGGCGCGGGTGGCCTCGACGACCTCGGCGGGGAGAGCGGGCGGCGGCTGCTCGGAGGCGCGGTCCCAGCCGGACTCGGGAGAGGTCAGCCAGTCGCGTACGTACTGCTTGTCGAACGAGGGCTGGGAGCGGCCCGGCTGCCACTGGTCGGCCGGCCAGAAGCGGGACGAGTCGGGGGTGAGCACCTCGTCGGCGAGGGTGAGCACCGGCTCGTCGCCCGCTGCGTTGCCGCCCTGGTCCCAGCCGAACTCGAACTTGGTGTCGGCCAGGATGATGCCGCGCTCCCGGGCGATGTCGCGGGCGCGGTCGTACGCGGCGAGGGTGGCCTGGCGCAGTTCGGCGGCGGTCTCGGGGCCGACTTCGCGGGCCACCTCCTCATAGGCGACGTTCTCGTCGTGCTCGCCCACGGCTGCTTTGGTGGCGGGGGTGAAGATCGAGCCGGGCAGCTCGGAGCCGTTCACCAGGCCGTCGGGGAGGGCGAGCCCGCAGACGGTGCGGGACTCCTCGTACTCGGCCAGCCCCGACCCGGCGAGGTAGCCGCGGGCCACGCACTCGACGGGCACCATGCGCAGGGAGCGGCAGATCGTCGTGCGGCCCTCCCAGTCGGCGGGGGCGCCCGCGGGCACGTCGGTGCCGAGCACATGGTTGGGCAGCAGGTCCGCCAGCTGCTCGAACCACCACAGGGAGAGACGGGTGAGGATGCGGCCCTTGTCCGGGATCTCGGTCGGCAGCACCCAGTCGTACGCGGACATCCGGTCGCTGGCGACCATCACCAGGTCGCCGTCCTGGTTCCGGTAGAGGTCGCGCACCTTGCCCGTATGCAGGTGCACCAGGTCAGGGACCTGGGCGGGCTCGGGCTTTTCGACGAATCCCGTCACGTTTTTCCTCCCGGGGGCAGCCGACGTACTGCGGGTGCCCTCGATTGTTCCTTGTCGGCTGAGGGGAGTGCGCATCGGTACTCGCCGTGGGGGTTCTCGCCGTGACGGTTCACCCACCCGCCCGCCTCCTCGCCCCTTCGGGGCGCGCCGGCCCTAGTCACGCTTGCAGATGCGGTCCAGGAGGTTGCTGGTGGCGCGTTGGACCCGGGAGTCGACGTAGCCGGGGCGGTCCAGGGCCGGGGACCAGGCGAAGGTGCCGGAGGAGAAGACCAGGGCGCCGGAGGGGGCGCGGTAGAGGGAGGTCTCCTGGTGGCGCTTGGCGCCGCCGCGGTCGCGGTAGGGCGAGTGCGCCAGCAGGATCCGGGAGGTGTGCTCCGGCAGCACGGTACGCGGGAAGTAGCGGTCCGCCTCGCCCGCGACGAGGCCGGGCAACTCGTCCCCCTCGTACGCGCCGGTGGCCTCCCACAGCCAGTGGTCAGCGTTGCGGACGATCAGCGGATAGGGCTCGGCGACCTGGCCGGCGTACTGGATGCCCAGCAGCGCCTGCTCGGGTTCGCCCTGCTCACGCCAGAGTGCGGGGCGCCCGGGCCCACGCCGTTTTCGGCAGGTCAACAGCCGGTCGGGGGCGCCGGAGGGCAGCGCCTCCAGTTCGACCTGCCAGTACATGGTGTTGGCGGAGAGAAAGACCAGCGCGGTGCCGCTGTCCCGGGCGCGCTCGACCGCCCGGCGCATGGGCACGGACCAGTACTCGTCGTGGCCGGGGAAGACCAGCCCCCGGTAGCGGGTGGGATCGATGTGCCCGGCGTGCAGATCGCGGGTGTCGGCGTAGGCCAGGTCGTAGCCGTACCGCTCGGCCCAGCGGATGAAGTCGTAGGCGTGGCCCACATGCAGGGGCAGCCCCGAGCCGGCGTAGGGGCGGTCGAAGGAGACGGTCATCGCCGCCTCGCTCTCGCCGAGCAGCCGCCCCTGGTCGTCCCAGGCGTGATAGAGGCTGGCGCCGGTGCGGCCGTCCTCGGGGAAGAGGTTGTACGCCTGCCATGTCACGTCGGGGAGGACCAGCAGCAGGTCGGCGGGATCGCGGTCGCGGACGGTGAAGGGGATGTGGGAGCGGTGGCCGTCGGCGGTGGTCAGGACGGCGACATAGGCGCCGGTGGACCAGTAGTCGGGGATCTGCAGCCGCCAGGAGAGCCACCAGTGGTGGCAGGAGACGGTGCGGTCCGCGGTCAGCGGTGCGGGCTGCATGATGCCGGACAGCCGAGGACTTGTGGTGATCTTGGTGGCGCCCGCGCCGCCGTAGTGACCGATGCGGTAGACGTCGACGCTGAAGGGCTGCGGCGGGTTGACGGTGATCCGGAAGTCGATGGACTCACCGGGCGGGGTGCCGCCGGCCACGGACGCGAAGCCCTTGATCTGGCAGCGCACATCGTCAGCGGTGGGCGGAGCACTGCTGGACAGGCCCCGGGTGCGGGGCTTGGGAACGGTCTGGCCGCCGCCCGCCAACTCCCGCACGAGTTCGGGGGTGTGGGAGGTCTGGCCGGGGGCCTGGTCGACGCAGTCGACGTACCAGGGGACGAGGCGCCCGTTCTCGAAATAGTTCTCACTCACCCGCAGCCATGGCAACGGGCCCTGGCCGAAGGGGTCGGTCACGGCGTGGGCCAGTGCCCCCGACTCCCATCGCCGGATCGGCTCGGCCGTCTCACTTGCGGTATGTACAGGCTGCTCGGCCGTCGCGAGCCGCTCGATCCGCTCGGCTTCACGTACGGGCTGCCCGGTGCGCTCGGTTCCCATCGCTGCTCCCTCCCCGGCACCCTCGCTCCGCGCTGCCGCTGTGCCGCGGGTGTGACGGCAGACAGCACATCACATTACGCAAGGGTGTGGTCACCCTTCGTCGCTAAATGGCTGGAGATGATCTTCAGACGAGCCGAACGGGCTTCTCCGGCCGGACGCCGACCGCCGCCAGCCAGTCGCGCAGCCCCGCCGTCTCGCCGTCCTCGACAAGTGCGAGCACCAGTGCGGACAGTTCGCTGGTGCGTCGGCCGTCGACGTACAGCGCCGGGCCGTCCAGCCAGTCCAGCCCGGGTGCTGCCCCCGCCGTGTCGACAGCGGCGCAGCAGACGGCCGCGGTGATGTGATCGGCCAGCAACTCCTTGCCGCCGCGCGGCGGCTGGAGCGGCAGCCCCATGGGGGCCAGGGGCGCGAGGTGTGTACTCCCCGCACCCGGCAGCGGCCCCGCGCCGGGGCTCGCACCGATGACACCGGGGGCGCTCGCCGCTTCCGCACGCGCCACCTCGGCGCTGATACGCGCGGCCAGCGCGTCGATTCCGCCCGGCGATGCGAATCGGTCCAGCACCCGGGCCAACGTCGGCCCCACCAGCCCGTGATCCGCATCGTCGCCGGGCAATGATCTGTCGCTGCCGGTGGGGGGCGGTCCGTCGCCGTCGAGGGGTGGAAGCCTGTTGCCGTCGTGGGGCGGAAGGCCGTCGCTCTCGCGGAGTGGGCGTCTGTCGCCCTCGGGGGTCGGGGAGGCGGCGCCGACGACGGGTGCCGGGGCCGGGTGGCCGACGGCCAGCGGGGAGTTGGCGCTCTCGGCGGGGCGCGGTGCGCCGGCTGCGGCCGGCGACGGGGAGCCGACGGCGTCCAGCGCGGCGAAGAGGCGGGCCGCTTCGGCACGCCAGATGCGGTCGACGACCTCCTCCGGATACGCGGACCACTCCACCGGCGTCCACTCCGGCGCCGCCTCCCGCGGTCCGGCCGTCATGGGCAACGGTGGGCGGTGCCCCAGGAAGAGGCGGGCCGCGAGCAGCGAGACCGCGCCGTCCACGGCGCCGGGCTCTTTCAGCAGATCGCAGGCGGGGCGTTCGCCGAGCCGCGAGGTGAAGCCCTCCGCGAGCCGGTCGCGGTGGGACAGCTCGGTCAGCGCCGAGACCACCCCGGCGTCCAGCCGGGTGGGCCACAGCCCGAGCCGCCAGGCGGGCAGCGCCACCCGGGTCAGCAGCCGGTCCCAGCCGGCATAGGCGAGGCCGACCTGTTCCTGGGCCGCGGCCCGCATCGCGTGGTCGACGGCCTGGGCGCGGTCGGCGGCGGCAGCGGCGACGCCCTGCTCCATCGCGGCGGCGTACGGGCCCGCCGCCCGGAGCATCAGCCGGGCGACCGGCCCCACCATCCGGTGCACCGCCCTGCGCAGCACAGCCGCGCCGGCACATACGGCACGCCCGAGCGGTCCGGACCCGCCCGGCGAGGCGAGCGGCCCCGGCGGTCCGGGCCCCCAGGCCGAGGCGTGGCCGGGCCCTCCGGCCGGGTCCGGAGGCCGCTCGGCGTTGGCGACCGCCGCATCCAGCCCGCGTACGAAACGCCGCGCCGCCGCTATGTCGGGGTGGGCCGAGGGGCCGGTGCCCGCGACCACGGGGGCGAGCAGCGCTCGCAGTTCGGCAACGCGCATCCACCACAGGAACGGCGAGCCGATGACCAGGACGGGGGCCGCACCGCGCGCTCCGCCCTCGCCGGTGTCCGCGCGGAAGTGCGTACGGTCTTCCAGCCAGCTGTCGCAGTCGGGGGTCAGCGCGATGGCCGAGGGTGCGGGGACCTCCAGCCGGTCGGCGAGGTCACGCACCAGGGCGTGCAGATCGGGGGCCGCGCGCTCCTCGACGGGCACCGTCGGCGAGACGGCCGGGCGGCCCCGGGCGATGACGAGCCCGGCGACAGCGGCGCAGGCCAGCGCTGCGACGGCGAGCCCGGTGACCGACCAGCGGGCCGCGTCCCAGCCGGGGCCGGGGCCGAACTGTCCCGTCGTACGCCCCACCCACAGGATCACCGCTGCGGCGGCCGGGAGCAGCGCCAGGGCGAGTGCCGTACTGCGCACCCGGAGCACGGCGAGGGCGTGGGCGCGTGCGGAGCGCGCTACCGTCCGCCGGCCGGGGCCGGGTCCACCGGAACCGCTCACGTCTCACCCCCGCACCTTCCAGACCGCAAGCCGGGCTCTCCGGCTTCCACCCACTGTGTCACCGCGCTCCGACACCGCAATGCGCGCTGCGCCAGTCGACGGACGGTTCGAGACAGCTCGGCGAACAGTCGCCGGACCGTGCGCGAGCAGGCCGTAAACCGCCCAGGCGGCAGTTCACGGCGCTTGTGGGGCACCATAGTTGGGGCCCTGGCGGGCGTCAGCCGTAAGCGAGCGTCGTCACTCGATGGAATGGCTTTGGGGAGAGCTCTTGCCCGGGTGGGACCGGGGGTATATGGGTACGCGCCCTTCGCAAGCGGCCAGGTCAGCCCTCGGCGGACTGGGTAGCGGCCCGCTCCGCGATGTCCCTGCGGTGGTGCGAGCCCGCCAGCCGGACGCGGCCGACTGCCGCGTAGGCACGCTCGCGGGCCTCGCCGAGGTCGGTACCGGTCGCGGTGACCGACAGGACCCGGCCACCCGCGCTGCGCACCGTGCCGTCCTCGTCGGCCTTGGTGCCCGCGTGCAGGACGTACGCCTGCGGGCCGTCCTCCCGCTCGATCTCGTCGAGCCCCTCGATGACATCACCCGTACGAGGCTTCGCCGGGTAGCCGTGTGCCGCGACCACGACGGTGACCGCCGCGCCGTCGCTCCAGCGCAGCGCCGGGAAGTCGGCGAGCGCTCCGGTGGCCGCCGCGTACAGCAGCCCGCCCAGCGGCGTACGGAGCCGGGCGAGGACGGCCTGCGTCTCCGGGTCGCCGAACCGGGCGTTGAACTCGATGACCCGCACCCCGCGCGAGGTGAGGGCCAGGCCCGCGTAGAGCAGCCCGGAGAAGGGGGTGCCGCGGCGGCGCAGTTCGGCCACGGTCGGCTCCAGGACCGTCGAGGTGATCTCGTCCACCAGCTTCGGGTCCGCCCACGGCAGCGGCGAATAGGCGCCCATGCCACCGGTGTTGGGGCCCTCGTCGGCGTCGTAGGCGCGCTTGAAGTCCTGCGCGGGCTGGAGGGGTACGACGGTCTCCCCGTCGGTCACCGCGAAGAGAGAGACCTCCGGGCCGTCCAGGAACTCCTCGATGACGACGGCGCCACCACAGGCGCGGGCGTGGGCGCGCGCCTGCTCGATGTCGTCGGTCACCACGACGCCCTTGCCGGCAGCGAGGCCGTCGTCCTTGACGACGTAGGGCGGGCCGAACGCGTCCAGTGCGGCGTCGGCCTCCTCGGGCGTCGTACACACATAGCTGCGTGCCGTGGGTACGGCTGCGCCCGCCATGACCTCCTTGGCGAACGCCTTGGAGCCCTCCAGCATGGCCGCCTCGGCGGACGGGCCGAAGACCGGGATGCCGCGCGCGCGGACCGCGTCGGCGACGCCCGCGACCAGCGGGGCCTCGGGCCCGATGACGACCAGGTCGGCGCTGACCTCGGCGGAGGCGGCGAGCGCGGCGACCGCCTCGCCGTCGAGCGCGTCCACGGCGTGCGGCGTGGCCACCTCGGCGGTCCCGGCGTTGCCGGGTGCGCAGTGCACGGCGCTGACCTCGGGGTCGAGGGAGAGCGAGCGACAGATTGCGTGTTCGCGGGCACCGCCGCCAATGACCAGAATCCTCACGCCGCCACCCTAACGGCCCGCGCGGCCCCGCTTGCGCGGCCCTTACGAGTGACACGGCAGTGCCCTATACCCGACCGGGCGCCACTTCTGGGGGGAAATCGGCGCGGATCGTCGGCGTGGTCCCACTTTTGGCGGTAGGAAGGGAGGCCGCCGGGAGCGCCGGGAACACCGGGACCGCCGGATCACGACGAAGGAGCATGGGTGAAGCGGGTCAAGCAGCCGGATCTGCTGGGGCGGGGGTTCCCGTCCGGGGACTGGAACGAGCCCGCCGAGCGCCTCGAAGAGCTGTACCAGTGGGTGGAGCAGGAGGCAATGCGCCTCGTCGAGTGGTATCTCGCCGACCGGGTACGCAAGCGCCGGTGGGCGCGGTGGCTGCGCGGCGGTGTCGTGGTGGGGGCCGCCGTGGGGGCGCTGGTGCCGCTCGCCGATCTGGCGGGCGTCGCCTTAGCGCACGGGCGCTCCGGCTACGTCGGTTACGTCGCGCTGCTGTTCGCCGCCGTGTGCGCCCTCGCCGACCGCTGGCTCGGGCTGACGTCCGGGTGGATGCGGGATGTCGCCGCCGCGCTGGCCGTGCACCGGCGGCTGGAGATGCTGCGGTACGAGTGGGCGGCCGAGAACGTCCGCGAGGTCCTCGGCCCGGCCGAGGGGACGGCCGGAGAGGCGGCGGAACGGGCACTGGCCGTGCTCCGCCGCTTCTCGGAGGACGTGAACGAGACCGTACGGGCCGAGACGGTGGACTGGATGGTCTCGTTCCGTACCGCGGGCTCCCCCCTCATGCTGGCCGCGCAGAGCACGGGGCCCGGCGCGCGTGGCGTCCCGATGCGCAGGCTGCCCCCGCCGCCGAACGGGTCCGGGGGCTGGGCCACCATGCCGCGGCAGCGGCCACTGGGTGGTGGACTGGGCCCCGGGTGGGGACTCTCCCGCCCCGGGACCCGGCGGGGGCTGCCCCCGTCGGCTCATCCGAAGACGATCATCGACCCCTGGGCCAGGCTGCGCGTCGCGGCGGCGTGCAGGCTCAGCCACACATGCCGCTCCCTGCCGAACGGGGTGCCGTCCTCGTAGCCGATGGCCGCGGAGGCCGCGGGCTCGTCCAGCTCGGTGGGGCCCAGTGGCGCCGCCGGTGCGGGCGGTGGGTTGTCCGGGTCGATTCCCAGGTGCGGTCCCACCGTCCTCAGCTCGCGCAGCAGTCCGTGACTGGAGCCCAGCGGGCCGCCGCCCTCCAGCAGTTCGTCGTCGGACAGCGGGGCGTTGAAGTCCACCGGGATGTAGGCGCCCGCGTGGTCGTAGTGCCACACCAGATGCGACTGCTGGGCCGGCTGCTCGAACATCTCCAGGAGTTGCTCGTAGTCGCTGCCCAGCTCCCCCACAGGCGTGACCTCCAGACCGGCGGCCAGCAGCAGATAGACGCGGCGCAGATAGTGCAGGGCCTCGTAGTCGAAACCCGCGACCGGGGCGACGTCCCCGGAGAGGCCCGGCATATAGCCGAAGACGGGAACCTTGGGCAGGCCGGCTTCGGTCAGCGCCCTGTCGTAGATGGCGATCTCTTCCGAGAAGGGGTTGTCGGGGCTGTGGCAGAGCACGTCGACGAGGGGGACGAGCCAGAGGTCACAGGCCAAGGGGCGCTCCAATACCGTCAGGGACCTGCCTGCGACCAGCGTAGTGCGCCCCCCTGCGGTCCGTCCCCCGCACGGCTCACCCCTTGTCCGCCGGTACGCAGCCACGCCGCGGGCCTCACTCCCCCGCGCGCTCCCGCAGCGTGCACAGCACCGCCGAGGCGTGCGTCCACAGCAACGCGCCGCCCACACCGGGCAGTACGTGCCGCACAGCACCGGGTACCCGTGCCGTCAGCCCTTCCCCTTGGTCGGGCGAGTGGCCGAAGTCCTGATCGCCGTACCAGAAGTCGACCGGTGCCCCGATCGCCGCCAGGTCGATGTCCCAGCGCCCCATGGCGAGCACCGTGTCGCGGGCGTAGCCGTCGGGGCCCTGCGCGAACGCCTCGTCCAGGGCGCGGCGGTAGGCGGTCGCGAAGTCGGCGCGCTCGTAGACGGCCCGGTCCTGGGGCGGGCTGCCCGCGAGCACCATGTCCCACATCGCCTGCGGGGTGAAGCGCGCGAACTCGGCGTGCGCCGCCTCCGGTTCCCGGGTGGCCAGCTCTGTGAGCCGGTACAGGTCAACGGGGAGTACGTCGGTGAAGGGCGGCCCGGCGAATCGAGGATGGGCGATCTCGTCCGCACCGGAGACCACCGCCAGTGCGCGGATCACCCCATGCGCGGCGCAGGCCAGCGCGAAGGGAGCCCCCTGGGAGTTGGCCACCATCGCCGGCCGGTCCAGGCCGCGCGTCCGGGCGAACGCGGCGATGTCGGCGGCGAAGTCGTCGAACGTACGGCCGGGCGCGGGCGTGGAGGCACCGAGCCCCGGGCGGTCGAGCGCGATCAGCCGCACGCCGGCCTCGTTCACGACGCCGGCGCCGAAGCCCAGGGACCGGGACGTCGCGGCGCCCGGCGAGAAGAGGACCGGGATGCCGTCCTCGGGCCCCCACTCGGCCCATGCCATCTCCCGGCCGTCCGGCAGCGGCGCAGTGCCGGTGCGGGCGGCCGGGGCGACCAGGACGGGGGACCGGTCCGGGATGACTGTCATGTGGTCGGCTCCGCCGCGCCGACCTGTGCCAGCGCGTGTTGGTGGTAGGTGGCCATGACTTCGCGGGCGGCGCGCGCGTCGCCCGACTCGACGGCGTCCAGCAGTGCGTTGTGCCCCGACCACAGGCGACCGCGCAGCGAGGTGTGCCGGCGCAGGACCGGTACGGCGAAGACCCAGCACTGGACCCGGAGCCGGTCGAGGAAGTCGCAGACGTACGGGTTGCCGAGCAGCCCGCTCAACTCCCGCCAGAACCGCAGGTCGTAGGCGATCAGCACATCGAGGTCCCCGGCGCGCGCCGCGCGTTCGGCGGCGTCGGCGCGGCGGCGCACCGAGGCCAGCACCTCGGGTCCCAGGCCGCCCAGCGCCCGGCGGGCGACCGACATACCGGCGGAGAGACCCTGGGGGCCCGCGGAGTCGGCGGCGTGCTCCTGGTCCCGCTCGATCCCCTGGAAGACGCCGTCCACGACCAACTGCCGGGCCTCGCACATGGCGCGGTAGTCCGCGAGCGTGAACTCGTGTACGCGGAAGCCGCGATGCTGTTCCACATCCAGCAGCCCCTGCGCCGCGAGATCCACCAGCGCCTCGCGGACGGGAGTCGCGGAGACGCCGTACTGCTCGGCGATCTCCTTGACCGTGAAGTCGCGGCCCGTGGCGAGCCGGCCGGCCAGGATCTCGTCCCGCAGCGCGGTGGCGATCTGCGAGCGCAGGGTGCTGCGTTTGATCACGCCCCCGCGCTCCCTGTGCCCGCGGTGGTGTGCGCGTCAGCCGCGGTCAGCGCCTCGTCCAGCACGCTGAGGCCCTCCTTCAGCTCGGCCTCGGAGATGTTGCACGGCGGCACGACATGGGTTCGGTTCATGTTGACGAACGGCCACAGGCCGCCGCGCTTGGCCGCCGCGGCGAAGTCGGCCATCGGTTTGTTGTCAGCGCCGGTGGCGTTGTACGGGACCAGCGGCTCGCGGGTCTCCTGGTCGCGCACCAGGTCGAGGGCCCAGAAGACGCCGGTGCCGCGCACCTCGCCGACCGACGGGTGGCGGGCTGCCAGCTCGCGCAGCGCCGGACCGATGACGGTCTCGCCCAGGTGCGCGGCGTGCTCGACGATGCCCTCCTCGGCCATGGTGCGGATCGTCGCGACGGCCGCGCCGCAGGCCAGCGGGTGGCCGGAGTAGGTGAGGCCGCCCGGGTAGGGGCGCTGGTCGAAGGTCTCGGCGATCTTCGCGGAGATCGCGACCCCGCCGAGCGGTACGTAGCCGGAGTTGACGCCCTTCGCGAACGTCATCAGATCGGGTATGACGTCGTACAGGTCGGCCGCGAACCAGGTGCCGGTGCGGCCGAAGCCCGCCATCACCTCGTCCAGCACGAAGACGATGCCGTGCCGGTCACAGATCTCCCGCACGCCCGCCAGATAGCCGGGCGGCGGCATCATGATCCCGGCGGTGCCGGGGATGGTCTCCAGGATGACGGCGGCGACGGTCTGCGGCCCCTCGTACGCGATCGTCTGCTCCAGGTGGGCCAGCGCGCGCTCGCACTCCTGCTCCTGGGTCTCGGAGTAGAACGGGGTGCGGTAGAGGTGCGGCGCGTGGAAGTGGACGACGCCCGCGGTGCCGCTGTCGGACGCCCAGCGGCGTGGGTCGCCCGTGAGGTTGATGGCCTGCTGGGTACCGCCGTGGTACGAGCGGTAGGCGGAGAGCACCTTGGGGCGGCCGGTGTGCAGGCGGGCCATGCGGATGGCGTGCTCGACGGCGTCGGCGCCGCCGTTGGTGAAGAAGATCTTGTCGAGGTCGCCCGGCGTCCGCTCGGCGATCAGCCGGGCCGCCTCGGAGCGCGCCTCGATGGCGAAGGCGGGCGCGAAGGTGCACAGCTTCGCGGCCTGCTCCTGGATCGCGGCGACGACCTTGGGGTGCGCGTAGCCGATGTTGGTGAAGACGAGGCCACTGGTGAAGTCGAGGTACCGCTTTCCCTCGTAGTCCCAGAAGTACGAGCCCTCGGCGCCCGCCACCGCCGGCGGATCGATCTGTCCCTGCGCCGACCAGGAGTGGAACACATGCGCCCGGTCGGCGTCGTGCACGGCCCGGCCGGTGGCGGGGTCGGGATGCGCTGAGGGGTGGTGGTGCGTCGTCACGGTCGGTACCTCGGTTCGCTCGCGTGTCGCCCGTCCGGCCCCGGACGGGCACCTTCCGGGCAGGGAGGCCCCCGGAAGGGTGACAGCCAGCGTAGTGTCGCCCTCCGCTTTTCTGCGCGGGGAGGGCGCCGGCCGCGGAGCGGGGTGCCGGTCAGTCGTCGTCCGCGTCGCTGTCGTCCGCCTGGCTGTCCCGCTCGACCGTGGTCTGCGGCTTGCCGTGGACGCAGCGGATGCGGACGGTGGGGTCGTCGGCGTCGTCCGCGGCCGACTCCAGCTCGACGGTGGCCCTCAGCGCCGGGCCCGGAGCGACGTCGTCGACGCTGTAGCCCTCCCCGGGGGTCCAGCTCAGCAGCGTGACGGTGCGCGCCTCGGCCCGGCACTCGGCGCGCGCTGTGCCGAGCCCGTCCGGAAAGCGGACGGTGCTCGTGCTCCCTGCGGAGGGCTCGGAGGAGGGGCTCTCCGGTGCGGGGCTCGTGGTACGGCCCCGCTGCTTGGCCTGGCCCAGCTCATGCCGGACGCCTGCCTCGGTCAGCGGGTCCGGGCGGCCGTACTGGCCGCCGGGGTCGGCTTGTGAGAACGACCACGCGCCGAGCAGAAACGCGATGCCGACCGCGCACACCCAGCCCGCGGCGGCCAGCCGTCGCCGCCCCAGCTCGCTCCTGATGAACTCCATCCCTCACAGTCTGCAGCCGCGTTCCCTAACACCGGGTTAAGGAGCGGACAATGACGCGCCCCGAAGGGGCGCGGGGAACTGCGCGACCAGCCATGGGGGTACCTCCCTGCTCGAAGAGCTTGGGGGAGGACCCGCGTCCTGCGGCGGTCGGAAAGGGGCACCCCCTCCCCAGCACAGGGGAGTGAAGCGGCACCCCCTCCCCAGCACTGCGCACTAACGTATCTGCATGCCGCATCTACTCGTCGTCGAGGACGACCCCCAACTCCGCGCGGCCCTCGTACGCGCGCTGCGCGACCGCGGGCATGCCGTGGCAACGGCCGACACCGGCATGGCGGGGCTCGACGCGGCGGTCACCCACCGGCCCGACCTGGTCGTACTCGACCTTGGCCTGCCCGATGTGGACGGCGGGCAGGTGCTGCGGATGCTGCGTGCGGTCAGCGACGTACCGGTGATCGTCGCAACGGCGCGGGACGACGAGCCGGAGATCGTCGCCGCGCTGGAGGACGGCGCCGACGACTACCTCGTCAAACCGTTCGGCTCGGGGCAGCTGGAGGCCCGGATCAAGGCGGTGCTGCGGCGGCTCGGCAGCGGCGAGCCGGACGAGCCGGAGCCGCCCGTACGGGTCGGCGGGCTCCTCGTCGCCCCCTCCGCGCGCGAGGTCACGCTCGACGGCAAGCCGCTGGAGCTGACCCCGCGCGAGTTCGACCTGCTGTGTTACCTGGCCCGTCGGCAAGGCCAGGTGATCTCGCGGCGGGAGCTGCTGGCGGAGGTCTGGCAGCAGCCGCTGGGCGGGGCCGACAAGACGGTGGACGTCCATCTGTCCTGGCTGCGCCGGAAACTGGGCGAAACCGCGCAAGAACCGCGCTATTTGCACACGGTACGGACGGTGGGCGTGAAGCTGGCGGCTCCGGACGCCGGTGAGAGGGACACCGGCGAGGGACCGGGCTGATGCGGCGGCAACTCCTCGCACTCATCGGTACGACGACCGCCGTCGTGCTCGCCGTGCTGCTTGTCCCGCTCGCACTGCTGGTCCGCAGCCACGCCGAGGACCGGGCCATGACGGACGCGACCGAACGCGCCCAGTCGGTCGCGGCGGTGGTCGGCGGCTCGCTCGGGCGGGGCGGTGACGGCGGAAGCGGCCGGCGGCCGGACCGCGAAGTCGTCATCGGCGTGCTCGACGGGCTCAACGGCCAGGACCAGCCCCGGACCTCCGTCGTCCTCGCGGACGGCACCGTGCTGGGCCCGCGCGCTGCGGGAGTGAGCGCCGCCGCACTCGACCTCGCACGGCGCGGCCGGGCCTTCACCTATGCGCCCGGCGACGAGCGCGGCGGCGGCAGGGTGGTGATGGTGCCCGTGCTGGGCGCCCAGCAGGGCGGCACCCCCGGCGCGGGCGGGAGCTCCGCTTCCGTGGTGCAGGTCGCCGTCAGCGAGGAGCGGCTGCACGCCGGGGTGCTCCCCTCCTGGCTGGCCGTCCTCGGGATCGGCATCGCGCTGATGCTGCTGGGGCTGGCCTTCGCGGACCGGCTCGCGGCGCGGATCGTCCGGGCCACGCGCCAGCTGGCGGCCGTCTCCGACCGGCTGGCGGGCGGCGAACTGACAGCACGCGCCGAGCCGTTGGGGCCGCGCGAGCTGCGGCAGCTCGCCGGGCGGCTCAACGAGCTCGGTGAGCGCATCGACGGTCTGGTCACCGCGGAGCGGGAGCGCGGCGCCGACCTGGCACACCGGCTGCGTACCCCGGTCGCCGCGCTGCGGCTGGACGCCGAGGGGCTGCGGGACACGGAGGAGGCGGCCCGGATCGGGGAGTCGGTGGCCGCGCTGGAACGCAGCGTGGACGGCGTGATCCGCGCGGCCCGGCGCGCGGGCGCGGCGCCGGACAGCCGCTGGTGCGACCTGGCGGAGCTGACGCGGGAGCGTGCGGCGTTCTGGGAGCCGCTCGCCGAGGACCAGGGACGGGCGCTGCACGTCTCGGCGCCGGGCCAGGTTCCGGTACGGGTCTTCGCCGAGGAACTGTCCGCCGTACTGGACGCGCTGATCGGCAACGTCCTCGACCACACCCCGGAGGGGACGGGCTTGTGGCTCACCGTCACGACGTCGGCGGACGGTGCCTACGGGCTGCTCACCGTGGAGGACGACGGACCGGGTTTCGCCGAGGGAGCCCGGGATGCGGCCGTACGCGGGGAGAGCGGCGCGGGCTCGACGGGGCTGGGGCTGGACATCGCCCGTACGACGGCGGAGGAATCGGGGGGAGTGGTGGAGCTCGGTGCCTCGCGGGAGCACGGCGGGGCCTCGGTCAGCTGCAGCTTCCGTACGGCGGAGCTCTGACGCGCCCGCTCAGTGCGGGATCTGCTCCACCAGCAGCAGGGCACCCAGCAGGATCATCGCGACGCCGGAGAGCCGGGTGACGACGCGGGCCGCGGTCGGGCGGGCGCGCAGGACGGTACGGGCCAGCGAGCCCACGCCCAGGTAGACGGCGCCCGCGATGCACATGTGCAGCAGCCCGAGGAGCCCGATCTGGAGGGCGAGCGGCCAGTGGCCGTGCTGGTCGGCGAACTGGGGCAGCAGTGCGACATAGAGCAGCAGCGCCTTGGGATTCAGCCCGCTGACGCCGACGCCCTTGAGCACCCTGGTGCGCGCGCCGGGTCCCGCGGCGACGCCCTCCTCCACCAGCGGCGGCCCGGCCTTCTTGGCCCCGGCGAAGGTCGTCACCCCGAGCCACACCAGATATCCGGCGCCCAGCGTGGTGAGCGCGGTCAGCGCGCCGGGCGTCTGCGCGACCACGGCCGCCACCCCCGCCACGACGACGGCCGTGAGCGCCACGTACCCCAGCATCAGTCCGCCGACGGCGGGCACCACCGACCGGTCCCGCAGCCCCGAGGTGATCGCGTACGCCCAGTCCGCGCCGGGGACGAGGACGAGAAGAAGGGAAACGGAGAAAAACGCGGCTATGGAGCTGACAGCCATGGACGGTCCTTCCTCTCTGACGAGTGCAGGAGGAAGAATAGGAAGAAATGCCCCGAAGGTGTTTCCCGAACGAGTCGCCCTACGCCGCCACAGTGGAAGAATCTCCCCCATGGACGATATCGACCGGGAGATTCTTGCGGAGCTCCAGAACGACGGCCGGCTGACCGTCACCGAGCTGGCCGCACGGGTGGGGCTCAGCCTCTCCCCGTGCCACCGCCGGCTGCGCGAGCTGGAACGCAGCGGTGCCATCCGCGGCTACCGCGCCGTGGTCGACGCGGACGCGGTGGGCCTCACCTTCGACGCCCTCGTCTTCGTCACCATGCGCCAGGAGGACCGCACCACGATCTCCGGCTTCGAGCAGGCGCTGACCGAGCTTCCCCAGGTCATCCAGGCGCAGCGGCTCTTCGGCGACCCCGACTACCTGCTCCGCGTCGTCACCGCCGACCTGCCTGCCTTCCAGCGCCTCTACGACGAGCGCCTCGCCACGCTGCCGGGCGTCCATCGGCTGAGCTCGACGCTGGTGATGAAACACGTGGTGCACGAGCGCCCGCTGCCCGCGTGAGGGTCACCGTTCGGCGACGACCGTCACCGTCCACTCGCACCAGGGCCCCGCACTCAGCTGGAACAGGCAGGGCTGCCGCACCGTGAACAGGGCCTCTCGCTTGCCGGCCTTCCGTACGTCCAGGACATCCCAGTGCTTCTTGTGGGTCGCGTCCGGCCGCAGGAACAAGTCGACCTGGGCGTTGTTCAAGCCGTCGGCGATCAGCTTGTCCAAGAAGGGGTCCGGGTGCTCACGGCTGAGGACCACGGCATCGGCGGGCGGCCCGTTGTAGACCAGGACATCGGTTCCGACGCCGGTCACCGAGTCGACGAGCGGGGTGGCGGCCTCGGGCCCGTGGAACCGCAGCGTCCACTCGGTCTTGGTCTTGACCTTGACGGTCTTGCTCTCCCCGTCGGTACACCACAGAGCCCGCTCCGCCACACCCTTCTCGGGCGGCACCTGCCCGAAGGCGCAGTAGAGCCCCTCGCCCTTCACGGAGAAGCTCTCCTCCTCGGCCAACCGGGCCTCCAGCAGAACCGGCCCCGCCGGCAACGGCGGCAACTCCAGCTTGTGCTTGCCAGGCCCACCACGCACTTCATGAAGCAGCGCTGCGCTGCGATCCCCCGTCATGCCTGCCATGGTGCCAGGACCGGCCGCCCCGTCGGAAACGTCTCCCCCAGTGAGCGCAGCCAGCGGTTGGCGGGGAGGGACGGGTCGAGGGCTGCCAGGGAGGCGTATTTGGTGAACTCGGCGGCGCGGTGGCCGTGTTCGTGGAGGAGCAGGTCGGCCTCGGTGAGGTGGCCGTAGGACTTGGTCTCGACGAGGATCAGGTCGTGTGCGGCGCGCACTTCGGTGCCTGCCGCGTCGCGGCAGACCATGTCCGCGTCGGCGGTGATGCGTTGGCCGTCGGCGACGAAGGTGGCGCGGGTGTAGTCCGTGACCAGGCTGGGGGTCAGATCCCGCGGGACGTCGTAGTCCGGGCCGTAGATGTCGTGGAGCGTGCGGGACAGGAACGTACGGGAGGCGTCCTCCAGGGCGTGGCCGCGCTCCGCGAGGCGGCGGCGGAACTTCAGCGTCTGGCCCCGCCCGCCCTTCGCCTTGATCTCGAACTGCCGCTCACCGGTGTCCTCGTACAGCCGCTCGCGGATCTTGCACCGCTGCCGACGCCCCTGCCGGTGGTCGTGGTAGGCGCGCAGGCCGGGGGTGTCGTAGTAGACGGAGTGGTAGTGGAACCAGCGGCGGCCACCGATGGACAGGGCACGGAACGGCTCGGCACGGTGCGGGTCGGTCAGCCGCGCCGCGATGTGCTGGAAGGTGGCGGCGGGGACGAGGTAGCAGCGGTCGTAGCGGTCCAGCAGCTCGGCCCGTGCCATGACGGCGTCCAGGCTGATGGGGCCGGCGGCCAGTGCGGCGCGGGCGAGCGCGCGGACGGCGGGGGCGACGCGGGCGCCGTTCGTGCTGACTGCGGTGGTGGGCGCGGTCATCGAGCTGTCTCCCTCGGGTGGGCGGCAGTGGCGGACGGTTGCGTTCACGTCGTACGGGCGTCGCCGTGGCCGACGAGGTCACCGGGGGCACCGGGGTCGCTGTGTCCGGCGAGGTCGCCGGCGGCGAGGTGACGGTGACGAGCCGTCTCCCCCTGTGCTCCCCGCTCCCTGCCCGGGACCGCCGCGCCCTCCCGGTAGCGGACGTCCACGACCGTAAGGTCGCGTACGTAGTCCACTTCGCTGACCTTCCATGCCAGCGGCTCCCCCAGTCGCCTGCGTATGTGTGCGCGGACGGCGTCGGGCTGTGTGACGGCCGCGTCGAGCGTGACGACCGCGCGCCGCGTACGGGCGTACAGCCGCGGATGGTCGGCGGCGTACAGCACGGCGACGGGCAGCAGGCACAGGACGGCCGCCAGACCGAACGGCAGATGCGGCAGGCCGGCCACCAGACCGATGACAAGGGTCGTGAAGTAGTAGGCCACCTCCTCGTTCTGGATGGACTCCGAGCGCAGCCGGATCATCGACAGCACCCCGAAGAGGCCGAACCCGAGCGCCATACCGCCGTCGCCGCCGACCCGCGCGAGCGCCGCGACGACGGCGAACAGCGCCACGTTGAGGGCGAGGTAGGCGGGGAGCAGATCGCGCCGCCGGTGCCTGGGGAAGTACACGGCGAACGTCAGGATCAGCACCCCGGCGAGGTCGAGCGCGAGGTGGTCGAGGAACTGGCGATACGAATCCATGCCGGTGAACGTACGGACGCGCGGGTTAAAGCGGCTTCCCCGGCACGTTAAGGATCAGGCAGGCCGTGACCAGGAGCAGGCAGGCCGCACTCATTGACAGCGCGCTGTCGACATGACAGGATTCTGTCATCATCACCGAGCGCCCCCACGGAGGCCGCCATGACCGTCCATCTCGCCGTGTACGACACCGTCGCCGACTGGGAGTACGGTCACGCCGTCGCCCACCTCCCCGGCGGCGTACGTACCGTCGGCCTCACCGGCAGCACCGTCACCACCAAGGGCGGGGTGCGCATCGAGCCCGATATGACGCTCGACGGTCTGCGTCCCGTCGACAGCCGGATGCTGATCCTGCCCGGCGCCGACAGCTGGATCGGCGGCGCTCTTGCCGATTTCGCCTACACCGCACGGGAGTTCCTGCACGCGGGGGTGCCCGTCGCCGCGATCTGCGGAGCCGTCTTCGGGCTTGCCGACGAGGGGCTGCTCGACGAGCGTGCGCACACCAGCGCGGCGCCGGAGTTCCTCCAGGCGGCCAACGGTTACCAGGGCGGCGCTCTCTACCGCGACGCCGACGCCGTCACCGACCGCGATCTGATCACGGCGGGACCGACCGAACCCGTCGCCTTCGCCCGCGAGATCTTCACCCGGCTGGGCACCTACGAGCCCCCCGTCGTGGACGCCTTCTACCGGCTCCACCAGCACTCCGACCCGGAGGCGTACGCGGTCTTCGCGGCGGCGGGCGCATGAGCGACCACCCCGGGGAAACGGAGTTGCTCAGCGAGACCGCGCTGGCCGTCTTCCGGCTCAACGGGCAGTTCCTCACCGCCTCCGAACTGATCGCCCGCCCGGCCGGGCTGACCGCAGCCTGGTGGCAGGTCCTCGGCGCCGTACTCCGCGAGCCGCTCCCCGTCTCCGGGATAGCCCGCGCCATGGGCATCACCCGGCAGAGCGTGCAGCGCGTGGCGGACCTGCTGGTCGAACGGGGTCTCGCCGCATACGAGCCCAACCCGGCCCACCGCCGCGCCAAACTCCTCACCCCCACCCGCGAGGGCCGCGCCGCCGTCGAGCGCATCGTCCCCGGCCACGCCGACCTGGCGCGCCGGCTGTGCGAAGAGCTCGGCGGCGAGCGGGAGTTCGCCCGGGTCGCGGAGGCACTGCGCCGGCTCTCCGAAGCGATGGAGACGCTGCACCCGGAGAAGTGACCGACTCCGCGGTGCCAGGAGACATCTCGGCACACCATCAAAGCGACGCCCGTTGGCAGCCCGACCGTGACCTTCCTGCCGGACAGTGAAATGGGAGACGACCGACAGGCAGTGAGTCGACGAGGTACGGGGGCGGGCAGCGCATGACGGACCTGACGCCGGAGGATCCGGTCAACATCGGCGGCTATCGGCTGCTGAGGAGACTGGGCGCGGGCGGCATGGGACGGGTGTACCTGGGGCGCTCCTCCGGGGGACGGACCGTCGCCGTCAAGCTGGTGAAGGCCGAGTTGGCGGCGGACCCCACGTTCCGGGCGCGCTTCCGGATGGAGGTGGAGGCCGCACGGCGGGTCGGGGAACGGTGGACGGCGCCGGTGCTGGACGCCGACACCGAGGCCGACACCCCGTGGGTGGCCACCGGATACGTCGCGGGACCCTCGCTCGAACAGGTGATCACCGCCGGGCGGACGGGAACCGTGGCGCAGGCCGCGCGGCAGGGGCACGGACCGCTGCCGCCCGGCTCAGTACGGGTTCTGGCGTACGGTCTTGCCTCCGCGCTGCTCGACATCCACGGCGCCGGGCTCGTCCACCGGGACCTGAAGCCGTCCAACGTGCTGCTGACCATCGACGGGCCGCGCGTCATCGACTTCGGCATCGCCCGCGCGCTGGACGAGGTGCCCACCTCCACGCTGACGAGCACCGGCATGGTCGTCGGTTCGCCCGGATACATGTCGCCGGAGCAGATCACCGGCGGTCAACTGTCCGCCGCCGGCGATGTGTTCTCCCTCGGCGCGGTGCTCGGCTACGCGGCGACGGGACAGCCGCCCTTCGGCCTGACCGGGGGCGGCGGCGGGGTGCACGCGGTGATGTACCGGATCGCCTCGGAGGAGCCGGACCTGGGCGGGTTCGGTACCGACCCCGCCGACGAAGAGGCCGTACGACTCCGGGAGTTGATCGGCGACTGTCTCGCCAAGGACCCCGCCGCGCGGCCCGCGCCGGAGGAGATCGTGGCGCGGGTTCAGCCGGTGTCCGTCGGCGCCTCGGCCCCGCCCTGGCTGCCCGCCGGGCTGCTGGCCGAACTGGGCCGCGAGGCCGTGCGGTTGCTGGATACGGACACGCCCCCGCAAGGGTCGGGGAGGCACGGTGCGGCCGGCTCGGAGGCGCCGACGGCTGTCGGCGCCTCAGGTTCCGCTTCCGGTTCCGGTTCTGCCGGGCCGCTCGGGGGCGAGCCCGAGGCGCAGACTTCGGTGCTCCCGCCGTCCGGAGGGGCAGCGCCCGCGCCCGGCCGCCGAGTTGGGCGCAGCCGCCGTACGCTGCTCGCCGCGGGGGCGGCCGTCGTCCTCGTGGGTGCCGGGGTCGCTGCGGCGGGCGCCGGTGTCGGGCCGCTGGGCAGCGACAGCGGGGGAAAGGACGGCGGCAAGGAGTCGTCGGACGTGCCGGAGCCCTACCTCGGCACCTGGGTCGGCACCGTGGAGCGGGACGGGAGACCGACCGGTCAGTATCGCCGGTTCGTCATCACCAAGGGCAAGGAGGGCGAGATCGTCGCGACCAGCATCAGCCTGGGCACCGACTACGAGTGCAAGAGCGACGGCAAGCTCGCCTCGGCCCCCGGGTCCGGGAGCGACAGCGAGGGCATGCGGCTCGACACCAAGGTCGTGGAGAGCACACCGGCCGGCAAGTGTGCGGCGATCGGCGAACATACGCTGACGGCCGGGCCGGGCGACGTCCTCGAATGGCGGGCCGCGGGCCGCACGGCGACACTGCGCAAGGTAGCCACCCCCGAGCGACTGCCCGACGCGCTGATCGGCGAGTGGCGCCGCCCGCTGTCCGACGGCGGCAGCCAGACGCTGACCATCCACGCCGACGCCCCGGCGGACAACGGCCTGACGATGATCTCGGACGGCACCGAGCACTGCGAGGCGCGCGTCGATGTCTTCTCCGCCGGAAGCGACACCGAACCGGCCCGGCTGGCACCGCCCGACGTGGACAGGGCCAAGTCGCGGGGGACCTGCGCCGCGGGCAACACCTCCACGCTGCGCGCCGACGAGGACGGCACGTTGCTCCGCGAGTTCCCTGACGGGCGTGTGTTGCGGTACACCCCTGCCGATTGAGGGCTGAGAGGGGGCGGGAGAAGGGGTGCGGGACAGCACCCGCACCCCCTCGCGTACCACCCGGGGCAGCCCCTACTTCGTATCCAGGTCCCGCCTCCGGAACCCCGCAACGCCGCACGCCACCAGGGCAGCGGCGACCAGGGTGAGCAGCAGCATCGGGGTCCAGCGCATCTCGGCGGCGGGGAGCTGGGGGACGTGGCCGAAGGGGGAGAGGTCGTTCAGCCACCCGGGCAGGTCGAGGAGCTTGCCGAGGTAGCCGACGACGAAGCCGTAGGCGGGAACGGCCCAGGCGAGCGCGGTCGCCCGCGGTGCCCAGCCGAACAGCAGCACGGCCGCGCCGCCGGTCACCCACAGCGCGGGGGCGTAGGCGAGCCCCGCGCCCAGCAGCTGCACCACGAGGTCGCCGTCGCCCGCGGAGGCCGCTCCAGCCAGGCCGAGGCCGAGCGCCCCGAGCAGCAGCACCAGAGTGCCGCCGCCCAGCGCTGCCACCAGGTGCGAGCCGACCCAGCGGGACCGGGACAGACCGGTGGCCAGCAGCGGTTCGACGCGCCCCGCGGTCTCCTCCGAGCGGGGCCGCAGCGCGGCCATCACGACGAAGAGCGAGGCGACGACGGCGACGACGAGCATCACCGTCGAGGCGAACGACTCGACCAGCGTGCCGCCCGCCTTGGCGAGCGCTTCGCGTACGTCGTCCAGGTCCTTGAGCATGTCGTCCACGTCGCCGAGGATCGAGCCGTACATCGCCCCGAGCAGCAGCAGCCCAGCGCTGAAGCCGGCGAACAGCCCGCGGTGCAGCCGGACGGCGAAGCCGAGCGGGCGAGTGAGCGCTTCGGAGGCGCTCGGCCTGCCCAGCCGGGGCGGCAGGATGCCGGCGCCCACATCGCGCCGGGTGCTGAGCGCGTATCCGGCGGCAGCCGCGACGACGGCCAGCGCGAGCCCGGGCAGCAGCGGCCACCAGTGGTTGTCGACGAAGGGGTAGGTGCGCTGCACCCAGCCGATCGGGGAGGCCCAGGAGAGCGCGTCGGTGCCCACGTCGCCCGCGGCGCGCAGCGCGTAGGAGGCGCCCAGCACCCCCAGCGCCATCCCGGAGACGGCCCTGGCATGCGCGGACAGCTGTACGGTCACGGCCGCGACACCCGCGAAGACGAGGCCGACGACGGTGTGCGCCGCACCGTAGAGCAGCGCCCCGCCGGCGGTGGCACCGTCCAGCCCGGCGCCGGGCAGCGCGGCGGCCAGCAGCAGGCCCAGCAGCACGTTGGCGCCGGCCGCGACGGCGAGCGCAGCGGTGAGCGTGGCATGCCGTCCGACGACGCCGGAGCGGACCAGCTCGGCGATGTTGCTCTCCTCGTCGGCGCGGGTGTGCCGCACGACGGTCAGCACGCTCATCAGTCCGGTGAGGATCGCGCCGTAGCCGAGCATCAGCATGCTGAGCGCGGAGGCCGGGGTGAGCTGTGAAAGGTAGTGCTCGGGTCCCGTCATCGCGAGCATGGCGGGACCGCTGAGGGTCTTGACCATGTCGGCGGACTTCTTCGGGTCGTCCGGCGCCAGCTGCGTGGCCTTCTGCACGCTCGACAGGGTGAACAGGAAGGTCGCCAGCACCCAGGCGGGGAGCCGCACCCGGTCGCGGCGCAGCGCGAAGCGGAAGAGGGCGCCGGTCCCGGCCAGCGCGTGGCCCGCCGGCCGGCTCCGGTCCTGCACGGCCCCGGTGCGGGCCGCGGCGTCGGTGACGGTGCTCATCGCGAGCTGCCCTCCGCGGCCGAAGCGTCGGCGGAGTCGTCCGACGACATGTGCCCGAGCTCGGACAGTTCGTCGCCGTAGTGCCGCAGCATCAGCTCCTCCAGGGTCGGCGGGTGGCTGACGAGGCTGCGGACGCCGAGCCCGCTCAGGTGGCGTACGGCGGAATCGAGGTGCGCGCCGTCGACGGCGAAGTGCACCCGGCCGCCGTCCGTCCGCAGGTTGTGGATGCCGGGCAGCTGGTCGAGACCGGTCAGCGGGCTGACGGTCTCCGCCTCGATGGTCGTCCGGGTCAGATGGCGCATCTCGCCGAGCGTCCCGGACTGCACGGTCTTGCCGAGCCGGACGATGCTCACCCGGTCGCAGAGCTTCTCGACCTGGGACAGGATGTGGCTGGAGAGCAGGACGGTGCGGCCCTGGGCCTTTGCCTGGAGGATGACGTCCTGGAAGACGACCTCCATCAGCGGGTCGAGCCCGGAGGTGGGCTCGTCCAGCAGCAGCAGCTCGGCGTCGGAGGCGAGCGCCGCGATGATGGCGACCTTCTGCCGGTTGCCCTTGGAGTAGCTGCGGCCCTTCTTCGTCGGGTCGAGGTCGAAGCGCTCGATCAGTTCGGCACGCTTCTGCGGGTCAAGGCCGCCACGCAGCCGGGCCAGCAGATCGATGGCCTCGCCGCCGGTGAGGTTGGGCCACAGTTCGACGTCGCCGGGGACGTAGGCGAGCCGCTGATGCAGGGCGACCGCGTCGTGCCAAGGGTCGGCGCCCAGCAGCCGGGCGGTGCCCGTGTCGGCGCGGAGGAGGCCCAGCAGGATGCGCAGGGTCGTGGACTTCCCGGCGCCGTTCGGACCGAGGAAGCCGTGCACCTCGCCGGTGGTGACCTCCAGATCCAGCCCGTCGAGGGCACGGGTTCTGCCGAAGGTCTTGACGAGGCCGGACACGGAGATCGCAGTGGTGGCGGGTGCCGCGGTGGGGGGCGCGGTCGTGGACGCGTTCATGATTCAGAAGCTACGTTGATTTCACAAATTTGTGAAGTTAAGGAAGCGTTAGGATCGTGCACAAGACCGCTGAGCAGGGAGAAGCTGACAGACGTGGCAGAAGACTCCGTGGCAGATCACTCCGTGGAGGACTACGAGAAGAGGGTCTCCCCCTTCGTCGAACGGTTCGCCGCGGACCTCACCGAGGCAGGCATGCAGCGCATGGCGTCCCGCGTCTTCGCCTGCCTGCTCGCCTCCGCGGACGGCGCGCTGACCTCCGCGGAACTGAGTGAACGGCTTCAGGTCAGCCCCGCCGCCATCTCCGGCGCCGTGCGCTATCTCTCGCAGGTCGCGCTGGTCTCCCGACAGCGTGACCCCGGCTCCCGGCGCGAGCGCTATCAGCTGCACCACGACGTCTGGTACACCAGCCTGCTCAATCGCGACCAGATCCTGACCCGCTGGCTGGGCACGCTGGCCGCCGGCGCGGAAGCCCTCGGCACTGATACGCCCGGCGGGCGTCGGGTGCAGGAGAGCGCGGAGTTTCTTGAATTCATGCGGAAGGGGCTGGCGGAGATGCTTGAGCAGTGGCGGTCCAGTCGCGGTTGAGCCCTCTCCTGGTCCGGGGAGGGGCTGCCCCCGTCCGACTCCTGCGGGCTGCGGGTGAGCTTGTGGCCGCTCGCGCAGTTCCCCGCGCCCCTGACGGGGCGCGTTCCCTCCTGCTGCGCTTGGGCAGTCTGCGCCAGGGGCGCAGGGTGGGCAAGCGCAGCTCCCACGCGGCTCAGCCCGGCGGCAGGACCAGGTGCCAGGCGCGGGGCGCCACCGTCCAGGTGCGGGACTCGGCCGGGGCGGCCGAAACCCCGGCATCGGCGTCGGCGCGATAGCGGAAGCCCTCCGGCGCGGAGACCGTCACGGACCTGGCCCGTACTCGCACGGGCGGGCCCGCGAGGGGCTGGACGGACACCTCGGCAAGCCCCTCGGCGCCGGTCGTACGTACCGTCACATCCGTCACTGGCCGGTCAGGACCGGCCACCACCGCACCGTCCGCCTCCACCCGCAGCCGCTGCACAGTACGGACCTGCGGCGTACGCGGCGCGGGGGTCACCGGCGCCGCGTGCTGCTCCTCGCGCTGCGCCCGGGACAGCACCGTGCGTGCCAGCGCCTGGCACATCCGCCGCCACGGCGGGTCCGCGACCGGGGGCTCGTCGGCCCGGCGCGGAGCGGCGGACGAGGCACCGACCGCGCCGGCCGAGCCCTCGGCCCCCTCCGTACGCAGCCCGCCCAGCACGATGCCGTCCTCGTCGTCGACCAGCAGGTCCAGCGCCCGCGGATTGCCGCGCAGCACCGTACGGGCGGCCGAGACCGCGTCCAGCGGCAGCCCGAGGCTGCGGGCGAGGGCGACCGAGGGGCCGTTGCCGACCGGCACTACCGACAGTGCCGTCTCCTCCAGGGCGCGCTCACCGTACAGATGCCGGACGGCGCGCAGCAGGGCCCGGTCGTTGCCGATCAGGACGGGGCGTCTGCCGCCACGCCGGGCCAGCAGCCGCGGCGTCTGGGCCGGGTCTTCGGGGAGACACAGCTTGAGCCCCGGCGCCGCAGCGCGCAGCACGTCGCGCGCGATGCGTACGGACTCGGCGTCCGTGAGCCGGGCGACCGGGTCGACGACCACGAGCAGCGGAACCTCCCCCGAGCTCTTCGAGCAGGGGGTGCCCCCAGCGGCCGGGTCCACGCTCGCGGGGGGCCTCGCGGAATCTGGAGCCGACACCACGATCCTTCCTCATGAATCCGGAGGGATCCGGATGGTTCCGATACGTACTTCCATTGCGTACTGAGGTGGTGCTGGTCCGTACGTCCGTCCGGCCCGGGGCACTCCCCTGTTCGTCACCCGGGAGAATTGTTCGGTAATCTCTCGGTGCAAGAGCCCCTGCCGCTGTTGCGCCAGGGGCTTCCTCTATCTGGGGTACCGGCCTGCGGCTCTTGCGATGGTGCCGAGCGGCGCCACCGCACGTGGGACATGCCCCGCCCGGAAGGGGTGTACGCCTGTGCCCGCACTTGTGCTGCTCGGTGCTCAGTGGGGTGACGAGGGCAAGGGAAAGGCCACCGACCTGCTCGGCGGCTCCGTGGACTACGTGGTGCGCTACCAGGGCGGCAACAACGCCGGCCACACGGTCGTCGTAGGCGACCAGAAGTACGCGCTGCATCTCCTCCCTTCCGGGATCCTCTCCCCGGGGTGCACCCCGGTCATCGGCAACGGCGTCGTCGTCGACCCCTCGGTCCTGCTCTCCGAGCTGAGCGGGCTCCAGGAGCGCGGCGTCGACACCTCCAAGCTGCTGGTCAGCGGTAACGCGCACCTGATCACCTCGTATCACGCGACGCTCGACAAGACGACGGAACGGTTTCTGGGCAAGCGCCGCATCGGCACCACAGGCCGCGGCATCGGCCCGAGCTACGCCGACAAGATCAACCGGGTCGGCATCCGGGTCCAGGACCTGTTCGACGAGTCGATCCTGATGCAGAAGATCGAGGCCGCGCTCGACTTCAAGAACCAGGTGCTGGCCAAGCTCTACAACCGCCGCGCGATCTCCGCGCAGCAGGTCGCCGAGGAGCTGCTGGGCTACGCGGAGCAGATCAAGGGCTACGTCGCCGACACCACGCTGATCCTCAACGACGCTATCGACGAGGGCAAGGTCGTCCTGTTCGAGGGCGGCCAGGGCACGCTGCTGGACGTGGACCACGGCACGTATCCGTTCGTCACCTCCTCCAACCCGACCGCGGGCGGTGCCTGCACCGGGGCCGGGGTCGGCCCGACGAAGATCAGCCGGGTCATCGGCATCCTGAAGGCGTACACCACGCGGGTGGGCGCGGGTCCCTTCCCCACGGAGCTGTTCGACGACGACGGCGAGGCGCTGCGCACCATCGGCGGCGAGTTCGGCGTCACCACGGGCCGCAACCGGCGCTGCGGCTGGTTCGACGCGGTCATCGCCCGCTACGCGACCCGCGTCAACGGCCTCACCGACTTCTTCCTCACCAAGCTGGACGTGCTCACCGGCTGGGAGCAGATCCCGGTCTGCGTCGCCTACGAGATCGAGGGCGAGCGCACCACGGAGCTCCCCTACAACCAGAGCGACTTCCACCACGCCAAGCCGGTGTACGAGTACCTGCCCGGCTGGAGCGAGGACATCACCAAGGCCAAGACCTTCGGCGACCTCCCCAAGAACGCCCAGGCGTATGTGAAGGCCCTGGAGGAGATGTCCGGCGCCCCCATCTCCGCCATCGGCGTCGGCCCGGGCCGCGACGAGACGATCGAGATCAACTCCTTCCTGTGAGCCGGACGTTCACTCGTTCGGGCTGACCGATGTAGAACACCCCTCCGCTCCGGGCTGGGCCGGGTCACTCTGGCCTTTGCCTGGAAGGGGGTGCAACATGACGGTTATGGCCGAGGACACGTCTCACATGTCGGTGGAGCATGGGTCCCACATGTCCGTGGAGGACTTCGAACGGATCGCCTCCACTGCCCCCGAGACCGTCACGTTGGAGTTCATCGACGGACGGATCGGGGAGAAGGCAGTGCCGGACGGAGCTCACGCGGGTCTCATCATGTGGCTGCTCAAGCAGTGCATGCAGTCTCGCCCGGATCTCGACCTCGATCCGACACAGGGGCTGAAGGTCGGCGCTTACCGCAAGGGGAGAGCACGCCCCGATGGCTCGCTCGTGCCCCCGGACCACTTCGTGGGCCAGGGCGAGTGGGCCGAGCCCGACGGGGTGCAGATGACGGTCGAGGTCACCTCGTACGACTCCGACACCGACCGGCGCGACCGGCAGGAGAAGCCGGCCGCGTACGCGACGGCCGGCATCCCCGTCTATCTCCTCGTCGACCGCGACCGGTGCGAAGTCGTCGTGCACACGAACCCGGACCCGGATGCCGGCCGCTACCGGGACCTGCACACCGCGTCGTTCGGGGAGCAGGTCGACATCCCCGGGCCGGTCGGGATCTCGTTGGACACGGAGCCGCTGAAGAAGTACGTGCGCTGAACGGTCATGCCGGAAGGGTGCCGGAGGCGATCGTGAGGCGTGCGCGCACTCCCTGTCAGCTTCGGTACGAGGACGGCCGGTAGGCGCCCGTGCGGGGTAGATGACCGGCACGTGTGGACTAATGATGATCGTTCCGGCGTGCGGTGTGGAAGGCATCTGACGCACAGCCAGAACCGCGCGAGACCGCGCACCACATCCGCAAGGAGCACCTATGCGCATCCGCACCGCGACCGCAGCCGCCCTCCTGGGCGCCGCCGCCATCCTCGGCTCGGTGGGCACCGCCACCGCCACCGCCCACGACAACAACCGCGCCTCCTGGACGTCGTTCGCCCAGGACTTCAGTGACCGCGTCGTGGCCCCGCGCGTGAGCAGCAGCGACAACGACACCACCGACGTGAAGTCCTTTTCGACCCGGATCACCTCCGACAACGAACTGAAGAACATCAGCAGCGGCCTGGCGATCGGCGAAGTCGAGGTCGAGTGAGCCCGCCCGGATCTTGAGGGCGCAGAGGCGCCCGCGCGCCGTTCCGGCCCCGCTATGTGCGGGGCCGGACGCGTGCGTGAGGGCCGACGAACATGCTGGTGCGGCCCCGGAAGAGTTGCTGTTGCTAGCGCAGTGATTTCACCAGGACGTCGAAGGACGGGGTGCGGGGGGTGATCGGGGCGTAGTGGCCCACGCCGGGCATCAGATGGAGGCGGGCGCCCCAGTTGTTGGCGTAGCGGCGGGACAGCTCGATGGGGACCTCCTGGTCGGCGGTGCCGTGCAGGATCTCCACCGGGACGCGCGGCAGCAGCCGCATCGGGTCCGCGTCCCACAGCGTCGAGGCGACCTTGTCCTCGCCGCCGAGGAAGGCGGACACCACCCCGCCGTTCAGCCGCACCGCGTGGGCCCGCTCCAGGTCGGCGACCGGCGCCAGCACGACCACGCGCCCGGCGGCCCGCTCCCGTCTGGCCGCGGCCCACAACGCCAGGTGCCCGCCCGCCGAGTGGCCGAACAGCACGCTCGGGGTGGCGCCCAGGTGATCGAGCGCGGCGTCGATGTCCTCCACCGTCGCGGGCCAGCCGCCACCGCCGCCGACCCGGCGGTACTCGACCAGCGCGACGGGGATGCCCTGGCCGGCCAGCGCGGCGGCGAACGGGGACAGATGACTGCGGTCCCACTCCTCCCGCCAGAACCCGCCGTGCAGCAGCACCACACGCCCGCCCCCCGCGGCCTCCCCGTACAGGTCGATGACCTGCGAAGGGTGCGGTCCGTACCGTTCCTGACGCTCCGGGACGGCCGGCGGCAGGGCCAGCAGTGCCTTGTAGTCGTCCTGGCTCATCGTGTTCCCCCGATCACTTCGCCCAGGACGCGGGCAGCACGCTCGACGTCCTCGAACGAAGTGTAGAGCGGGGTGAAACCGAAGCGCAGGACGCCGGGGCGACGGAAATCACCGACGACGCCGCGCGCGATGAGCTCTTTCATCACCTCCTCCGCACGCTCTGCCGGGTCGCACAGCAGCGCGATCTGGCTGCCGCGCCGCGGGTGTTCGGCAGGCGTCAGGGAACGCACCCTGATCGCCGCACGGGCCGAGCCCTCGGGCCCGTACGCGGCCACGCAGCGCAGGAAGAAGTCGGTGAGCGCCAGCGACTTGGCCCGCACGTCCTCGATCCGCACCCCCTCCCAGACGGCGAGCGCGGTCTCCAGCGCGGACATGGACAGGATGTCCGGGGTGCCCACCCGGCCGCGGGCCGCGCCGCTCGCGGGCTCGTAGGCCGGGGCCATGGCGAACGGGTCGGCGTGCGAGTTCCAGCCGGGCAGCGGGGAGTCGAACCGCTCCTGGAGGCCGCGGCGTACGTAGAGAAAGGCGGGCGATCCGGGGCCGCCGTTGAGGAACTTGTACGTGCAGCCCACCGCGAGGTCCACACCGTGTGCGTCCACCTCCACGGGCAGCGCGCCCGCGCTGTGGCACAGGTCCCAGACGGCGAGGGCACCGGCTTCATGGCTGGCGGCCGTGAGGGAGGGCAGGTCGTGGAGCGCGCCGGTGCGGTAGTCGACGTGGTTGAGCAGCACGGCGGCGGTACGCGGGCCCACCGCCGCGGGCACCTGCTCGGGCGCGAGGGCACGCAGTGTGCACCCGGTGAGCCGGGCCGCGGACTCGGCGATGTAGCCGTCGGTGGGGAACGTCGCCTCGTCGACGAGGAGTTCGTCGCGCGCCGGGTCGTCCTGCCGCGCGACGCGGACCGCGCCGACCATCGCCTTGAGGACGTTCACGCTGGTCGAGTCCCCGACGACGACCTGCCCCGGCGCTGCGCCGATGAGCGGCGCCACCAGCTCGCCGACCCGCTCCGGCATGGACCACCAGCCGGACTCGTCCCAGGACCGGATCTGCAGCCGCCCCCACTCCCGGGAGACGACATCGGCGAGCCGCCCCTCGACGGCCTTGGGCAGCGCCCCGAGGGAGTTCCCGTCGAGGTAGACGGTGGCGGGGTCGAGCACGAACAGCTCACGGAGGCGGGCGAGCGGGTCGGCGGCGTCCTGGGAGAGGGCTTCGGAGGAGAGGTCAGCTGTCACGGCCGCGCGGTCAGACATGGCTGCGCGCCGTCCACAGCTCGGGGAACACCTGCTTGGCGGCTCGCTTCTCCAGCCAGGCCACGCCGGACGAGCCGCCGGTGCCGACCTTGGCCCCCATCGCCCTGCGGGTCGCCACCAGGTGGTCGTTCCGCCAGCGCCACACCAGCTCGGCGACCTCGGTCAGCGCCTCACCGAGCCGGTGGGCGGCGGAGCCGGGGTCGGCCGCGTAGATCCGCGCCCACACCGCCTCGACACCCGGGTCGGGCTCGTACTTACGCGCGACGTCCCGGTGCAGCACCGCTTCCGGAACGTCCGCACCCTGCCGGGCGAGGAACCGCAGCGCCTCGTCGTAGAGGCTCGGTTCCTGGAGCGCCTTCTCCAGCTCGGCGTACACCCGGGGCGAGCCCCGGTGCGGTACCAGCATGGAGGCGGACTTGTCGCCCAGCAGGAACTCCAGCCGCCGGTACATCGCGGACTGGAAGCCGGACCCTTCGCCGAGCGCCGAGCGGTAGGCGTTGAACTGGGCCGGGGTCAGATGTGCCAGCGGCTCCCAGGAGGCGTTGAGCGACTGCAGTTCGTACGTCGAGCGCTTGAGGGCCGCCAGCGCGCCCTCGATGTCGTCCTGCCGCAGCCGGGTCGCCGCTGTCTGCCACTCGTGCACGATGACGGTGAACCACAACTCCATGACCTGCGTGGTGACGAGGAACACCATTTCTCCGGGGTCCTCGGAGAGCGGGTGCTGAAGGTGGGTGAGGACGTCCGCGCGGACGTAGTCCTCGTACGGCGTGGTGCCCGCGAAATCCAGTACCGGGGCATCGGGGTCGTGTGACATCGCTGTCTCCACTCACTGTGCTTCCGGGTAGCGGTCCGCCCCTTCCGGATAGACATCGGAGCCCCGGTCCCCTCGGGCCCGTCGGGGCCCACCGGCATCATGCGTCCTCGCCACGGCGGCGGCAAGTTCCCCGCGAGGGGGCGCCCCCTCCCCTGGGCTGGGAAGGGGGTGCCCCGTGCTCGATCCCGCAGGCTGCGGGCACGTCGTGGCCGATCGCGCAGTTCCCCGCGCCCCTTACGGGGCGCGTCCCCCTGCGCTGCGAAGCTTGGGCAGTCTGCTCCCCCAAGCTCTTCGAGCAGGGGGTACCCCCAGGGCGCAGGGTGGGCAAGCGCAGCCCCCACGCCGGGTACGCAAGAGGCACCGGATCAACCCAAGGTGGCCGCCGCCGTGGGGGAGCTCTCCTTCAGGAAGGAGGAGCAGCGCTCGTACTCATCGTGCTCCCCGATCGCCTGGGCCGCACGCGCGAGAGCGTGCAGGGCACGCAGGAAGCCGCGGTTCGGCTCGTGCTCGAACGGCACGGGGCCGTGCCCCTTCCAGCCGTTGCGGCGCAGCGCGTCCAGCCCCCGGTGGTAGCCGGTGCGCGCGTAGGCGTACGACTCGACGACGCGGCCCGCCTCGAACGCGTCGTCGGCGAGCTGTGCCCACGCCAGCGAGGAGGTGGGGTGCTGCGCGGCGACCTCGGCGGGTGCCGTCCCGGCGGCGAGCAGCTCGCGGGGCTCGGGGTCGTCGGGCAGGTGGGTCGGGGGCGGACCCCCGAGCAGGTTCTCGTGAATGGCCATGGCCCCAGTGTGCCTGTACGTCCTGCTCCGCCACGCGTCAGGACGCCGCCTGACCCGGCACTCCCCGCCCGGCGGCCCCCGCCGGTTCCCGCAGGGCGAACAGCCGCTGGAAGAACTGGATCAGCGGCCCGATGGTCAGCGCGTGGACCACTGTGCCGACACCGACGGAGCCGCCCAGCAGGAAGCCCGTCACCAGGACGACGACCTCGATCACCGTCCGCACCAGCCGGGTGGAACGCCCCGTGACCCGGCACAGCCCCGTCATCAGCCCGTCCCGGGGCCCCGGGCCGAAGCACGCGGCGATGTAGAGGCCCGTCGCGGCGCCGTTGAGCACCACGGCGACCAGGAACAGCGGAACGCGGACGAGCAGCGGCTGCGGCGTGGGGGTGAGGGCCAGGGTGGCGTCCATCGACAGGCCCACCAGCAGCACGTTGGAGACAGTGCCGAGGCCCGGCCGTACCCGCAGCGGTACCCACAGCAGCAGAACGGCGGCGGAGGCCAGGATGACGACGGTGCCGATGCTCAGCCCGGTGTGCTCGGCGACGCCCTGGTGGAAGACGTCCCAGGAGTTGAGGCCGAGCGCGGCCCGCAGTTGGAGGGCGACGCTCGCGCCGAAGAGCAGCAGTCCGGCGTAGAGCATGGTGAGCCGGCGCGGGAGGTTCCCCTGGGCGAGGCCGAGGGCGCCGCGGAGGCCGGCGGCGCTGCGGAAGGGGCGCGGAGAGGGGGTCACCACCCCATCGTGGCCGTACCGCGTCGGCGCGAGGCCATGGCGCCCGGCCCGTCCGGCGGCAACCACGCAGAAACAGCCACATCCCGGTGGCCCCTCCTGCCGCGCCCGGCTCTCTCCGTCACGCCTGCTCCGTCCCACCAGGCATCCCGCACCCGGCGCATGCCTCTGGCACCCGCACACGATGACGGAGATGAGCCTGCCGTCCCCGCCCGGGATGGCGTGATTCTTACGGAATGGACTTACGCAACGGGGACAGTGGCGAGCACTGCTCCGCACCGGGGGAGCAGGCGTGGCGCTGGTTCGAGGACTTCCTGTGCCGACCGCACGGGCAGCTCGGCCGGGAGGGACAGGTCTGCCCGTTCGTCGGCCCGGCGATCGAGGCCGGGACGCTGCGCGTGGCGGAGTGGGAGATCGGGCCCGAGCCGAGCGTGGACGAACTGGTCGCGCTGGTGCACCGGATGGTCGACGCCTTCGGGACGATGGAGTGGGCGACCCGCAATCGCACGCTGCACGCGTTCGTCGTCGTCCTCACCGGGCTGGACGCCGCCGCACTGCCGCTGTTGGACGAGGCGCACCGCAAGGTCAAGCCGGATCTGGTGCGCCGCTACCTGATGCTCGGTCAGTTCCATCCGGCGTGCGACGAGCGCGCTGCCCGCAACCCCGGCCTGCGCGTCTCGCGGGCTCCGGTGCCGCTGTTCGCACTGCGGCATATGGCCTTCCACGACGTGCTGTTCCTGGACGACGACGGGGAGTGGTTCGGCGCCTACCACGCGCGCTTCGGCCGCCGGTACTCCTCGGTGACGATGCCCGACCCGCTGTTCGCGGACCGGTACGCACGCGCCTGCGAGAAGTGGCTTGCGGGGTGCGGCGCATGACGGCCGACTCCGACGTGAGCAGCAACGGAAGCCGCGGCTGTGACCTCGGTGGCAAGGGCAGCGACGCCGAGCGGGCCCGGCTCGCGGCGCTGCGCGACGGCGAACCCCTGGTCGACTTCGCGGGCCGCTCCACCCCGTACATCGACTACCAGTCCATCGACGTCCTGCTCTCCCTCCAGCAGCCGCGCTCCGACGAACCCGCCGAACTGCCCTTCTACGTCCTCGGGCAGGTCAAGGAGCTGCTGTTCAAGCTCCTGTACGAGGAGCTGGTGCGGGTGCGGGCGCTGCTGGACGAGGACGAGGTGTGGCAGGCGGTCTGGGTGCTGCGGCGCGTGCACCGGGAGGCCGCGCTGCTGTGCTCGACCTGGGACGTGCTGGGCTCGCTCGCACCCACCGAGTTCAACGCCTTCCGCGACAGCCTGGGGCAGGCTTCCGGGCTCCAGTCGTACATGTACCGGATGGTGGAGTACGTCCTCGGCAACAAGGACCCCCAGCTCGCCCGCCCGCATCTGGGCGTCCCCGGCGTGGCCGAGCAGGTACGCCGGGCGCTGGAGGAGCCCAGCGTGTACGACGCCGCGCTGGCGCTGCTGGCCCGGCGCGGCGCCCCGCTCCCCTCGTCGACGCTGGAGCGCGACTGGTCGCAGCCGTACGAGCCCAGCGACGCGGCCGAACTGGCGTGGGCGCGGGTGTACGCCAAGGGCAGCGCGCCGGATGGGGGCACCTCCCGGCCGGAGGCTGGGGGAGAACTGTTCTGGCTGGCCGAGGCGATGGCGGATGTCGCCGAGGCGATGTGCCGGTGGCGGTCCCTGCACCTGCTCACCGTCGAACGGATCATCGGCACCAAGCCCGGCACGGGCGGCACCCACGGGGTGGCCTGGCTGCGCCGGGTGAGCGAACACCGGTTCTTCCCCGATCTGTGGGCGGCGCGGGGACGGATCTGACCGGACACCAGGGGCGGACACGAGGGGGCGGCCATGACGACGACACAGCCGGACACACACGGGTACGCGGACGTGTATCCGGAGGTAGACCAGGACAGCACCATCGAGCCGAGCACCGTCCGGCAGTTGGACGCCGCGGACCCGCTGGCCGCCTTCCGCTCCCGATTCGCGCCCACCCCCGAAGGGATGGTGTTCCTCAACGGCGCCTCCCTCGGCCGCCTCCCCGCGGCCACCGCCGACGCGACCGACGCGCTGGTGCGCGGCGAGTGGGGCGACCGGCTGGCCGAGGCCCGCACCCAGTGGCTCGACCTGCCGCAGCGGGTCGGCGACGAGCTGGCCGTCACCGTGCTGGGCGCCCGGCCCGGCGAGGTGGTGGCCTCCGACTGCACCAGCGTCAACCTCTACAAACTGGCCGCCGCCGCACTCCGCGACCGGCCGGGCGCCGTGGTGCTGGACGACGACAACTTCCCCACCGACCAGTACGTGCTGACCGGGCTCGCCGAGGAGTACGGCCGCGAGGCCCGCGTCATACGCACCGACCCGGACCGCGGCCCGCAGCCCGAACAGCTCCGGCTGGCCGTCGAGGGCGGGGCCGCGCTGGTGTCGCTGTCACTGGTCTCGCACCGCTCGGGCGCACTGGCCGACATCCGCACCGTCCAGGAGATCGCACACGCTGCCGGCGCACTGGTGCTGTGGGACCTCAGCCACGCGGTGGGCGCCCTGCCGCTGCAGCTGACCGCCGACGGCGCGGACCTGGCCGTCGGCTCCACGTACAAGCACCTGTGCGGCGGGCCCGGGGCGCCCGCGCTGCTGTACGTCCGCGAGGAGCTGCACGGCCGGCTCACCCAGCCGGTGCAGGGCTGGTACGGGCACCGCGAACAGCTCGCGATGCGCCACGACTACTACCCCGACCCCAGCATCCGCCGCTTTCTGACCGGCTCTCCGCCCGTCCTCTCGCTCGCGGCCCTGCAACCCGCCGTACGGCTGCTGGGCGAGGCCGGCCTGGAGCGGATGCGGACCAAGAGCACCGCGCTGACCGGCCTGTTCCAACGGCTCGCCGCCGAGCTGCTGGCCCCGTACGGCTTCCGCCTCGCCGGTCCGGCCGACCCCGCCGAGCGCGGCGGCCATGTCACATACGCGCACGAGCGGGCACGGCAGCTGGTGCCGCTGATCGCCGAGCGCGCGGGCGTCCTCGTCGACTACGGCGCACACGACCGGATCCGCGTCTCACCCGCGCCGCTGTCCACCCGCTTCGAGGACGTGTACGAGGCCGTGCACCGCATCCACCGCGTGCTGAAGGAGGAGAGCGCATGACCGCCGCCGAGGGGCAGGCCGACCGCCGCAGGAGGGTGCTGGTCACCGGGGCCTCGCGGCCCACCGGCATCGGCGCCGCCATCGCGGCCGTGCACGCCGAGCGCGGGGACGCGGTCGCGGTGCACTGCCGCGCCGACCGCGCGGCGGGCGAGGCGGTCGTCGCGGCACTGCCGGGCGAGGGCCACGCGCTCGTCGTCGGAGACGTGGGCGATGCCGAGCAGATCCCCGGCATCTTCGACGACGCGGTGACAGCGCTCGGCGGCGTCGATGTCCTCGTCAACAACTCGGCGGTGCACATCGAGCACCCCATCGCGACCACCCCGTGGGAGGAGTGGCAGCGGCTGTGGCGCCGCACCCTGGAGGTGAACCTGCTGGGCGCGGCCCATCTGTCCTGGTGCTTCGCCCACCATCTGCTGCACCGCCCGGAGGGGTCGCACGGCGGCCGGCTGGTGATGGTCGGCTCCCGGGGCGGCTACCGCGGCGAACCGGACGTACCCGCGTACGGCGCGAGCAAGGCGGGCATGCACGCGCTGGCCCAGTCGCTGGCGGTGGCCCTGGGACCGCACCGGATCGCCGTCGCCGCCATCGCCCCCGGCTTCACCCGTACCGATCTCACCCAGCCCCTGCTGGACAGCCCCGAGGGCAAACGCATCATTGCCGACCACCCCATCGGCCGGATCGCCGAGCCCCGCGACATCGCCGAAGCCGTCGCCTGGTTCACCGCCGACTCCCCCGGCTCCGAGTGGGCAACGGGCGCCGTACTCGACCTGAACGGCGCCTCGTACCTGCACTGAGCAGGCGGTTCACCTCACCAAGGGCGCGGCCATCGAGACGAACTTCTCGATGGCCTCCCGCGCCTGCCCGTCACGCTCGTTCCGCCGACCGCCACGACACTTGTCCAGATGGCTTCCACGGCACCAGTCGAACACAGGAAGCCCCCGGCGTACCGGGGGCTTCCTGTCGCTCGCTGCTGCTACTTCAGGCGGGTGCCCGTCGAGCGGAGGTTGGCGCAGGCGACCTGGACGCGCTCGGCCATGCCCTTCTCGGCGGCCTTGCCCCAGCTGCGCGGGTCGTAGACCTTCTTGTTGCCGACCTCGCCGTCGACCTTCAGCACGCCGTCGTAGTTGCTGAACATGTGCGCGGCGACCGGCCGCGTGAAGGCGTACTGGGTGTCGGTGTCGAGGTTCATCTTCACGACGCCGTTCTGCAGCGCCGTGGCGATCTCCTCCTCCGTGGAGCCGGAGCCGCCGTGGAAGACGAAGTCGAACGGCCGGCTGCCCGCGGGCTTGTCGAACTTCCCGGCGACGCCCTCCTGGAGGTCCTTCAGCAGCTCGGGACGGAGCACCACGTTGCCCGGCTTGTAGACGCCGTGCACATTGCCGAAGGAGGCGGCGAGCAGGTAGCGGCCCTTCTCGCCCAGGCCCAGCGCCTCGGCGGTACGGACCGCGTCCTCGACGGTGGTGTACAGCTCGTCGTTGATCTCGTGGGTGACGCCGTCCTCCTCGCCACCGGTCGGGGTGATCTCGACCTCGAGGATGATCTTCGCGGCGGCCGCCTCGGCCAGCAGCTCCTGGCCGATCTGCAGGTTGTCCTTCAGAGTCTCGGCGGAGCCGTCCCACATGTGGGACTGGAAGAGCGGGTTCTCACCGCGCTGCACCCGCTCGCGGGAGACCGCCAGCAGCGGGCGGACGTAGCCGTCGAGCTTGTCCTTGGGGCAGTGGTCGGTGTGCAGGGCGACGTTCACCGGGTACTTCTTCGCGACGATGTGCGCGAACTCGGCGAGCGCCACCGCGCCGCTGACCATGTCCTTGCTGTACTGCCCGCCCAGGAACTCGGCCCCGCCCGTGGAGATCTGAACGATGCCGTCGCTCTCCGCCTCGGCGAACCCGCGGAGCGCGGCGTGCAGCGTCTGCGTCGAGGTGACATTGATGGCGGGGTAGGCGAACTTGCCCTCCTTCGCCCTGTCGAGCATCTCGTTGTAGATCTCGGGGGTTGCGATGGGCATCAGACCGCTCCTTGGGGTGTGCGTGGTGTGATCCGGCTTCGGCTCAACGGAACGACGTCATCGTCGTGCCCATCTTCCCAGACGGGGCCGGATGCTCCAGACGCCGGTATTCACAAATTCACTTGGTGCCGAATTCACTGAGCGTCGGCTTGACTGTGCGCGAACTTCACCGAGCGTGCTCATGGTTTCACGTGAAACGACGAGTACGCGTGGCGGACCAGGGCTTACGCGAGTTCGAGGTCGTTCAAATCGAACGCGTATACGTACGGCATCCCGGCGCGCTCCATCGCCCCGGCCGCGCCGCGCTCCACGATGGTCGCCACCGCGACCACCTCGGCACCTGCCTGGCGGGCCGCCTCGACGGCGGTGAGCGGTGAGTTTCCCGTCGTCGAGGTGTCCTCGACGATCAGCACCCGGCGCCCTGCGACGTCCGGCCCCTCGATCCGGCGCTGCAGCCCGTGCGCCTTGCCCGCCTTACGGACGACGAACGCGTCGAGGTGCCGGCCACGGGCCGCGGCAGCGTGCAGCATCGACGTCGCGACCGGGTCCGCACCGAGGGTGAGGCCGCCCACCGCGTCGTAGTCCAGATGCGCCGTCGCATCCAGCATGACCTGGCCCGCGAGCGGCGCCGACTCACCGTCCAGGGTGATGCGGCGGAGGTCGATGTAGAAGTCGGCCTCCGCACCGGAGGAGAGGGTGACGCGGCCGTGCACCACGGCCTTGTCCCTGATCTGTCGCAGCAGCGCGGCGCGCACGTCGTCGTTCATGAGACCTCAGCCTAAGTGCCCGCGGCCGGTGCCACGGCAGCCGCCACCTACAGGCGCTGCCAGCTCCAGGTCGTCGTCAGCTCCAGCGGGTCCAGGGGGGTCACCTGGCGCGGGTGGGAGTTGAGCCCGTTCGGGGGCCCGCTCTGCGGCTCCACACAGACGGCCTCCTCCGGCTCGTCGTACACCACGACGTACTCGGCACGCGACGTCAACCGCAACGACAGCTCCGACGGCCACGTAAGGGTGACATCGACGCCGCCCGGCATTCCGAAGCAGTCGTCCCACGGGCCGGGCTGCGGCTCGATCCGGGCGCCGGTCGGGATGTGGTCCTGGCCCCGCTCCTCCTGCCACTCGGGCGAGAAGTCGATCCGTACGTCCTCGCCTCCCTGGCCGAGGTTGCGCAGGAACCATGGGTGCCAGCCGGCCTGGGCCGGAAAGGAGACGTCGAAGGTCTCCACGGCGAGCTTCAGGGTGAGCGAACCGCCGTCCTCGGCCAGCTCGACGACCTGGGTGGCCCGGCCCTCCCAGGGCCACGGGTCGGTCAGGTCGTAGGTGAACGACGCCTTCGTACCGGTGGCGCCAGGTGCCTGGCGCCACCCCCCGTCGCGCACCGTGCCGTGAATGGCGTGCGGTCCTCCCCCAGCCTCCGGCCGGGAGGTGCCCTCATTGAGCGGGAGCTGGAACATCTCGCCGCCGTTGCGGAAACGCCCCTGCGCGGTGCGACCGCACCACGGCGCCATCACGAACGAGCCGTACTCGGGCCCCTGACGCAGGAGTTCGGTGCCGCCCACCCGGAGGGAGGCGAGCCGGCACCCGTGCTGGGGTTCGATCGTCGCCTCGGTCCCCTGGGCACTGAGCACGACGGTCGTGGCTTCTGCGGAGGTGGGCAGATCAGTCATACAGCGACCATAACGGCGCTGTCAGCAACGCCGCCGCATGACCCGCTGTCGCGGTTGGCCGCGCACGTTGTGGCGCGGGGCCGTGAGCCGGCGGCCTGCACCGGTGACCCGCACGCTGCGGTGCGGGGCCGTGAGCCGGCGGCCTGCATCGGCGGCCCGCACCCTGCGGTGCGGGGCCGTGAGCCGGCGGCCTGCACCGGTGACCCGCACGCTGCGGTGCGGGGGCGCCCCGCTGCGGTGGGGTGGGGCGGCAGTCGGTTTCAGCGGCGGCGGCGCAGGACCCGACCGAGGACCACGGCGCCGGCGACCACGGCAGCGGCGGCGGGGGCCGCCCAGCGCAGGGTGGCGGTCGCCGAAGTCGGCTCCGGCGCCGGGATCGGGGCGTAGCGACCGCGCGGCGGGGCGTGGTCCACCTCCTCCGCGCTGCGGCCGATCATCGTGCGTCGCGCGTGCGCGGCCTCCGCACCGAGCCCGCCCGCATCACCGGGCACCTCCGCGTCGCCGTAGTCCTCGCTCGCCGCGTCCGCCGCGTCGAGTTCGGACTCGTCGTCGCGGCCCAGCGACGAGGGCGGCACCTCGGTCTCGAACAGCGGGGTACGGTCCGGCTCGGGCTCCGGTTCCGGGATGCCGGGGATGGCGCGATCGTTGTCGCCGGGCGCCCCGATGCCGCCCGTGACGGGGCCTTCGCCCTCGCCCTCGTCCGTTCCCTCGCCGGTCGCCTCCGGGCTGCCCGCGGGCGGCTCGTCGCGGATGCTGTCGCCGAGCGCCGCGGCGAACCGGTCGAGCAGCCGTACTCCTGCCGAGGTGGCGGTCTTCTCCTCGATCGCGGCGAGCCTGCCCGTGCCGGTGACCGTGCCGACGCACACCAGTGAGGTGCCCTCGCCGTCGTCCGCCGAGCGGGGCTCGATGGTCAGCGCAAGCTCGACGGTGCCCTCGCCGCGGGCCTCGGTGCCGCGGCCCGTGACCTCCAGTCGCTCCAGCGCGTCGGGCGCCGCCGCGCTGCCGGTGCCGCCGCGTGGGGTGAGGGTGAGGGTGCCGCGGTAGGTGATGGTCGAGCCGCCGATTCGTACCTTCAGGCGGCCCGCGAGGCCCTCCGCTGCGGATTCGGCACCCTCTTCCGGCTCCTGCTGGAATCCGGGTACGCAGCGGGCGACGCGGGCGCTGTCTGCGAGGGCGGCTCGTACCGAGCCGGCGGAAAGCGGTACGTACACCTCGTGCTCCATGGGGCGGAGCCTATTACCCATCAGTCCGCGCCACATATGACTGCGCCGCAAACATTTGGCCGCCGCCCCCAATGCGTGAGGGCCCAGCCCTCCGACGGGTGGGTGGGGGCGGCGGTGGCTTGAGGGCCCAACCCTCTGACGGGTGGGTGGGGGCGGCGGTGGCTAGAGGGCCCCAACCCTCTGACGGGTGGGTGGGGGCGGCGGTGGCTTGAGGGCCCCAGCCCTGGGCCCTCTCCCGTTGTTGGGGGCTCCGCCCCCAAACCCCCGGTCCTCGCCGGACAGGCGTAGGA
>NZ_JBQQBT010000013.1:0-174448 GCF_052245835.1 Streptomyces sp. 8N114 | reverse complement strand
CACAGAACTCGCTGATACCACCGTCGAAACGGAACGTCTCCTCCGCGACACCCTCCCCCTCCAGCCCGCGCTCGTCCCGCACGACAATCGTCAGCCCAGGCACCAGAAACGCCGTCTGACGGGCACGTGCATGCAACGTCTCCAAAGAGAGCCTGGCGTCCTTCAGGAAGATCTGCCGATCCGCCCAATAACGCACCCGGGTGCCCGTGGCGTCCGGAGCGTTGTTCTTGGTACGGCGCAGCCCGCTCCTGGGGGTGAATGTCGCGTCGGGGCCGGGTTTGCTGAAGGTTCCGGGGGCGCCGCGGTGGAAGCTGATGGAGTAGGTGTGGCCGTTTCGGTCGACCGCCAGGTCCAGGCGTGCGGCCAGGGCGTTGACGACCGAGGCGCCCACGCCGTGCAGACCGCCGGAGGCCGCATAGGAGCCGCCGCCGAACTTTCCGCCGGCGTGGAGCCGGGTGTAGGCGACTTCGACGCCGGACAGGCCGGTGCGCGGTTCGGTGTCGACGGGGATGCCGCGGCCGTTGTCGGTGACCTCGACCGACCCGTCCGCGTGCAGTTTCACCTCGATGTGGTCGCAGTAACCGCCCAGGGCTTCGTCAACCGAGTTGTCGATAATCTCCCAAAGGCAGTGCACCAGGCCGCGACTGTCGGTCGAGCCGATGTACATGCCCGGCCGCTTGCGGACAGCCTCCAGCCCTTCCAGGACCATCAGGTGCCGGGCGGTGTACTCCGACCCGTCCGTGGGGGCCTGGCCGGACGAGGTGACGGGGGTCGTGCTCACGCAGGTGTTCTCCTCATAGCAAAAGGTCGTGATGACATGGGCGGCCCGGGCCCAGGCGGCGGCCCGGGCCGCTGGGCGGGTCAGATGTCGAGGAAGCGCACGTCCTTGGCGTTGCGCTGGATGAAGGAGCGTCGTGCTTCGACGTCCTCGCCCATCAGCACGGAGAACAGGTCGTCGGCCATGGCTGCGTCCTGGAGGGTGACCTGGCCCAGGACGCGGTGGTCGATGTCCATGGTGGTGGTGCGCAGCTCTTCGGCGTTCATCTCGCCAAGGCCCTTGAACCGCTGGATGGAATCATCCTTGACGCGGCGGCCTTCCTGCCTCGCCCGTGCGACGAGTTGGTCGCGCTCAGGGTCGGAGTAGGCGTACTCGACGTGGTCCCTGCCCCATTTGATCTTGTAGAGCGGGGGGCAGGAAAGGAAGACGTGGCCGTGCTCGATCAGGGGCCGCATGAAGCGGAAGAAGAAGGTCAGCAGGAGGGTGTTGATGTGCTGGCCGTCGACGTCGGCGTCCGCCATCAAAATGATCTTGTGGTAGCGGAGCTTGGTGATGTCGAAGTCTTCGTGGACTCCGGTGCCGAGCGCGGAGATGAGGGCCTGGACCTCCTGGTTGTGGAGGATCTTGTCGATGCGGGCTTTCTCGACGTTGAGGATCTTTCCCCGGATCGGGAGGATGGCCTGGAACTGCGGGTCGCGGCCGGATTTGGCCGAGCCGCCGGCGGAGTCGCCTTCGACGATGAAGATCTCACACTGGTCGGACTCGTTGGACTGGCAGTCCGCCAGCTTTCCCGGCAGCGCGGCGGTCTCCAACAGGCCCTTGCGACGGGTCAGGTCGCGGGCCTTGCGGGCCGCGACGCGGGCGGTGGCGGCCTGGATGCCCTTGCGGATGATGTCCGCGGCCTCGTTCGGGTTGCGGTCGAACCAGTCGGTCAGGTGCTCGTGCGCCACTTTGTGCACGAACGTGCGGGCCTCGGTGTTGCCCAGCTTGGTTTTGGTCTGGCCCTCGAACTGCGGTTCGCCCAGCTTGACCGAGATGATCGCGGTCAGCCCCTCGCGGATGTCCTCACCGGTGAGGTTGTCATCCTTCTCGCGCAGCAGCTTGCGGTCGCGCGCGTAGCGGTTGACGACCGTGGTCAGCGCGGTGCGGAAGCCCTCTTCGTGGGTGCCGCCCTCGTGGGTGTGGATGGTGTTGGCGTAGGAGTAGACACTGTCGGAGAACTGGCCGCTCCATTGAAGCGCGACCTCCACAGACAGGAGCCGCTCGGCATCCTCGGCGGCGATCGAGATGATCGAGGGGTGGACCGGCTCGCCCTTGCGGGAGTTGAGGTGAGCCACGAAGTCGGTGATCCCACCGTCGTAGCGGAAGGCAACGGTTCTCGCCTCCTGCTCCTTCGCGGCGACGGAGCCGGCCTCATCAGCCGCGATGGTCGCCCGCGCGGCCTCTCGCTCGTCGGTGAGGGTGAGAGTGAGCCCCTTGTTCAGGAAGGCCATCTCCTGAAACCGGCGGGCAAGCGTCTCGAAGGAGTACTCGGTGGTCTCGAAGATGCCGTCGTCCGCCCAGAACGTCAGCGACGTTCCCGTCGCGGTGGTGGCCTCGTGCCGGGCCAGCGGCGCGGTCGGTGCTCCGTTCTCGTACGTCTGGGTCCACCGGTAGCCGTCGGTCCAGATCTCCGCCGAGAGACGAGTGGACAGGGCGTTGACCACCGAGAGGCCCACCCCGTGCAGACCGCCGGAGACCGCGTATCCGCCACCGCCGAACTTGCCGCCCGCGTGCAAAGTGGTCAGCACCACCTCCACGGCCGGCTTCTTCTCCACCGCGTGCATCCCGACGGGGATGCCGCGGCCGTTGTCCACCACGCGTACGCCGCCGTCGGCCAGGACCGTCACGTCGATCCGGTCGGCTACCCCCGCCAAAGCCTCGTCGACGGAGTTGTCGACGATCTCCTGCACCAGATGGTGCAGGCCCCGCTCACCGGTCGAGCCGATGTACATGCCCGGCCGCTTGCGCACCGCGTCCAGACCGTCCAGGACGGTGATCGCGGCCGCATCGTAGGAGCCCGGCTCAGCGCCGGTACTCGGAACTGGGACTGGGACGTTGGTGGTGACGGTGCTGCCGGAATCGGTCACAGGTGCTCTCTTTTCTGGCACGACAAATCACACTCCCGCACGGGCAGGCGGGAGCGTCGGATGACTACAGAGGAAGCGGCGCGCAGGCAGGACGAAACACCCCACCGGGCCGAAAAGCACAGACGTTCCGCGCGCCTGAGCCACTAGGAGGATACCGGCCGATGCACTCATTCGCGCAGCGTCAGCACCCCTGTATGCCCGTGAGGCTCCCTAACTCCCCGCCAGGTGATCCCCCCTGTACGAGACTGGCCACCAAAGCCTCAGAGGGGCGTTCAGGGGCTTCGGTGGCGCCGTGCCACATGAAGCTGAAGGCGCTGTTTTCATCGGTGGGCCGACAGGCCGCGCCGCGCTGGGAACCTCCCTCGGGGCGAAAGCTCGCACAGTTTCCAACGGCCGCCGCCCACCACGTCCCAGGGCAGCGTCCCGGTCGCCGAGCAACACGTGGGCGTAGCACGCCAGTTCCGTGTACGGGGCCCGGAACGAGGCCGCCACCTTGCCACTGCACCGCCCTCCCCAAACGGGTCACGGGCTGAGAGTGAGGGCGGACCGGGGGGACGGTCTCGTCAGCAGGGCCGAGGCCGACACCCGGCTGCCCAATGTGGGCCCAGCCCGGACCTGACCGACAAGGCCGCGATTCTGGCGCGTAGCGCGTAGTTGAGCTGACTCCGACCCACGTCCCTCGAACGCGCGAGGAACGCGCCGAGCCCAGAACCCGCGAGAGGCCCTCCCAATCCCGCCCGGCGCGTTGTTCGCGCCTGCTGCCACCATGAGGCCCATGAGCCACATCATCACGATGACCACCGCTGAACAGAGCCGCGTCGTGTCCTACCTGCAAGGAGGCGAACTCGACGCGACTCAGCAGCGCATGCTCCGCGATCACATACGCAAGGATGCCCACGCCGACCAGCTCAGCCTCGAACGCCAAGGCATCGATCTGGGCCTCACCATCCCCGAGGCACTCGACCACCTCCTCGCGGGCCACGCCGACGCGGACGGCGATTACGTGGGCAACGCGTACTACGCGGCGCTCCAGCACATCATCGACTGGAGCGGGTCCGACCCGATCGATTTCGGCGTGTACTCCAAGCCCTCCACGTTCTTCGGGCGCATGGGCGACGAACTGCGGCGCCTCGGCGTCCCCGCCGATCTGCTGCCGCCCGACTTTCTGTTCGCCGGGCCGCCCGAGGAGATCCCCTTCCACGTTCCGTCGCCCATGGACGGGTACCCGGCCATCGGCCGTCTGCCGCTGGCCAAGGCCAAGCCACTCGCCGATGCCTACGCCGCAGTCCTGGACCGCATGGACAACGCCTTTACCCATGAGGCCAAGAGGCTCATCGACATGATGCGGGTCGAGCACGACGAATGGCAGAGCGCTCTCAAGTACGGACACACCATGGACACGCTGTTCTTCTCCATCCAGGGCTGACCGGCTCCCCCACGCTGCTGCGCCGCCGCCCCGGCCGTCATGTGTGGCCCAACGCCATCTCGGATCCGGAGCGATGAACAGGCGCTCCCGGAGGACCCGATACAGCGGCAAGCACGCAGAGTGATCCCCGGCCTCGTCGGCGGCGCATGCGCGACACCTCAACATGCGCGCCTACCAGTCCCGATGCCCAAGCTGCAACTGCAGCCGCAACCGCAGCCGCAGCGACCCGACCCCGCATCGCAGGCGCTCGGCGTGGACTGGGGGTGACGTCGCCGTCGGCGCCGGAGTCGTCGTGGTCCCGGTCACCGTCGGCGCGATGCACTTCGGCTGGGGCGGCGCCGTCGTGTGCGGCCTGCTCGGCGGCCTCGCGTTCTCCTGATCCGCCGGAGGTCCGCCGGGGACGGATGGTGCAATGGGCGCGTGACGGGTGAGCTGTTGCTGGAGCTGAACTGCCGGACCGGCCGGACGGAGGACTTCGCCCGGTCGGCCGGCGCCTGGCTGACCGAGGCCAGGGCCGAGTTCTTCCCTGAGTACGAGGCGGGCCTGGCCGCCGAGCCCGCCGCCCGGGGCCCGGACGAGGAGAACCCCGATGCGCCCTGGGGCCCTCCGCACGGGGTGTGCGCGCAACTGCTGGTGCAACGCGCCGCACACAGACCGAACATGAGGCAGTCGCGGTACTCCCGGCGTACCTGGCAGCGGCTCCTGTCCGCTCTCGGGTCCTCCCCGCCGTACACGTGCATGCTCCTCATGCACATGCTGGACGCACGCGGACACCCGGAGGACCACGAGCACGCGGTGGCCCTGGAGTTCCAGCGCCTGCCCGACCACCCCGAATGGACCCGCTTTGCCGCCTGGGCCCCTGCGGCGCTGGTGCCCTGGCGGGAATCCGAGGAGGTCCAGCAGCGGTGGCTGGACCTCCTCGCCGCCTGGGCGGTCCGGCTGGACGCCGCGTACGGGCACCTCACCGACGACGCGGACCCGGAGTTCGGCACGGCCCTGGAGCGCATGCTGAATCTCTTTCCCGAGGACACGGTGCCGGACAGCGACCGGACGCTGCGGGGTTACGCATGGGGCACCGTGTGCTCGCCGGAGGTGGCGGCCCGCGTCGGCGGACCGCGGGCGCTGCGCTCCTCGGGCGCCTTCCACCAGGTCGCCGAACTCCCCGGCCGTCGTCTGCTGCTCAGGGCGACGCCCCGGCTGGAGCAGTACGCCGGTGACGCCCCGGCCCGCGTCCTGCGCGCCCTCGCGCCCGCCCTGCCGTCCGGCAGGACGAGCCTTGAGTACCTCCACCCCTGGATGCGCCTGGCCCCGGACGGCGATGCCTCCGACTACTCCTGACCGTCGGCCAGACGCGCTCCAGCCGATCGGCGCGTACAGCACGCCCAGCTTGTCGATCTCGGTGCCCGCGCGGCCCGCGAAGCCGACGATCTGCCGGCCGGACGGGGCCGTGAAGGTCGCGGTGCCGGAGATTACCGTGCCGAACGAGAGCGTGCGGCCCCTTGTCCGCCGTGAACGCCGCCGAGCAGAGGCGCGTGTGCGGCCACGCCCCTGACGCCGCGTCAGCTTTACGGTACGAGGTGTGAGGTGTTCGCCGGAGGCGAGCGCCAGGGACGGACATCGCCCTGTGCCGTCCGTGCCGCCGCGGCGGTGCGGGATGACCAGACCAGGACCAGTCCCCCGATAGCCGCCATCCGGAATCCCAGTGGCTGCTGCACAACGATCGGCTGCTTCCGGGCCCGCATACGTTCGCAAACAGTCGGGGGCCGTCGCCAGACGGTGAAGAACCGGGCACGGCGCGGCTGCGCGCAGTCCCGCATGCGCGACCCGCCCGGGTCCCACGCCAGCCGGGACACTCGTCCATGCACCGCAGCAACACGGGATGGAACGCGGCAACCGATTGCTGCCCGAGCAAGCACATAGTCACCTCACGCATTTCCCCGATCGCAGTGAGTGTGGAAAGTGGCCGCCCACCGGCGGCGGGGCTCGATTCAAGACGGGGATACGCGCTCTGACCAGGGCCGACAGCGCGAGGACTCGTCAGCCGCCATGAGGCAGCACGATCACTGATGATCTCCCAACGAAGCCCAGATCACGGATGCCGTGACCTGGGCTTTTCTCGTTCTCATCTTCCTTGGCCAGAGCCTCTTGACTCTGGCCATATATGGAGGAAACTGGGCAATAGGCCAGATAGTCGGAGAGCCACACCGCTGACGGAGACGTCTGTTGGCAGGAGACCCTTAACGTGGCTCTGGCTCAGGCCCCCGGGAGCGCGTCGATCCGGAACCTCGGTGACGGCCGAGGCGGATGGGTCGAGGTCGACTGCCGGGGACTGTTTTTGCGTGGGGCGAGCGATCAGTCACCGGGCACCTGCCAGAGGTGAGCGGGGGCGGTTTTTCCAGGGTGGGGGTGTAGCTACGCTCGATGCCCTCCAGTCGCGCCTCGACCGAGCCAGCCCACTCCCTGACCTCATGCCGGGCGGTCACCTTCGCGCATGCCGGTCGCGTCGGATGCGTTGGGTGGGCGTTGTGAGCTGGTGGTGGGTAGCGGGTCTGGTCCGAATCTTGTGGCCGTTCTGAGTGAATGTCCGCGGTTGCCTGGCGCGCCGTGGGCGTGGATGGGGGATCCAACGGGCGACGATTCGGGTCGTATGCCATTCCGGCGGTGCGAAGCGAGCGCGCAGAGGGGTTCCGGTGTCCACCGAGGAGAACAAGAGGCTGGTCCGCCGCTTCTATCAGGAGATCGACGCGGGCAATCTGGATGCCATGGACGAGCTTGTGGCTGAGGACTACAAGGACCACTCGCCGCCGCCGTTTCCAGGATTCGCGCCTGGACGGGAGGGACTCAAACAGGTGTTCCGCCTGTTCTGGGACGCTACACCCGGCACCCACGAGATCGAAGACCAGATCGCGGAGGGCGACAAGGTCGTGACTCGGCTGACGGCCCGTGGAGTGCATGAGAGGGACCTCCCCGGCATCCCCGCTACCGGCGAGCCGATCACGATGACCGCGACAGTGATTCATCGTCTTGAGAATGGCAAGCTCACCGAAAAGTGGTCGGACAAGGACCTCCTTGGCTTCCTTCAGCAGCTCGGTGTAATCCCGGCGTCCGATGGGGCAGCGGGATAGCTCCGAGCGGCCGGTCCGGCAGAAAGTTGCGGCGTCCTGTGGGGCAGGCTCCACAGGACGCCGCAGGTGTGATCTGACACGACAACGAGCCCCCGGCCGCGGGATTGCGGCCGGGGGCTTTCATCTGCCTCCTACGACCGGTCGTAGGTGCTTGGCCGGTCCTCGCATATCACGGCCCGGAGTTCGCCGTCTTCGAGGTGACAAGAAGCGTCAAGGACGACGAACTCCAGCGGCTCCGCCGCGAGCTGGACGTGTTCACCTCCGCGTCGCCGGTGCCCGCACAGCAGCAGGGGGACGACGTCTCGGGCGTCGTCCCCCTGCATCCCCACCTGACCTCACACGAGCGTGGTCAGCAGGACGGAGGCCAGAACGCCCGCGTCGGGTTGAACAGCCCGGATGCGGGCGGCGACGAGTCAGGGCCTGGCGGCGAGGGCCTCGACCTCGAACAGCACATCAGGCGCAGCCAGGCTCGCGACACCGATGAGGGTTTGCGTGGGCGGCTTCGTACCCCAACCCTCCTGCACGGCCCCGGCGATCGGCCCAAGCTTGCTGACGTCATGGTTCACCACATACGTCCTGAGCTGGACGACGTGGCTGAGGTCGAGCCCATGGGCGGCAAGAGCGACGCCGATGTTGTGGAACGTCTGCTTCACCTGATCGGCGAAGTCGGATGAGACAACCGCGCCGTCCGGGCCCGATCCGTACTGACCCGAGATAAGCACCAGTTCCGTACCTGCGGGGACGGTGGCGGTGTGGCTGTAGCCGAACGGGACCGGGTCGTGCAAACCGTCCGGATTGACAATGGAGTGTGCCAAGTGGATCACCTGTCGTGTGCGATGGGTGTTTGTCCTGCTGGTAAGCCTCCCAACGAATCACGACATCAACTGTCGCGTATTCCCTTAAGGTCTTCGTATGCGCGCCGACCGGTTGGTCTCACTGGTTCTGCTGCTGCGCCAGCGCGGTCGGCTGTCGGCGACCACGCTGGCCCGCGAGCTGGAGGTCTCCACCCGCACCGTGCTGCGCGACATCGAGGCGCTGTCGGCAGCCGGCGTGCCGGTCTACGCCGAACGCGGCCGGCACGGCGGTTTCGCGTTGCTGCCCGGTTTCCGGACCGAGCTCGCTGGACTGAACCACGACGAGGCCCTTGCCCTGCTGGTCGCCGGATCACGGCGCGGCGCGCAGGCATTCGGCCTCGGCTCGGCGCTCGCTTCGGCCATGCTCAAGGTGGTCGACGCGCTACCCGAAAGCCATCGGGACACCGCGGCCGGCGTGGCCGAGCGATTGCTCATCGACCCTGAGACCGACCTCCTCTCGCGCCGGCTGGTCGCTGAGGAGGTACCTGACCCCATTGCGGCCGAGGTCCGGCGCGCGGTGTTCGCCGGACACAAGCTGCGCATCCACTACGCGGCGGTGGACCAGACGCCGAAATGGCGCACGGTGGACCCGATCGGCCTGGTCACCGTACGCGACCAGGGCTACTTGCTGGCCACGAGGTCCGGCGCGGACCGCACCTACCGGCTGTCCCGCATTCTGGCCGCCGAGGAACTCGACGAACCGGCACAGCGACCCGACCGGGTCGATCTGGACCGGGCCTGGCAGGAACGCAGCACGCGGTTCCGGACCGGTGGCGACCAAGTCACCGTGCTGGTACGGGTGGACCCGGCGCGGCGGGAGGACCTGGTGGGCACCGCGCTGGCCGTCCTTGCGGAAGAAACCGACGCGGACGGCCGGCTGCGGCTGGAGGTGACCTTCCAAGATCCGAGACACGCCGAATGGGCGCTGTGGCAGCTCGCCACGAGCGCGGAGGCCCTGGCCCCGCAGTGGTTGCGCAACTCACTGCGCAACCGCGCCGCCGCGATCGCCGCCTGCTACGAAGCGTCATCCTGAGAGTTGTCGCCTTCTGGGGCCGCCGCCGAAGCCGACGAGCGCCGGCGGCCATCGATCTCGGCGGGATTGTCCGCGTCGCAGCGGATCACCAGATATGCGTCAGCCGTCATCGCTGATCACCACAAGAGGGAACTGCGATGCGAGACGCCGCCCCCCGGCGACCGCGACACTGGCGCCCCGGCGACGCGGGATCGCCGAGACTGGTCCGAGCCGGAGGACCGAGACGCTCGGCATGGTGACGGGACCGCAGGCTCAGCGCTCGGCCTCGCCGGCGCTCTCCCACTGGGAGCGCAGACGGCCGAGGTGGGTCCGCATCCGCCGCTCGGCTCCCTCCGCGTCCCGGGCCAGCACCAGGTCGAGCAGCACCTCGTGTTCCTCGGCCGACTCCATGAGCTGGCCGCTCTTCGCGAGCCCGGCCAGCCCGTAGAGCCGGGCGTGGCCGCGCAGTTCGCCGACGACCTCCACGAGGCGGCGGTTTCCCGCGAGTTCGAGCAGCGCGAGGTGGAAGCGGCGGTCCGCCTCCAGGAAGCCGATGAGGTCGCCCGCGCGAGCGGCGGCGACTATCTCGCGGGTGACAGGGCGGAGCTCCTCCAGTCGGGCCGGGTCGCCGGACCGGGCGACCCGCCCCACCGTCGGCACCTCGATCAGCTCGCGGATCGCGACGTACTCGGCGAGGTCGCGCTCGGAGAGTTCGGTGACGCGGAAGCCCTTGTTCCGTACGGGCTCGACCATGCCCTCGCGGGTGAGGTCGAGCATCGCCTCGCGCACGGGCGTGGCCGAGACACCGAACTGCGCGGCGAGCTGCGGTGCGGAGTACACGGCTCCGGGGCGCAGTTCTCCCGCGATCAGCGCGGCGCGGAGGGCGTGCGCGACGTGGTCGCGGATGCTGAGCCGGTCCGGCACAGCGGGCAGCTTCAGCAAACGGTCTGCGGTCATGCGCGAGCGGCTCCTCGGGTGTGATCCAGCCCGAGTGTATGCCGGTGTTCCCGCCAACTGCTCCCGGAATCCCGCCCCTTCACGACCCTTCCGCATGACATGTGATGTGTGAAATTGTACTGGGCGCATGAGCACACCCCCACACAACTGGAGAGCCAGATGAGCCGGAACGATCGAAGAAGCTCGTTACGCGCACGTCTCACCCGCGCTCTGTGCGCCGGAGCCCTGGTGGTCTCGCTGGGCGTCGGCGCGGGCCAGTTCGGCGACGGCGAGGCAGCCCAGGCGGCCGCACCGCGCGACCGCGACAAGGTGTCGGGGCCCCGGGCCTCGGACGCCGCCGCGGAGGCGCAGCACATACGCGGCAAACGGCTCAAGGTCGAGGACCGCGCGCCGACTCCCGCATCCAACGACGCGCTCAAGCGGAGCCACAACGATTCGGCGACCCCACCGTCCCACAAGCGGCCGTCCATGAAGGACGTGGCGCAGGACACGGCGAAGGCCGCCTGCTCGCCCGGCGACTTCGCGCAGACGGGCGACGCGCTCGTCAAGCAGATCACCTCGTCCACGACCGAGTGCATCAACACGCTCTTCAGCCTTACGGGCGGGGACGCCAAGGGCGCGTTCCGCGAGGAGCAGATGATCACGGTCGCCAACGCGCTGCGCGACGGCTCCGCCGCCTACCCCGGCGACGGCAGCACCGGCATGCCGCAGATCGTGCTGTTCCTGCGGGCCGGCTACTACGTGCAGTTCAACCACGAGCAGGACGTGGGCGAGTACGGGCCCGAGCTGAAGTCCGCGATCCAGGGCGGTCTGGACGCGTTCTTCGACTCCGAGCACTCGCACGATGTGACCGACGCCAACGGCGAGACGCTGTCAGAGGCCGTCACCCTCATCGACAGTTCCGAGGAGAACGCCCGCTACCTCGGCGTCGTCAAGCGGATGCTGGAGGGCTACGACAGCTCGTACAACGACAAGTGGTGGATGGTCAACGCGGTCAACAACGTCTATACGGTGCTGTGGCGCGGGCATCAGCTACCGGACTTCGTCGAGGCGGTGGTGGCCGATCCGAGCGTCCTCGACACTCTGCACACCTTCGCGAAGGACCACCTCGACCTGCTCGGCGGAGAGCAGTCCTACCTCGCCTCCAACGCCGGCCGCGAGATGGGCCGTTTCGTGCAGCACGACAAGCTGCGCGAGAAGGTGCGCCCGCAGATGAAGGACCTGCTCGGCGTGAGCGAGATGACCGGCAAGACGGCCCCGCTGTGGGTCGGCGTCGCGGAGATGGCCGACGAGTACGACAAGGACAACTGCGACTACTACGACGTCTGCGGCCTCAAGGAGCGGCTGAAGGAGGCCGTCCTCAAGGACAAGGAGTCGTGCAGCGACAGCATCTCGATGGTCGCCCAGGGCATGGACGCGGGCAACTTCGAGGAATCCTGCAAGAGCCTCAACGGCCAGGACGCGTTCTTCCACAAGGTCGCCGAGGACGACGGCCCTGTGAAGGACGACAAGAACACGAAGGTCGAGGTCGTGGTCTTCGACTCCGACGTCAACTACCAGACGTACGCCGGAGTGATCTACGGCATCGACACCAACAACGGCGGTATGTACCTGGAGGGCGACCCGTCGGCCGACGGCAATCTCCCCCGCTTCATCGCCTTCGAGCGGCCGGACGGCGACAAGTTCCGGATCTGGAACCTCAATCACGAGTACACCCACTACCTCGACGGCCGCTTCAACATGTACGGCGACTTCGAGGCCGGGGTGTCGACCCCGACGGTGTGGTGGATCGAGGGCTTCGCGGAGTACATCTCGTACTCGTACCGCGAGCTCCCCTACGACGAGGCGATCAAGGAGGCGGGCAAGAAGACGTATCCGCTGAGCGAGCTGTTCAACACGACGTATGAGAACACCAACACGGCCCGCACCTATCAATGGGGCTACCTCGCCGTCCGGTACATGCTCGAGAAGCACCCGGACGACGTGGACACCGTGCTCGCTTCCTACCGCACTGGTGACTGGGACGCGGCGCGCAAGCACCTGACGGAGAACATCGGCACGCGCTACGACCAGGACTGGAACGCCTGGCTCGACGCCTGTGCGAGCGGCGCCTGCTGACCGTCCCCCGACCCGTGGTCCCCGGCGAGCCCGCCGGGGACCACGGCCGCTACCCCGCGCAAGCGTCGAAGGCGGGCGAGGGGCGGCGGTCGTACTGGAGCAGTGTCAGAGCTGGTGGCCGAAGAGGGGGGTCAGATGTTCCAGGGCTGGTCGTTGGGGGCGATACGCCACAGTCGGTCGTCACTGGGGTAGGCAGTGTCGAGGTGGAGGCTGTCCCATGAGCCGTCGCTGTAGCGATTGAGCGTCATGGCCAGTTTGCTGTCGACCTTCGGAGTCCACATCCACCAACCGGAGTTCTTCCCGTCGGCCTTGGCAGGGTGCAGGGTCCACTTCTGCAGGTCGGATCCGTTGCACGTCTTGATGACGAGCTGTGTACCGCGCTGGGGGTTCGCAGTGGCCGGCTGGAGACATTTGTCGGCGGCCGCGTTTCGCAGTACTCGGGTTGAGGTCTGGGTTCCGGAGTCCCAACCGGGTCCTTCGGCCCTCCAGGCTTCCGAGCTGAACTTCCAAGACGGGTCACGCAGGCTGATCACGATGGCGCCCTCGGCCTTGCTGTCGGTGTAGGTGGCCAGTCGGCTGCCGCTCGTCTTGTTGATCACGTCACGGTCGCCGGGATCCGCAGAAGCATGCGTGCTCCCGAGAATGCCGGCCAGGGCGACAGCGGCGACGGAGACGGACAGCAGACGGTGGCTTCGTCGAGAAATGGGCATAGTGTTCCCTCCTGGGTGAGCTACGCGGGATGCGAAGCGCGACGCCAAGAATGATGATCACCCGAGCGCATCAACTGCGTGCCGAATCAGGGGAGTTCATCCGCACGACGGACCCCCTAGCACCTTCGTCCGGCGCGGCCGAACGGCTCGACGCTTCACAACCTCACCAGCCCCCGTCGTCGAACTGGTCCAGCAGCGCGTCGGCGGGCAGCTCCTCGGCGGAGCGGCCGGAGGCGTCTCCACGCAGGTGCTGTTCGGTCCAGATGACCTTGCCGCCCGGGGTGTAGCGGGTGCCCCAGTGCTGAGCGAACTGGGCGACGAGGAAGAGGCCGCGCCCGCCCTCGTCCGTGGTGGATGCGCGGCGTAGGTGCGGTGAGGTTCCGCTGCCGTCCGCGACCTCGCAGATGAGGCTGTCGTCGTCGTGCAGGAGCCGGACCTGGATCGGCGGCCTGCCGTAGCGGATGGCGTTGGTGATCAGCTCACTGAGGATCAGCTCGGTGGTGTGGCCGATCTCCTCCATGCCCCACTCGCGCAGCCGCGCGGCGCATTCCGCGCGTACCGGCGCCACGGCAGCGGGGTTCGGCTCCACTTGCCACTCGGCGATCTGGGCCGGGTCGAGCCGTCGGGTGCGGGCCACCAACAGCGCGACGTCGTCGGTTGGGTGTTCGGGCATGACGGAGTCCGCGACCGCGCGAGCAGTTTCATCCGGGCTGCTGCCTGCCGTTTCCTCCAGTACCGCGCGGAGGATTTCCAGACCGGTGTCGATGTCGCGGTCCCGGCTCTCGACCAGACCGTCGGTGTACAGGACGAGGTGGGCGCCCTCGGGCAGACGCAGTTCCGCGGTCTCGAAGGGGTGGCCGCCCAAGCCGAGCGGCGGGGAGGCGGGTACGTCCGCATAGCTGACGGTGCCGTCCGGGTACACGACGGCGGGGCAGTGGTGTCCGGCGCGGGCCAGTGTGCAGGTGCCGGTGACAGGGTCGTAGATGGCGTACAAACACGTCGCCCCGGCCACCCCTTCGGCCTGCCGCCCGCCCGCGAGGCCGGCACGGCTGTCCTCGTCGTCGATGCGGACGACGAGCTCGTCCAGGCGGGCGAGCACCTCGTCGGGCTGCAGGTCGAGAACGGAGAAGTTGTGTACGGCGGTGCGCAGCCGGCCCATCGTCGCAGCCGCGTGCAGTCCGTGCCCGACCACATCGCCGACGACGAGGGCGACACGTGTACCGGAGAGGGGGATGACATCGAACCAGTCGCCGCCCACGCCCGCCTCGGCCGGGACATACCGCCAGGCCGCCTCCAGTGCGGCGTGCTCGGGCAGCCCTCGGGGCAGCAGACTGCGTTGCAGGGTTACCGCCATTGCGTGCTCGCGGGTGTAGCGGCGCGCGTTGTCGATGGCCACCGCGGCCCGCGCGGCCAGCTCCTCGGAGAAGGACACATCGTCCTCGTCGAAGGCCGGCGAGTCGCCGCTGCGCCAGAAGTGCGCGATGCCCAGGACCACTCCCCTTGCCCGCAGCGGGACGGTGATCAGCGAGTGCACGCCGTACTCCAGTGTCCGCCGCGCGCGGTCCGGGTCGTGGCGCACCCACTCCTCCGCGCGGTGCAGGTCCGGCTCCAGTACCGCCTGCTCCGCACCGAGGGCCTGCGCCTGCGGCGAACCGGGCCGGAAGGTGATCGCCTCGCCGACCTCGTACAGCGGCAGGCCCGCGGGCTTGTCGCTGACCGCTGCCCGCCGCACCCGGCGCTGGGTCTGCGGAGCCGGCTCCTGGCCGCGTACGACCTCGTCCAGCAGGTCGACCGCTGCCACGTCGGCGAATCCGGGCACCGCCACGTCGGCCAGCTCTGCGGCCGTACGCGCCACGTCCAGCGTCGTGCCGATCCGCACCCCCGACTCGTACAGCAACTTCAGCCGTTCCCGCGCCACCTGCGCGCGGCCCGAGACTGCCGACAGCTCGGTGGTGTCGCGGAGCGTTACCACGCTGCCCGGCTCCTCGCCGTGCGGGGCGGTGGGGCGGATGTTGACCGCCAGCAGCCGGTCCCCGGACAGAAGGACCTCGTCGGTGACGGCCTCCCCTCTCGCCAGCAGCTGGGCCATACGCTCGTCCAGACCCAACTCGCTCACGTGCCGGCGCTCGGTACCGACAGGCAGATCCAGCAGGCGGCGCGCCTCGTCGTTGGCCAGTACCAGACGCCCGTCGGAGCCGAGGATGAGCACGCCCTCCCGCACCGCGTGCAGGACCGCGTCATGGTGCTCGTACATCCGCGTCATCTCCGCCGGCCCGAGGCCGTGCGTCTGACGCAGCAGCCGTCTGGAAACCAGGGCCGTCCCGCCGGTGGCGGCCACGAGCGCGGCGGCGCCGGCGCCGAGGATGATCGGAAGCTGCTGGTTGATCATGCCGGTGACGTTGCGGATGGCGAGCCCCGCCGACGCCATGCCGACGATCCTGCCGTCGGAGTCCCGCACGGGCACCACCGCCTGGACGACATCGGTATCCCCGCCCGTGAGGGGGCCGGTGACCGTCTCCACGGTGGTACGGCCGCGGAGCGAGGACTCGATCGTGCCGACGAACTTCTTCCCGATCAGTGACGGGTCGGGCTGGGTGTACCGGACCCCCTTCCGGTTCATGAGCACGATGAAGTCGACACCCGCGTCCTTGCGGGCCGCCTCCGCGCGTGGCTGGAGCACCTTCGACGGATCCGGGCCCTGCATCGCCTCCGCCACGCCCGGGGCATGCGCGAACGCCTGGGCCACCGCGACCGACTTCTCCCGGGCCCGGCCTGTGCCATCCCGCTGCGCCTGCACCACCTGGGCGATCACCGCGGCCGCGACCAGCAGCAGCACCAGCACCACCTGCAGCACGAACACCTGACCGGCCGCACTGCGCAGGCGCAGCTGCCAACGCCCTTTCTCTCCGGAGTTGGCGGACGAGCGCTCCGGCTGATTCCGGGGGCGGCGGAAAGGCAGCTTCATGACTTATTACTAACACCTCGCTCCCCCGCTCCCCCCAGGCCCGAGTCAACACCGCTTCCCAGGCAGCGGGCAGCGGGCCGGGGGCAGCAGGCCGGGCGGGCGGTTCGGCCGGCTTCCCGCGCCGGTGCGGGGAAAGCTGCACGCTCGTACGGCGTTGCATGCGGGGCTGTCGTACACGTATCGGCCGTTCAGCTCCGGTGCGGTGGTGGCGGCCACTGCCGGGCGACTCAAATCTGTACATTTACCCCGCAGGACGTACCGGGCTGCCCAGCGCGCCGAATGGTCGCGCTCGTGCTCATGAACCTCGCGGGCGAGGATAAAATGTTCGATTCGAGTGCGCCGATCGTGGCCGCCTTCCTCGTGTATGCGATCGCCATGATCGGAGTAGGTGTCTGGGCGTACACCCGCACTCACACCTTCGCCGACTTCGCCCTGGGGGGGCGCAGGCTCGGCCCGTTGGTCGCAGCTCTGTCCGCAGGGGCCAGTGACATGTCCGGCTGGCTGTTCCTCGCTCTTCCCGGAGCGGTGTACGCGGCCGGTATCGGCGCCGCCTGGATCGCAGTCGGTCTGGCGATCGGCACCTACCTCAACTGGCTGTTCGTCGCGCCGAGGCTGCGCACCTACACGGAGCGCGCCGAGAACGCCGTGAGCCTGTCGGCCTACCTGGAGGAGCGGTTCGAGGACCGCACCCGGATACTCAGGCTGGTCTCGGCGGCGGTCACTCTGGTGTTCTTCACCGTCTACGTCGCCAGTGGTCTGGTAGCCGGCGGGCTGCTGTTCGAGCCCGTCTTCGACATCCGCTTCGGGCTCGGGGTGACCCTGACGGCCCTGGTGGTGGTCATCTACTCGTGCCTGGGCGGCTTCCTCGCGGTGAGCCTGACGCACGTGATGCAGGGGACGCTGATGTTCCTCGCCCTGCTCGTGGTCCCCCTGACCGGTGTCGCGGCCCTCGGAGGATTCCGGGCGCTGGGCGGTGCCCTCGACGACAAGGCGCCCGGTCTGCTGGACATGGGGGCCGAGGTCGACTACGCGGACGGGCGGTGGTCGGCAGGCGGGTCGCTCGGCGCCGTCGCGATCGTTTCACTGCTCGCCTGGGGCCTCGGCTACTTCGGTCAGCCGCACATCCTGGCCCGCTTCATGGGCATCCGCAGCGTCCGTGCCATCCCCGCGGCGCGTCGTATCGGAACGGGCTGGGTCGTCGTCGTACTCGCCGGCGGCACACTCGTCGGCCTCGCGGGAATCGGGCGGCTCGACACGCCGCTCACCGACCCCGAGACGGTGTACATCGTCCTGAGTCGGATCCTGTTCGATCCCTGGATCGCCGGGGTGATGCTGATCGCCGTACTGGCCGCGATCATGTCGACCGCGGACAGCCAGCTTCTCGTGTCGTCGGTCGCGCTCACGGAGGACTTCTACCGCGCATTCCTCAACAGGCGTGCCTCGGACAGGGCGCTGGTGTGGGTCGGTCGCGGCGCCGTCGTCGTTGTGATCGTGGTGGCCTTCGTGATCGCGCTCAAGGGCGGCGGGCTGCTGAGCATCGTCGCCTATGCCTGGGCGGGCTTCGGGGCCGCCTTCGGGCCCGTCGTCCTCCTCTCGCTGTACTGGCCCCGTATGACCTGGGCAGGGGCCATGGCCGGGATCGTGTCGGGCGCGACCACGGTGCTTCTCTGGAAGAAGATCAACCCGCTGCTCGGGCCACTTGAGTCGGGCGTCTACGAAATGGTCCCGGGCGTACTGGTCGCCACGGTCGCCGCACTGGTCTTCGGCAGGTTCGTCGGCCGGCCGCCGAAACGGGCCTTCTGGCGGATGCCGGGAGGCGGGGTGAGCCAGCTGATGCTCACTCCGTTCCTCACCCACGCACCGGTCGGTATGGCCGTCCTGGACACGGATCTGCGCTACGTCTGGGTGAACAAATCTCTGGACCGCCTGGTCCCCCTCGAACAACGCCTGGGGCGGCAGGTGAAGGATGTGCTGCCGAGGCCGGAGGCGGAAGCTTTCGAGGAGCAGATGCGCACGGTTTTCGAGACCGGGGCCCCGGTGCTGGACTACGAGTTCCGCGACCCCGGCCTCACCAGCCCCGACCGAACGCGCGCGTTCTCCGCCTCCTTCTTCGGCATGAAGGACCGCCAGGGCCGGTACGTAGGCGTCGGGTACGTGATCGTCGACGTCACCGAGCGCTGGCAGGCCCAGGAACGCCTGGCCCTGCTGAACGATGCCAGCGCCCACATCGGCAGCACGCTGGATGTGACGCGGACCGCGCAGGAACTGGCTGACGATGCCGTGCCGTCCCTCGCCGACTTCGTCGCCGTCGACCTGCTGGACTTGGTCATCAGCGGCGAGGAACCGGCCCCCGGGCCGGTCGGCATGACGCCCGTCATCCGCCGAGCGGGGCAGCAGTCGGTGCGGGAGGGCTGTCCGGAGGCGAGTCTGGCCGTGGGTGAAACCGTTCGGCGCGCTCCCTCATCGCCGGTGACCCGCTGCCTGCTGGAAAGCAGGACTCTCGTGGAACGGGTCATGGACCCCTCCAGCGCCTGGGTGACCGAGGACGAGTCACTGGGCGCCTCCATCCGCGAGTTCGACTTCCGCTCGCTGATGGTGGTCCCGTTGCGGGCGCGAGGTGTCACGCTTGGCGTGGCGACGTTCGCCCGGTCCAGGCGCCTGGGCCCCTTCGAGGACGACGACGTGCGTCTCGCCGAGGAAATCGTCTCCCGCGCGGCGGTGTGCGTCGACAATGCGCGCCGTTTCACCCGTGAGCGCACCGCTGCCCGTTCCATGCAGCGTTACCTGCTCCCGCAGGAACTGGCGGGAGGGTCCGCTCTGGAGGTGGCGTCGTGGTACCTCCCGGCGGATGCCCCCAGTGGTGTCGGCGGCGACTGGTTCGACGTGATTCCGCTCTCCGGAGCCCGGGTCGCACTGGTTGTCGGAGACGTGGTCGGACACGGCATCAACGCGGCGGCAACCATGGGGCGCCTGCGCACCGCGGTACGCACTCTCGCCAATCTGGACCTGCCCCCGGACGAACTGCTGGCTCATCTGGACGACCTGGTCATCGGCCTCATGGGGGCGCACAGCAGCGACGAGCCGGTCGCGGCCGAGGGCGAGACCGCGAGCGCCGCGTTCATGGGCGCCACCTGCCTGTACGCCGTGTACGACCCGGTCAGCAGGCGGTGCGCGCTGGCCCGCGCCGGTCACCTCCCGCCCGTGATCGTCGGCCCCGACGGCACCGCGGACGTCCTCGACTTGCCCGCCGGACCACCGCTCGGCCTCGGGTACCTCCCCTTCGAGTCCGTCGAGCTGGTGCTGGACGAAGGCAGCCTCATCGCCCTCTACACCGACGGCCTCATCGAGACCTATGACCGGGATCTCGACGTCGGGCTCTCCCGACTGGGCGATGCCCTTGTGGTGCCCGGGCCGACGCTGGAGGGGATCGGCCAGGGCGCGGTCGACGCCCTGCTGACAGGTCCGCCGTCCGACGACGTGGCCCTGCTCCTTGCCCGGACCCGTGTCCTTGCTCCGGACCGGGTCGTCTCGTGGGATTTGCCCAGCGATCCGGCGGCCGTGGCGGACGCCCGCACGCTCGCGGGCCGGCAGTTGGCGGACTGGGGCATGGACGACCTGACGTTCACCACGGAGCTCATCGTCAGTGAGCTGGTCACCAACGCCATCCGTCATGCGGCCGGACCGGTCGGTCTGCGCCTGATCCGGGACCGGGGCCTGATCTGCGAGGTCTCCGACGCCAGCAGCACCTCGCCACGCCTGCGCCATGCCCGGACCACTGACGAGGAAGGACGGGGCCTGCTGATCGTGGCCCAGCTCGCCCGCAGATGGGGCACCCGATACACGGCGACCGGCAAGATCATCTGGACGGAACAGGAAATTCCCGCCGACATGGCCGCCCAGCGGTGAGCGTCTCCCACATGGCCGGACGAGACGGCAACCCATAGCCCACGGGCCCGTGTCGCGCAGGATCCGCGCTGTGGCATCCCCCCTGCCGACCCGTTTCTGCCTGTGTAACGGCTCCAGCCGCGTCCTGGCACCGCAGCACCTGCTGCTACCGCCCAGCAGGCGCACAGTGGTTGGCTCGCCGGATCAAGCCCGCCAACCGCGGCCACGGCCTCGGCGTCTGACTCAAGGCACCCATGCTGCGCAGCTGCACGACGAACATCCGCAGGTCACCGAGGTGGTGATGGACAATGCCGCCGACAACACCCACATACTTGCGGTCGACCAGCAGCTCGGCTTCCGCCACGAACGCACCGCCTGCAAGTACCAACTCGCCCTCATCGCCAGAAACTGACGACACCGACGAGAGGACCCGTATGACCGCGCCCTCCCACGCCGCGCCCTCCCATTCCGCCACCTCCATACCCGACCCCTTCGATCCCGCGGCGGAGTTCGACCGGCAGGTCCGCACCCTCGTCGAACGCGGATACCCGGAGGCGTCCGGCCTCGGCGACAAGAAGTTCGCCGCCCTGCTCGCCCCACTGCGGGACACCGCCGTGACGATGAAGGACGCCGCACACGCCCCCGACGCCGGCCGCGTGGGTTTCGTACTTGTCGTGACCCGCGAAGTCCTCCCCGTCCAGGAGACGATGCCCCGCACCACCCTGGACGGCGGGAGACTGCCCGGATTCGTCGACCGCTCCTACGAGCCGGGAGCCCTGGAACGCTTCGTCGCCACCAAGGAGACCGAACTTCCCGACCTCAAGGCATATCTGCTCGTCGGTGCCGAACGCGGTGAGGAGTTCTGCGGCGCCGTGCCGAGCGACGCCATGGCCACCGTCACGGAGCGGGGCCGTACCTTGCTCACCATCGAGGAGGGGATCGCACTGATAACCCACTTCCCCCAGGTCCTCGTGAAGAACAAGTGCTTCTCGCTCGGCGGTTCCCGGAGCGGAGACCGCCGCGTGCCCGCTGTCTGGATCAGCCAGAAGGCGCCGAAGCTGGGATGGTGCTGGCAAGGCAACCCCCACACCTGGCTCGGCATGGCCTCCGCCTCCGGCCGACGGGCCGCGCCTCCCCGCTCCTGAAGCCCGGAGGCGTCCGCACCGAGGCGCTCGACCAGCTCCGTCACCACCTTTATGACCGAACGACGAAGGAATCCACCACATGCGCAAGCTCGTGTACTACATAGCCTCCACGCTCGACGGCTTCATCGCCGGGCCGGACGGCGGCGACCCCACGGGCCCGGAGGGCTTCTGGACCCCCGCCGAGGACTATGTCCGCCACCTCGTCACCGAGTACCCCGAAACCCTTCCGGGTCCGGCCCGGGAAGCGCTCGGTGTCACGGCGCAGGGCACCTGCTTCGACACCGTCGTCGAGGGTCGTAAGAGCTACGAGGTCGGTCTCGCGGCCGGCGTCTCCAACGCCTACCCGCACCTGCGCCACCTGGTCTTCTCCCGGACCCTGACCCAGAGCCCGGACCCCGACGTCGAGATCGTCGCCGACGATCCCGCGTCCACCGCACGGAAGCTCAAGCAGGACGGCAGCGACAAGGACATCTGGCTCGTCGGCGGCGCCGAACTGGCCGGCGCCCTCTACTCCGAGATCGACCGCCTGATCGTCAAGCTCAGCCCGCTCACCATCGGTACCGGTATCCCCCTGTTCGGCCACAACGCCGCCTTCTCACCGAGCGCCTGGAACCTCACCGACCACACCGTCCTCCCCAGCGGAGCGGCCTTCCTCACCTACGACCGCCAACCCCGGTGACCCGAGCACGCCCGCGACCCGCGCACCCGCGGTACGCGGCTGCCCGAACGGAGCGCGAGGGCCCGGACGAGCCGTGGCCCAGGCGATACGGAACCCCCCCATCGCGCCCGCAAGGTCACCGCGGGTGTCCTCAAGCACCCTCAGACCCGCGTCATCCCTTCGCCCAGCAGCCGGCTGAACGCTCTCAGGGAGCACGCGGGATCTGCCCGCCCCTGGCGCCCGCGTGCTAGGAAGAACCCATGCCCGCACACGAGCGATACGACGCCGTCATCGTCGGCGGCGGCCACAACGGTCTGGTCGCCGCCGCCTACCTCGCCCGGGCAGGCCGCACCGTGCTGGTGCTGGAACGGCTGGGCACCACGGGCGGCGCCGCCGTCTCCACGCGTCCCTTCGCCGGGGTGGACGCCCGCCTGTCCCGCTACTCGTACCTCGTGAGCTTGCTCCCGCAGAAGATCGTCCGGGAGCTGGGGCTGAACTTCACCCTCCGCAAGCGCACGGTGTCCTCGTACACCCCGGCCCACCGCGATGGCCGCCCGACGGGCCTGCTCGTGGGCGGCGGCCCCGACCGTACGAGGGAGTCGTTCGAACGGCTCACCGGCGGCACCGCCGAGTACACCGCGTGGGAGGCCTTCTACGGCATGACCCGGCGCGTGGCCGAGCGGGTCTTCCCGACCCTGACGGAGCCGCTGCCCGGCCGGGACGAGCTGCGCCGCCGCGTCGGCGACGACGCGGCCTGGCGCATGCTCTTCGAAGAACCCGTCGGTGCCGCGATCGAGGCGCACTTCAGCGACGACCTGGTCCGCGGCGTCGCCCTCACGGACGCCCTCATCGGCACCTTCGCGGACGCCCACGACCCGTCGCTGAGACAGAACCGGTGCTTCCTCTACCACGTGATCGGCAACGGCACCGGCGACTGGGACGTGCCCGTCGGCGGCATGGGGGCGTTGACGGACGCGCTGGCCGCCGCCGCGCGCTCGGCGGGGGCAGAGATCGTCACGGGCCACCAGGTGATCCGCGTCGAGACCGACGGACGGCAGCACGCCGACGTGACGTACCGGACGCCGGAAGCCGAAGGCACCGTCGCCGCCCGCCACGTTCTCGTGGGCGCCTCGCCCCGGGAGCTCGCCACGCTGCTGGGCGAGGAGCCGCCCGCTCCCGTCGAGGGAGCCCAGCTCAAGGTCAACATGCTGTTGAAGCGGCTGCCAAGGCTCCGCGACCCGGCTGTCGACCCGGAACTGGCGTTCGCAGGCACCTTCCACATCGCCGAGGGCTACACCCAGCTGGCCGCCGCGTACGCCGATGCCGCCGCCGGCCGGCTGCCCGCCACCCCACCCGCCGAGATCTACTGCCACTCGCTCACGGATCCCAGCATCCTCGGACCGGAACTCGCCGAACGGGGCTGCCACACCCTCACCCTCTTCGGCCTTCACACCCCGGCCCATCTGTTCACCCGCGACAACGACGCCGTACGCGACGCGTTGCTGAAGTCGACCCTGGCCCAGCTCGACGCCCACCTCGCCGAGCCGCTCGCGGACTGTCTGGCCAGCGACGCCGACGGCAGGCCCTGCATCGAGGCGAAGACCCCACTTGACCTGGACCGCGACCTCGGACTCCCCGACGGCAACATCTTCCACCGCGACCTCGCCTTCCCCTACGCCCAGGACGGAACAGGACGCTGGGGCGTGGAAACCCGGCACGCCAACGTCCTGCTCTGCGGCGCGGGCGCCGTGCGCGGCGGCGGCGTCAGCGGCATTCCCGGCCACAACGCAGCCATGGCCGTGCTGGGACGCTGACGAGCCGGCACATGGTCGGCGGTGAGGCGTCGAGGACTTGGGCGGGACCCGGACCCGGACTTCACATCTGCCGCGCCGATGTCACACCCCCGACCACGGTCCGCCGCGTACTGGTGTTCTCTGTGCGGCGGAATCTGTGCGGCGGAATCTGTGGTCGTGGGGCTCGGGTCGGACTTCGACCGGGAAGACGTCCCCGTTCACTCACTCAGAAGGCGCGAAATTCCTCGAAGGGCGGCTCGAACGAGGGATCGGGCAAGCGGATGGCCTTGCACCGAGCCACTGGTTCGGTCCGAGTACCGGAAGCAACCGTGCTCGGAGATCCGTTGGGAAAGGCGTCGGGAACGACCGTCCATCCCAAGTTCCGCTCGTAGTAGTGCACGGCGGTTTGCACTGACGACGCCCAGGCGTCGTCGATGACGATCAGCCCGCCAGGGCGCACGAGCTTGCGCAGAAAATAGCAGTCGACGAAGATCTCGTGGAACCGATGGCTGCCATCGACGAATGCCGCGTCGGCGACGAAACCTTCCGTGAGGAGTTGCGGAAGCGCGATCGACGAAGGAGCGAGCGTGAGCGAGGCGATCGAGTCCAGACCCGCAGAGCGCAGAAGGTCCCAGCCGACGTTCGACCAGTCACGTTCTTGAAAAGGGTCGATGATGACGTGCCGAGGCCGCGGAGGGTTGATGGTGACCAGCGCCTCACCGATCGCGAGCGCGGAACTGGCGTAGGCGAGACCGATCTCGACAACCGTCTGCGCGCCCTCGGTGATCAGTAGGTCGCGGAGATGGTCGCAATCGCGTTCGGGAACCGTGATCGTCTCGAAGTCGCCCTCCGGGCCTCGTGTTCGCGGAGGCCCCTCCCGCGCGAGCCGACGGCGTACCTCGCGGACCCGCGCCTTACGTTCATCCGCTTTCATCGTCCGGGACCACCCCTACTCGCCGAGAGAGCAATCTGCCCAACGAGGAGGGGTGGAAAACAGCTGCTGAGATCGCCCGAGCCGGCACAGCCTCTGCGGGCATCCTCGAAATGTGTGCGGCTGCCGTCAACTGGCCGCTGAGCGAGAGAATACGGCGCTTACGACCCGGCCTCTCCCCACCCGCTGCGTGACCCGGACGCCCCGAACGATGACGACGACGGCGAAGGGGAGCAGGGCGACCTGGGGCCATGAGTACAGAGGTGGACTCTCCCACCTTGGGAGAGTCCACCATGATGGCGTGAAGACGAACTTCTCACCATCGGGCGCTTCGCCCGCCTGCGCCGACTCTGCGTCCAGCAGCTACGCCACTGCGACGAAATGGGGCTGCTGGCTCCAGCCGGCGTGGACGCCGACTCGGGCTATCGCTGGTGCGCGCCTGAACGGCCACGCGATGCCCTGGCAATTGCCCTGCTGCGCGAGCCGCCAGCGTCCACAATCCCCTCTTCGCCGCCACCGCGAGCAGGGGCTGCGCCCGCAAGCGCCCGTACGTGAGACGTGCCTCGTAGGGCCGACAGAGGCACCACAAAAAGAACTGATGACCCGGCTGATCATCCCCGTTCAGGAGAGCATGGCATGACCACGGTGAAAGACATCGATGCCCGCGGTACGCAGCACTGCGAGACGACAGCTCTGGGGGTGCTGCTGCGGCACCAAGGGCTCGATCTGTCCGAGCCCATGCTCTTCGGTCTCGGCTCCGGTCTGTCCTTCATCTACTGGGACAGCAAGAACATGGGTTTCCCCTTCCTCGGGGGACGGGTCAAGCCGTTCGATCTCACCAGAAACCTGGCCACCAGGCTTGGGCTGGAGCTCCTGGTCCAGGAGACCACCTCCCCCCGCAGGGCCTGGGACAACGTGGCAGCCTCCATCGATGCCTGCCACCCCGTCGGACTGCAGCTGGACAGCTACCACCTGGACTACTTCGCCTCGAAGGTGCACTTCGGCGGCCATGTCGTCGCCATGTACGGCTACGACGACCACGATGCCTACCTGGTGGACACCGACCAGCAAGGCGGAGCGGTATCCACCAGCCTGACCAGCCTCGCCCAGGCGAGGGCTGCGCGCGGCCCGATGACCGCCAAGCACCGGTCCTTCACTCTCACGGCTCCGAGGAACCTGCCCTCTCCACAGGGCCAGATCGTTCCCGCCATCACCGCCTGCGCCCACGCCTTCCTCAACCCGCCCATCGCCAACCTGGGGCACCGTGGCATCGAGAAGGCCGGCAAGCTGGTACGCACATGGCTCCAGAGGACCGACAACCCGCAGCGGGACCTGCCACAGGCAGCGCTCTTGATGGAGAAGGCCGGCACCGGCGGCGCCCTGTTCCGTAATCTCTACCGCGACTTCCTCGCCGAATGCGCCCAACTGCTCGACAGCAGCCACCTGCGCACCGGCCACGGGCTCTACACCGAGGCAGCCACCCTGTGGACGGAAGCCGCAGCACTGATCACGAAAGCCGGTGAATCAGGCGATGCAGAGTGCCTCGCACAGGCAGGCACCGTACTCTGCGATCTGTCACGCATGGAGCGCGAGGCCATGCAGGCGCTGAGCCGCCTGCAGGAGTGAGGCACGTCCCATCCAACGCCCGGCATCATCGATGCCCTGCTACCTCCAGCGCATGCGCCGCAGTCCTGGCCTTCCGGACCGCGTACGCGCATATCCGGCGGCTCGGCGTCCTTCCGCTGGAAATGTCACGGTCCCGTCACACGGAGATCCAGTCATGAACTTACGTAGCTGAGCAGCCATCTGACGTCGCGACAACGATAGAAAGGGAGCTCTCAGATGCTTCGCACACGCTCACGTTGGATCGCCGCGCCGCTCGCGGCGGCCGCCCTGACCCTGACCTACGCCGGCTACGCCGGGGCGGTCGGGTCTTCTGCCCCCGGCGGCACAGGCTCCTCCGGCCACGCTGCCGACGCGCAGGCGGCGTGCTTGGCCGACGCGACCACACTTGTCGGTGACCTGGACGGCGACGGCACCCCGGACAAGATCACCAACCCCGGGCACTCCGGCACCAAGATGACGATCCAATGGGGCGCCAAGGACGGCTCGTTCGGCGAGAAGGTCTCCGTCAGGGACCTTCTCGGCGCGAAGAAGGGAGAGATCGCGACCGCGGCGGTCGCCGATTTCCAGAACGACGGCACCCTGGACATGGTCGTCAACATCGTCGAACCGTCCGGCGGAGACGACCCCTCCACAGCACGCGTCGCCGAATACCGCCCCGGCCCCCTCGACCGCACAAGCCTGCACTCCGCCGACTCGGTGCACTCCGACATCGGAGACCACGGCGAGGCCCGGCAGCTGAGCATCGCCCGCTACAACGACGACGCATACCCCGACCTGGCCATCCTCAACAACGCCGGTGACGGGCAGCTGGACCGGGACGTGCGCCTCTCCAAGCAGGGCGGTGGCCTGGGGAACTACGACTACGAGGCGACGCAGAAGTACGGCGAGTTCGGGACGTGGGCCGAACCGCCGGCCATGCCCGGCGACGGCTGGCAGCAGTTCTACAAGCCCTGCTCCTGACCACAACCGGGCGCCGACATCAGCTCAAGTGGGGGGACAGGGGACAGGCTGTGGTGATCGACGACTTCCGATTCGGCCTGCACCGGGCGTACGGTCCTGTGTCCTGTCCCTGGTCAGACCCAGGTGTAGTTGTCGTCCGTCACGGCCTCCAGGGCGGCGTCGGCGACGACAGCGCGCGGAGAGGCGAGAGCGGCGAGTGCCCGGCCGATCGGTGGGAAGAGCGGCAGGTCGGCGGTCTTGCGGTAGTCGATCCACTCGATGGTGCCGACCTCATGGAAGCCGCCGGGCAACTCGTCGAACTCCTGCTGTGCGAGTCGTCCGCGCACCGCGGGGCTGACGTGGAAGCGGTAGATCAGTGGAGCTTGCGTGGTGGCGGGGTGGCGCCGGGGCGGGAGACGCGCTGGTCGACGACCCATAGCAGCTCGCCGCCCTCGGCCTGGTCGAGGTCGAGGCTCAGCTCTTCGCTGAGCTCGCGGCGCAGTGCCTGCGGAAGTGGCTCGGCATCCTCCACGTTGCCGCCGATCGTTGTGTAGAGCACCGAGTTGCTGCGGTCGCGCCGGATGAGGGCGACCTCGTCGTCGCAGAACACCAGCGCGCTGGTGCGCACCTTGATACGGGCGAACGGGGACAGGGCGGCGTGCGTGCTCGTCATGCTCCGCAGTATTCCGACTGCGTCAGCAATGTCAGTGGTCTGGTGCACGATCAAGGTGCCACATCGTTCGCCGAGCAAGGGCGGGGAGCCATATGCCCATCAGCAATCAGCAAGTGACCGTGCACTCCTTTCTGCGGGGGCTGTACGAGGACGACTACTTCCCCCATCACGTGGTGGACCAGGGAAAGGTGATCCTGCTCCGGCTGTGCGAGCGCATCGAGGCGGACCCGCCCGCCGACCTGGCCGCGCTCTACGCTCTGACTCAGGCCGCCACCGAGGAGTTCAACGCCCTGGAGGCCGAGTTCGAGGCCGCCGGCAGCGAGATCGAGACCGTGGCCCGCGAAGAGATAGCCGAAGACTTCTGGTTCGTCGCCAACGCCTACGGCTTCACGGACGCGGATGCGGAAGAGCTGATCGCCACGCGGGAGTGGTGAGTCAGCCGGTCCTCGCCACCGACAGGGACCTCGACGGAAGTCGAGAGCTGACCTGGCGGCGTTGGGACCGCTTCCGCTGGCTGCAGCGTGGTGCGCTTGAGGCCCTGCCTCTACCGCGTACGGATTCGAGCATGGTGCCCGTTCGTGCCGGGGTGTGGCTGGAACCGTGGGGATCTCCACGCCATCCATGTCCAGGACGGCGTCGGGGCCGTCAACAAGCTGCTGAAACAGGAATCGGCCAACGGATGGCCCCAAGAGAGCGGCCCGCTCCTGCTGGGGAACGGGCCGCGTTTCCCGTGTACGGGGACTCACTGCTCTGGGTCAGCCGCAGTCGTTGCGGTTGATGCGCAGGGAGCGGGTCTGGTCGTTGAGGTTGTAGCCGCGCAGGTCGTGGATGGAGCCGCCGCTCTTGGTCACGCACACCCACCGCCCGGCGAAGTCGCGCTTCTCGTAGATGCGGGCAGTGCGGTCACTGTTGTTGCGGATGGAGCTACCGCGGTTGCGGATGGCGGTCGGCAGATCTTTCACACTGCCATCGACAGCGCGCTTGATCCACGGCTGGCCGCCGAAGTTGATCTCAGGGAAGATGCACACGTAGCCGTTGGGGCAGTCGATCACCGCCGAGTGGGCAGAAGTCGGCGCGGCAGCAGGTGCTGCGGCGGTCGCAAGTGGCACGGCGATGGCAGCGGCCATCAGGCCGCGGGAGAGGGTGTTCACGCCGGAATTCAAGCGGCAGGACATCTCCGGTATCGGCGATCAGAAGGTCAAACCACACGAACAGGGGCACGGGCGGGCTGCCCGGGACCGGTCCAGCCGGGCATCGGAAGCCTTCGGTGCCGCCCGGTGCGAGATCAGCTACGAAACTCAGCGGATGAACTTCACGGTGTGGAAGTCAGTGTGGCGAGTGGTCTGGCGGAGTGGGGTTCGAGGGAGTCGGTTGGAGCGTCGTGGCAGGCGGGGTGCTGGTGGAAGGCTCGGCCAGCTCGAAGGCCCCTGCGGACAAGGCCAGCAGCTCCGCTGCCGTGGCGGAGTTGCTGACGTTCTCCTTCCGGTCGCTCACCGACAACGAAACCACGTACGTCTTGCCCGAAGCGGAGCCGGCCATGAAGTTCCGGCTGATGACGCCGGGTTCGGAGCCGCCTTTGAACCAACCGGTCGGCCACGCGTCCGTGTCCAACCCCAGAGTCCGGGTGCCCATCAGGGACAGGGACGTGTCGACGGGCTTCTGGCCGCCCGATCCTGCTTGTGCACGCAGGCCGGAGAACGCGCGGCAGATGTCGTCCGGGCGGGCGAACCATTCGACGCTGTTGATGTGACGTGGCTCCTTCCAGCTCGAACTTGGCACAGGCAGCTTGCTCACCACGTCGGTGAGGTACCGTCGCCGGTCCCGTTCACCCAGGGCGGTGTAGGCGTCGGCATGCCGCGGGTAGTCGGCGCTCTTGAGCTGCGCCAGTTCCCGGGTGAGCAGAAGGGGCCGGTTCGCCCGCGGGTCGGCCATCTGGAAGGCGGCCTGTTGTTCCTCCACGGCCTTCCGGCCGATCCGGTGCATCAGGTGGTCGGTTGCGGAGTTGTCGCTGTAGAAGATCATGTGGTTCGCGTACTGGCGCAGCGGCAGCTTTGTGCCCGCAGGAAGCTCGTCGATGGGGCCACCGCCCACGGACTTCCACTCCTCTCGCACGGCGAGCCGCTCGTCCCAAGAGGCCCGGCCTTCGCGAACCGCCTTGGCGAGCGCTCCCAGGACGTAGAGCTTGAAGGCGGAGCCGATCGGGCGCGGTGTCCTCGGGGCGAGACCGTGCAACGTACGGCACCGGCCCTGCTTGTTCACCTCGGCGGCGAGGAACGACACATCGGGCGCGACCGCACGCAGCCGCTCGTCCAGTTCGCGCCAGGAACTGGGCAGGGCCGTCAGGTGGAGGGAGGCCAGGTCGCCCTGCTTGTCCGTCACGACGACGGCGTGGTGCGTGCCTTCCTCACCATCGAGGAGCGCATACGCCTCCGAGCCGTCACGCGGCGCCCTCTGGGAGCGGAAGGAGTCCAGACTGAGCCCTTCGGGCCCGGCCGCCTTCGCGAGCTTGTCGTTGAACCCCCCGACACCGCCCAGCTCTTCGAGGAGCGCTGGCGACAGGTGCTCTCGGACCTCTGTTTCCGACACCGGCAGCCGCTTCGAGGCGTCCACCAACCACGACACCTGTCGGCCAACCGGTGTGTTCGGCGGCTGCCCCTGCCGGTCGGATGCGTGGGCCGTGGCGAGTCCCGTGGCCGAGAGGGCCAGAGCAGTGAGCACGGGAAGCAGTCGGCGCATCTTCTTCTCCTCATGGCAGCCGTCCGATTGGCACCGTCCGATGCCAGTGGTGTGCACGGTGACGGTGGGGCGAAGGCACCAGACATTAGTCAGAGGGCACGACCTCGTCGTCATCCTGTACGGGTATCCCGCGTCAGACCGTGGAGTTACATCCGGGTCCACCCAGCTACGGACAGCGGAGGAACCAGACTTGTCAGCCGCGGCGTTCGGCGAGGCTGCCGACACTCAGCTCCTTCCACCGGGCGGACACGTCCACCAGCGACGGGAGCGCTACAGGACGCGGAACGCCCGCCGGTAGGCGCCGGGCGTCGTGCCCACCTGGTCGCGGAAGCGGCGGCGCAGATTGACCGCCGACGTGAGACCGACACGGGTCGCGATCGCCTCGACCGGCAGGTCCGTCTCCTCCAGCAGGGTGCGTGCCGCGGCCACCCGGCGGGAGAGCAACCACGCGCCCGGGCTCGTACCGAGCCGGTCGGCGAAGCGCCGGGCCATTGTGCGGGGCGAAACACCGAGGTGCGCGGCCAAGTCGTCCACCGACAACGGCGTCCCGAGGCGCTCGCCGGCCCATTCGAGCAGGCCGTCGAGCGCGTCTCCGGGCGGTTGGGGCGGCGCGTACTGCACCTGGCCGCCCTCCCGGTGCGGCGGCAGCACCATGTGGCGCGCGATGAGGGCGGCGTGCGCGGCCCCATGGTCCTGCCGGACCAGGTGCAGACACAGGTCGATCCCCGCGCCCGCGCCACCGCTGGTGGCGACGTCGCCGTGATCCACGTAGAGCCGGTCCGACTCCACGCTCACCCGGGGGAACTCCCGCCGCAGCTGCTCGGCGCGCGCCCAGTGCGTGGTGGCCGAGCGGCCGTCCAACAGCCCCGTTCGGGCCAGCGCGAATACCCCGGAGCAGATCGTGACCAGCCGCGCCCCACGCGTGTGGGCCCTCAGCAACGCGCGGCGCACACGAGCGGAGAGTGGCACCTCCACCGGCAACCAGCCCGGGATGATCACGGTGTCCGCGGACTCGAGCGCCGACAGGCCCTGCGGCACGTACATCGTGTACCCGCCCGAGGTGGGCACTTGGCCAGGTGTCTCCGTGCACACCTCGAACTCGTAGTACTGCGGCACCCCGGCCCGCTTGGTGCCGAAGACCTCGGCGGCGCAGCCGAGTTCGAACGTCGACTGCACCGGCCGCACCAGGGCCACCACGCGATGCATGGCAGGAAAGTACCCCATGGTGTCTTCGCAGACTCTGCCCGCCCCGGCCCGCGCACGGCACCGTAAGAGGCATGCACCCTGAGATCCTCGCCCAGGAGGGCTACACCTCCGTCTCCGTCGAAGAATCCCCGGTCCGCGAGCTGTTCCCCGGGATCCGGCTACGCCCGTTGTGGAAGGGACCGGCCGGCGCGCACGCCAACGTGCTGGAGATGGACCCGGGCACCTCCTGGCCGCGCCGCGACGTCCACGAGCCCGGCCCGGAGGAGGTCTACGTGGTGGCGGGCACCTTCAACGACGGAGCACGCGACTACCCGGCAGGGACCTTCCTGCACGCCCCGGCCGGGTCGTGGCACGTACCCGCGACCACCACCGGCTGCACGCTGTTTCTCTTCTACCCAGCGGGTTAGGACGTCTTCGGGTCCACGCGGTGAGGTGTCCAGCTTCTTTCGGCGCCCAACTCCCCCTCTCTGAACGCCCTGCGCGGCTGGCTTACTCTCACCTCGACCAGGTCACAGGGGCGAACTGCACAATGGCCGGTGGCCGGGCCGCGTGCAGCTCTTCGTCGCCCTTCATCCGGGGGCATGCCTTGCCTGCGTAGCCGGTAGGGTGCGCGGGGTGAATGATGCTGCCTCTCTTCGCCGTCCCTTCCGCCTGCTTGTCACGGGGGGAGGCACTGGCGGCCACACCTATCCCGCCCTGACGGCCGTGCGCACGTTGCAGGCCCGGCTGGTGGAAGCCGGCAGCACGCTCGATGTCCTGTGGATCGGCACCCCCGACGGGCTGGAAGCCCGCGTCGCGCCCGCAGAGGGCATCCCCTTCACGACAGTCGCAACCGGCAAGATCCGGCGCTCCTCGAATCCGCTCAAGATGCTCAGCCCGGCGAACATGCGGGACATGGCACGGGTGCCGCTGGGTGTCGTACAGGCCCGTAAAACTGTGTCGCGCTTCGGGCCGGACGTCGTTCTCGCTACGGGCGGGTATGTCGCGGTCCCTGCCGGACTCGCTGCGCGGATGTGCAAGCGCCCGCTGGTGCTGCACGAGCAGACCGTGCGGCTCGGGCTGGCGAATCGCAAGCTTGCCGGGTCCGCGACCCGGATCGCGGTCTCCTCGGAGTCGACACTGCCGCTCCTCCCGCACGCTGTACGGGGCTCTGCGGTCGTCACGGGGAACCCGGTCCGGCCCGAGGTGCTGACGGGGCAGGCGGACAGGGCGGTTGCCTCGTTGGGGCTGCACAGCTTCGACCGGCGGCTGCCGACCCTCTACGTCACCGGCGGTGCGCAGGGTGCTCAGCAGATCAACGAGGTGATTCGCGAGGCCCTGCCATGGCTGCTGGAGCGCGCGAACATCGTGCACCAGTGCGGCCCGGCGAACGTCGAGGGCCTGCGTCAGCACGCTGCGGGCCTGCCTGCGGAGCTCGCGGGCCGCTACCACCTCGCGGGGTTCGTCGGCCCGGAGCTGCCCGGTGTCCTGGCGCTCGCCGATGTTGTGGTCTCCCGCAGTGGTGCTGGCACCCTTGCCGAGCTGACCGCTCTCGGCAAGCCTGCGGTGTTCGTACCGCTCGCCTCCTCCGCGGGGAACGAGCAGGCCCACAACGCCCGGCACTTGGAGGAGGCGGGCGCGGCCGTCGCTCTCCTTGGTGACGTGACCGAGGGCCGGCTGCGGGAGGCGGTGGGGCCGCTGCTGACAGATCCGGCGCGACGTGCGGGGATGGCGGAGGCGGCCCGGGCGCACGGGCGGCCGGACGCGGCGGACCGGCTGGTGGACGTGCTCCTGTCCGCCGCCTCCAGCTGACGGGCCCGGCTGATGGCCCCACTTCACCGCTGACTTCCCGGCAACCGGGTGAGGGGTAACGGGGACCCTCCGCCCGGGCGGCCTGTGGATGGGGAACTCTCTCAAGTCCGTAGCCCGACAGGGGCCGGCCTGCCCCGAATTCAGGACTCTTGCCGCGGTTCCTCGTCCGGCCGCCAGTCCAGGCGGGCCACGAGCGTGGCCGTTGTCGGGCGCTGCGGGGGCTCCTTGGACGGTAGCGGAGCGTGAGCGGTTTCCGGGAATGCGCGGCGGACCTGGGCGAAGAGGTCGTGCCAGCTGGATCCGTGAGCGGCAGCGGCGGCGTAGAGCGCGTCGAGCGCAGCCTGGAGCGGGTCGGGGTTCGCCGCGTCGGTCAGGGCGGGGAGGGCCATGGCCTGCTGGGAGGCGTTGGGGGTGCCGTCGGGCAGCGTGACGGTGGTGTCGGGGACCTGCGGGTCGGAGAAGAGAAGGTCCCATTTCCGCTCGGTGTCATCCAGCGGCGGGGAGAAGGGCACGCCCCCGTCCAGCTCCGCCAGGCCGCGGGCGATCCAGTCCACACCGCTCAGCCCGGCCACCTGGCAGGAACGGTGCGCGGCCCACCGGGCTATCGCGCGCTGGACATCGGGCCCGGCCTCGTCGATCGCATGCACGAGGGCGACGTCGAGATCCCGCATCCCGGCCACATTGCCCCCGACATTGCGCAGTCGGTCGCTGGGCAGGCGTCCGCCCCATTCCTTCTTCTCGAAGCGCTCGCGCCGCTCCCGTGCCTCTTGCTCCTCCTTCTGGCGGGCGAGGCGCTTGGCCTCGGCCAGTTCCTCGGGCGTCGGTGGCGGCGGCAGTTCGCTCGCGAAGCGGTGCCAGTAGGCGGCCGAGTCACTGGTCTGCTTCACCACGCGGTCGGGCTCGGGCGGGGTCGGCCAGAACTGGAGCAGATACTCGTCCAGCACGGGCTCGCCCTCGCTGCGTACCCCGTCGTGGCCTCGTCCATGCCGCGGCAGTGGTAGCGGACGCGATACGTGCCCGAGGGCAGGCCGAGATCCCACGCTCCGCCGCCCCATTCGATCAGTTGCGTGGCGTCCGATGCCGTACGGAACGACGTCTCCACGACGTCTTCCCAGCCGCCGACGTCCGAAGACGGCTCCGTCTCGTGCAGTTCGACGGTGAAGGGGACGGAGCCGGTGTGCAAGCCCGTCAGCAAGAACAGGTGTCCGGGAACGGCAGCGCCGCACAGTCCCGCTTGCTGACCCATGAAGCACTCATGGAGACCGGCTTCCGGCCCCTCGTCGGGATCGGTGCGGCTATCGATGTACATCTGGCCGTAGGCCACGCTGAATTCACCGCTGAAGAGTGTTCGCATGACCACCAGCCTGCCGCCGGGGTCTGACAACACCGATGCAAGGGAGCGATCGTCAGCGGCAACCAGTGAGGACATCCGTCGTGTAGAAGCGGAACTGGTGGAGAGGGTGGCGCCCGGAGGAGTTGTGGGTGCTCCCGTCTGGTCGTGCCCTCGCGGAGGTGAAGCCTCCGCGGGCGGGCGTGGGGGCCAGAACAACTCCGGGCCGCGCGAGCCAGGTCTGTCGGGCTTCACGGAGTGCGCACGTGCCACGGTCGGAGGTTCACTGCGTGGCCGCTGTTGGTGCGGGCCCCACGGGAGGCTCGGTGCGCTGGTAGTACACAAAGTTGCGGGTCCGGGCGCGTGTGACCAGTCCCGCCCGGTGCAGCAGGGCGAGGTGGTAGGAGACGGTCGAGGGGCTGAGGTGGTGCAGGGCCGCGAGCTGAGTGGTGGTGCGCGGCACGTCGAGGTCGGCCAGCAGCGCGTAACGGGTGGGGCCGAGCTTGCCTTCCAGCGGCCGGTCCGCTCTGCCGGTCGTTGCCGAGGCGGTGCTGGGGCTTGTGGGGTAGACGAGAAAGGCGGGGCGCCGCCCTTGGGGGTCGACGGTCAACACCAAGCTGTGCGCCCAAGGTGAGGGGAAGAGGACGAGGTGTCCGCCGGCGGACACCTCGACGCTGTGCCGGTCGAGCAGGCGGAGGGCACCGTTGCCGTAGCAGAGGGCCTCGTGGAGCGAACCCAGCGCGTACCCCATGCCGTGGTCGGCGAGCAGCCGGGTTCGCAGGGCAATGTCGTCCGTGGCTTGCGCGGCGACCGTCTGCCACGTCCGGGAGAAGCCCCGGAGCCAGAACGTGTCCAGTTCGCAGGCCAGCCGCTCGGCGAAATCCCCCTCGCCACGGTCGGCAGCCTCCCGCAAGGTGCGCAGGGCGGCGAGAGCGGCGCGGCCGTTCTTCGGCTGCACTCCCAGGAGACAGCTGAGCTGCCAGGCCACCACCCGGCTGGGGGCGGAGGCAATACGGTGCAGATCCTCGCTCGGCTCCGGCGTCCGCCCTGCGGCTGCCGGGGGCGTCAGGAAGACGGGGGAATAGAAGACCGGCTCGAAGGCATGCACCAACTCGCGTATCGCTGCCAGCAGATGCAGCCGGTGCTCCCGCAGCACGCGGCTGACCTCGCCGTATGAGAGGGAATTGCCGCCCAACGTTCGCGGCCGGTGCGGATGCAGCACGGTGCCGACCTGCATCAGTGGAGAAACCGCGAACCGGGTGGCCGCCAGCGCGTCCGCGCTCAGCGGGATGGTGATCACGAATCTGCCTTCCGTACCCCGACTTTCGAAAGGATCGAATCACCTTCTGCGCCATCGTGTCCACCCTGCTTGACTCCGTATTCCGGGTGGCAGCAGGGGCTGTTGCAGCACCTCGGCGGAAAGGAGAGCGCTTTGGAAGAAGGAACACAGGGCGCGGGCGACAGGGCAGCAAAGCTGCCGTCGCAGCAGCCCGTGTCACCAGGACGACTTCCCTGGGCCTCCGCCGCAGTCGTTGCCGACGCCAAGCCCGCTCCTCTTGAATGCCGAGGGTTCCGGCTACCAAGTGAAGCAGCGGATCCATCCATTCACCCGAGAACAAGATGGCCGCAGCCACTGACATCGCAGCGCTCCCGTCTGCACCGCTGCGTATTCACGCCGCGCGACCCGCATGGCTTGCGGACGGTACCGAACACTCCGCTGGCATCTTTCCGATGGTCACGGAGGAGCCGCCCTGTCGCATTCCAGCTGACGGATGGCGAGGTTCTGCCGTCGACGGAAGGCCGCTCGCCGATGCGCCTTCGCGTCGCGAAGAGAGGTCGTAAAGAAAGAACAGTTCGAACATCGGCGGATTGGACCGTGCCCTCGGAGTGGTCCGCCGGAATCACAGGGGTCTTTGACAGACAGGACGCACGGGGAGGCATGGATGTCGTTCGAGGATGAGTGGGCAGCCCACAAGACAAATCCGCCGGCGAGTTGCGGGACAGGCAGGTTGCAGCGATCGCGGACCTCTGGCAAGAACAGAACGGCGACAACCCCCGAGTCCAGGCCGACCTTATGCTCGGGACGCAGGAGTTGGTGGTGAACGAGATCAACGGTCAGGCCAACCAGGGTGAGAAGGATGCGGAACGCCTACTGGGGAACGAGTAGCCTGTCTCCCGGCGGGTCGGGGGACTTCCTTCCGCCCATCGTGGTGAGCGACCTGTTCGGCATCCACCCCGACACCACACATTTCTGAGCCCAGTACGCACAGGGCAGCTGGGCGGACAATCTCGCCGCCCGCCGGACCCAGGCGCGATCGCCGTGACCGAGACCGCGCCCACCGCCGCACTGGCATCGATCGGCTGATGGGCCGTGGCCGACAACAGCACCGGCACCGGCACCGGCACTGCGCCAGGACGAAGAAGCCGACACCACGGCCCTGAACCCAGATCGGGTTGGTCAGCCGGGCCGGTTACGTATGGCTGGCTGTCTAGCTTGCTAGGATGCTAGCATCGCCTCTGTGGGTGATGAGGAAGTCAAGCAGTTCAACGTGTACCTGCCGATCGGGCTGATCAAGCAGGTCAAGTACCGCGCCATCGAGTCGGGCATGTCGTTGTCGGCCTTGGTCGCCGACGCGCTGCGCGCCTATCTCGACGACGCCCATGGGCACAAACAGCAATCGACCGAGGAGGAGACCTGATATGACGACCGAAGGAATCGAGGCCGTGTTCCTGACGACCCACAACTGGGGTAAGACGGCGAAGTTCTTCCAAGCGCTCGGCTACGAGCTGGAGTTCGCGACGGACCACAACTCCGGCCAGCTGCGCAACGGCGACAGGCCGTACGTGTTCATCGCCGAGGTCCCTGAGGACCGAGAGCCCCAGACGCAGATCGTGCTGAAGGTGCCGGACGCGGACGCGTTCCGTCCCGATCCTGTCGTCGAGGTGGTCACGCCGTTCGAGGACACCCATTACGGGACCAAGGAGATGACTGTCCGCGACCCCGACGGGCGTCTGTGGAGCCTCCAAGCTCCCGCCGAGAACTGACCGCAACGAGAAGGGACACCATGGCACAGGAGCAGACCGAGGCGCCGGACAGCACCGCAGTGCGGACCGCCCTCTGGCGGGCGATGCACCTCCGGGTCGACCCGCCGCCGCACGTGGTCGAGGACGAGATCGGCCTGCAGTTGGCGGCCCTTGGCGATGACTGGCGCGACCGCCCCGATATGGACCCGCAGGCCACCAGCGGGTTCCGGGCCGCCATCGTGGCCCGCGCTCGTTTCATCGAGGACCTGATCGCCGAGCAGGCCGACCGCGGCGTCACTCAGTACGTCATGCTGGGAGCCGGCCTTGACACCTTCGCCCAGCGCAAGCCGGAGCTCGCCTCCCGCCTGCGGATCTTCGAGGTCGACCAGCCCGGCCCGCAGAGCTGGAAGCGCCGCCGCCTGCTCGAACTCGGCTACGAACTCCCCGACTGGCTGCACCTGGTGCCGGTCGATTTCGAGGCCAGCGCCTCCTGGCTGGAGCAGCTGACCGCTGCCGACTTCGATCCCGGCCGGCCGGCGGTCATCGTCTCCACCGGCGTCACCATGTACCTCACCAAAGACGCCACCGCGGCCACCCTGCGCCAGATCGCCGGGCTCGCCCCCGGCTCGACGCTCGCCATGACCTTCCTGCTGGCGACCGACCTTGTCGACGAGACCGATCGACCTGGCCTCCAGGCGAGCGAAGAAGGCGCACGAGCATCCGGAACGCCGTTCATCAGCTTCTACACCCCGCAGGAAATGCTGGTGCTGGCCCGCGAAGCCGGCTTCAAAGACCCCCGACATGTGTCGGGAGCATCGCTCGCCCAGCGCTACTTCGCCGATCGCACCGACGGCCTCCGCCCGTCAACCGGAGAAGACCTGCTGCTGGTCACCACCTGACCCCTCGTCAACGCCATCCATGACAAGAGGCTCCGAGCCTTTGCTTTTCACCAACAGGCTGCGAGCCAACGTGTGACGGCTGACGGCCGACATCGGCGGATATGCCGTGCGAGAGACAGGGAGACCCCTGCAGGACTCGGTGGCGTATCCGCACGACGAACCAGTGGAAGAAGCTGGGGCCCGGGTCGCAGACGGCTGCGGCCGTCAATGGGGGGCCGAGAACTCCTCGGGCAGGCCGACGCGTTCGAGCAGCGGCTTGCGCACCGCATCGGCCATGTGCGGCGCGTGCCGCTCTCGGCACGATGGCCGAGTCCTCGAGGTCAAGCAGTCGAGGCCACCTCGACCGCGCGACAGGAATGAGCGCGCTTCAGCACCGGTTGTTGGGCGAAGCCGGTTGTTCCGTCCGGCCGGGCGAAGCCGAAGTCAGCGTCAGGCTTCCGGGCTCAAAGCCAGACGGCCGCGGCGGACTCCCGTGCCATAGGGTCACGCGCATGCTGGACGGAATCGACGAGGTCGAGTGGGCGGCGCTGGAGCACGCGTACGGTTCGGCGGACGATGTGCCGGACCTGCTGCGGTCGGCCGGCTCGGTGGACGCACGGGTGCGCGAGGAGGCGCTGGACGGGCTGGTCTCGTCGCTTTGCCACCAGGGGTCGGTCTATTCGGCAACGGCGGCGGCCGTGCCGTTCGTCGCGCGGCTTGCTCTGGAGGGGCCTGGTGACCGGCTGGCGCTGCTGTGGCTGCTGCACGGGGCGGCCGACGGTACGGGCCCCGAGTACCGGCAGGTACGCCGAGCGGTGGCCACCGCGTTGCCCGCCCTGCTGCACCTGGCGGTGGACGAGGAGCCGTCCGTCCGGCGCACGATGGTGTGGATCGTCGCCGCCTGTGAGGAGGCTTCTCTGCCGCTGCTCCCGCTGTTGCGGGCCCGGCTGGACGAGGAGGAGGACGTAGAGGTACGGGCCGATCTCGTCACGGCGCTCGGCCTGCTCGACGTCTCACCGGACAACAGCAGCGCACGCAACCGTGCGCTGCTGTCCGCGACCGAGCCGCTGATACGCAAGGCGGCGGCGACTGACCTGTTGCGGACGGCGCCGCTGCCACTGCCGACCGCACTGGTGGAATCCGCCCTCGCCGCACACAACGCAGCACCTGCCGCCGAGGAGGCGGACCACCCATGGCCCGGCTCCTACCGGCCGCTCACCGACCGCCTGATGGACGATCCTGACGCGGCGCTCCGGGCGGTGGAGCACGGGCTGCCACTGGCCTGGCAGCTCACCGACGTATGGCGGGACCGCGAGCGGGACGTCCTGCCGTGGCTCGCGGCGTCAGCCGAGGACGCGGAGGACCTGTGCCGAGTGGCGAGGGTGGGCGCCGCGCTGGAGGGCGGCGAGCCGGCGCCGTGGCTGGAGCCTCATCTCGGATCCGAAGACCCTGCCGTACGGGTGGCTGCGACACACGCTGCGGTGCGGCTGCGCGTGCCCGGCGCAGTCGGCCTCGTCCTGCGTCTGATGGACGAACTTCCGGAGGAGGCCGCGACGTTGCGAACAACTCCCCTCGCCGCGCCCGGGGCGGTCGTGCCCGCGGCGGTGGAGGTGTTCGGCACGGCGGCGGAACCAGTGGCCCGGCGCATCGCCTCCCAGCCGCGTGCCGAGTGGCTGGCCGCACTGCTGCACTTCCCCTCACTTGCCGCCACCTGCGTCGACGACCTGATACGTCTGCTGCCCGCCTCGGCCGGAGTGCTGGCAGCGCTGGGCCGCGAGGCGGGCCCCGCGGCGGCGGAGGCTCTGCGCGCGTGGGCCGAGGACGGTGACCTGACGGCAGCAACGGCATTGGCCAGGATCACGGGAGATACGGGCCCGGCGACAGACATGGTGCGGTCGCTGACGGACGCCGTCGAGCGACGGAGGGCAGCCGTCACGGTGGCAGGCGAACTCGGCCCTCCCGTAGCGGCGTTGCTGCCACTCGTAGAGGAACGTCTGAGGGCGCCGGCCCGGGAGAGCCGCGCGGACGCGGCCGCCGCGATCTGGCGCGTCACGGGCCGCACGCACGACACAGCACCGGTGATCGCGGACCAGCTCGCCCGCCACGGCGCGCTGCACGAGCCGCACCTCGGCGCCCTGCGCGCACTGATCGCGATGCGCGAGCTCCCCACGGCGGCCCGTCCCGCGGTGGAGCACATCGCCTCCTCCCCACGCCGCGTCGTCTCCGGCTTCCCGTGCGACGGAACACCTCACCCGGACCTGACGGCGAGGAAGCTGGCACGCCGCCTGCTGGCGCTGGCCGACTGACGCTGCCGGTTGTCCTGACCGGCTGAGCCCGGGGCATGGCCGTCGGCAGCCGGAGTCCCTCCTGTCATGGTGACCGCACGGTAGTTTGTCAGCCATGCTGACTGATGATCTTCCCGACGAGGTCCGCCGGACAGTGGAGATGTTCCTCGCCACTGTCGATGAGCTGGCACCGGGGTTGGTCACCGGCTTCTACCTGGTCGGCTCGGTGGCGTTGAACGACTTCCATTCTGGTGGCAGTGGTCGAAGTCGGTTCAGTACGGCGAGCGACATCGACTTCGTCGCGGTGACCGACCGGCGACTCCATGGGGAGTCCCGGGAGGTGGCGGTGCTTGAGGAAGCACACGCCCGCACCGTCGCCCGGTTTGCTCGGCCGCACCTCGACGGCGCGATCCTCACCTGGAGCGACCTGACGGCCGGGCCGGACGGCTGCCCGGACGTTCCCTGCGCGCAGGAGAGCCGGTTCGTACCCGCTGGTCGATTCGGCATCAACCCGGTGACCTTTTGCGAGTTGGCCTGGCACGGCATCGCGGTGCGCGGGCCACAGCCGGCCGAAGCGGGCGTATGGGCCGAGGAGGCTGCCCTGCGGGCCTTCACCGCCGACAATCTCACCTCTTACTGGCGGCCGTGGTGGCAGCGGAAACGACAGCCGCGACCCTTGGCGCTCGCCATCGGTCTCAGCGGGTGGTTCCCGGTGTGGGCGGTGCTCGGCGTGAGCCGGCTGCATTACACGCTCGCCACCGGAGGCATGACCTCCAAGTGCGGCGCCGGCCGGTACGCACACAAAGCGTTCGGCCCACGCTGGCACCCCATCATCGAGGAGAGCCTGTATCTCCGTACCGGCGGCGCAGAGGGCCGCCGCCACTACCGCAACCCCTTGGCCCGCCGCCGCGACACCCTCGCTTTCCTGGACGCCGCCATCGACTCCGCACTCGCTGCTGGACGCTGAATCTGCCGCAGACGGCCTGCTGAGACGACAACCGTCATCCGTCAGCCGTCTCTCCCGGGGCATCGACCGAGTGGAGGGGGTAGCGGCGATCACGGGCCCCTGCGTAGAGGACGGTGACCGTGTATCGGCTGGGAACCTGCCCGGCATTGCGGTAGGCGTGCGGCCGGTCCGCGCGAAAGTCCAGGGCGTCCGGAGCCGCGACGGCGAAGGTCGCGGAGCCGACCTCCAGGGTGAGGACGCCTTCGGTGACATGGATCAGCTCCCTGGTTCCGGCTGGGTGGCCGGTGTCACGGATTTGGTCGCCTGGATGTAGCCGGTGGTCCCACAGCTCGTGACGTCCGTCGCTGATCAGCAGCACGGTTTCGCTCAGCCCGTGCCGGGTGACGAGGCCGTCAGACCGGCGATGGATCCTGCCCACCTGGCCTGGCAGCTCGATGAGTTCGTTGACGGGCACATCGAGAGCGGAGCAAAGGCGAGCGAGCGTCGCCACGCTTGGATTGGTGCGCTGGGTCTCGATCTGGTGGATCATGCCTCGGCTGACGCCACTGTGGGCGGCGAGGTCTTCCAACCGCCATCCCCACGCTGCACGGGCAGCACGCAGATTGACGGCCAAAGTGCGTCCCACCTCGGCAATCGTCTCTTCGCCCGGGGATCCGCCGAACTTCCGCGTCATGTCTGCGCCGCCGTTCTCTGCCAAAATCTTTTTATTGACCTCCATGATCCTGTCATCGCAGAGTGAGGCGTGCACCACCCCCGAGGAAGGGACGTAGCGCCGATGCACCAGCCCGCCATGAAGTGTCATGTGATCTCGTTCGACCTCGATGGCGTCCTGGTCGACTCCATGGGCCTGATCGAACGCATCCTGCGGGAGTGGGCAGCCGGACACGAGCTGGACGGCGACAAGGCCGTCGAACTCTCCCACGGCCGACGAGACATCGACGTCGTCCGTCTCATCGCTCCTCACCTGGACGCCGACGCAGAGACCCGTCGCATTGTCGAGAGAGAGGAACGCGACTTCGACGGGCTGACAGCGACCCCTGGAGCTGCTCGGCTGCTGGACGCCCTCCCGTCCGACGCGTGGGGCATCGTCACCTCAGGCACTCGCGCGGTCGCCCAGAGGCGACTCGCCGCTGCCGGGCTGCCGCAGCCGACGCATCTGGTGGCCGCCGATGACATCCAGCACGGCAAGCCCCACCCCGAGGGCTATTTGGCTGCGGCCGAGTTGTTGGGCGCTGCACCCGCTCGATGCGTCGTCTTGGAGGACGCGCCGGCCGGCGTGCGTGCTGCCCATGCGGCGGGGATGCGGTGCATCGGCGTCGGCCGGGCCCTGGCCGATGTCGGCGCCTTGCTCTCCACCCATGTCGATGACCTGTGTTGCGTTCACGCAGAATGCGGTCTCGACGGCTTGCTTCTCCGCTTCTCGGCAGGCACCCGGCAGAGGACACGGACATGATCCACCCGCACATTGGGCAGCCCGGCAGACCGGTCCACGGGTTGCGAGAGCGGGCTTGAGTCTCCCGTCGGGGGAGACACGAAGGTGAGGTCATGGACGGCAGCACTCTCTACTCGATCGGTGAACTGGCCCAACGCACCGAGCTGACGGTCAAGACCATCCGTTTCTACTCCGATCGCGGCATCGTGGTGCCGGCCGACCGCACCCACGCCGGCTATCGCCGCTACGGTCCCGACGCCGTCGCCCGACTGACCCTGGTACGGACGCTGCGCACACTCGGACTCGGCCTCGACATGATCCAGCAGGTTGTGAACCGAGAACTGACGCTCGGTGACGTCGCCGAGCAGCACGCGGCCGCTCTGGAGGTACAGATCGCCACCCTGCGGCTGCAGCGGGCGGTGCTGGCGGCCGTGGCCAGGCGCAGACCCACGCCTGAGGAGATCGAACGCATGCACCAGTTGGCTCAACTCTCCCGCGCCGAGCGTCGACGACTGATCGACGGCTTCCTCGACACCGTCTTCGCAGCGCTGGACGGCAGTCCTGCCCACGCCGCGGCCCGACGCTCCATGACGCCCGAGCTTCCCGACAACCCCACGGACGAACAGGTCGAGGCATGGGTGGAGCTGGCGGAACTGTCGTTGGACCCGGACTTCCGCGACCATCTGCGGAGCGCGACCGAAAGTCACGCGGCCGACCTCTCCGACAGCGGATCCGCACCGCCGCGCCCAGGTGTCGTCGCCATCGTCCGTGACCTCGCCACAGCGGCCGTCCAGTCGGGGATCACCCCGGAATCGCCCCAGGCCGATCCTGTCGTCAGGGCGCTGACCGCAGGCTGTGCGCGCGCCCTCGGCCGCCTCGACGACACCGAGCCGCACCGGTGGCTACTGCCGCGTTTGGAGGCCGCGAACGATCCGCGCCGGGACCGGTACGTCCACCTCCTCGCAGTCATCAACGACTGGCCGGCCCCGGACCGTCTGACACCGGCGCTCGACTGGTCCGTAACGGCCCTGCGCATACGGGCAGCGCGATGACACGACACCGTCACCACACCGGCGTCCGGATCAGACCGGCCTCGGGCGCCACCGCAGCCGCCGCAGCCAACGCAGCCGCCGCATCCGCTCCGCCCACGGACCAGCTCGCCGTCCGGCTGGAGGCGGCTGCCACGCCGTCGGCTCCCGCTCTTCTACTGCGTCGGTGAAGCCTGACGGACGCTGCCGACCTGGTTGAGCTGTACCGGGACGGTGTCCTGCGCCGCTGGACCCACGCGGCCGTGGACGACGAGGCGCACGCCACGCGGTGGGTGCGGGATCAGCAGCAGGGGTGGCAGGCAGGCCGTCGCTTCGGATTCGCCGTTGTGGAGACCGGAACTCCGGGCCGCGATGAGGAGTTGGTGGGCCACGTGGTGCCCGGTTTTCCGGACACACATTGACGAGTTCGCGTTCCGCAGGGGCCGGGACTCACGGCACCGTTGTACTCACTGTCCCTGCGCAGGCCGGAGCCGCTCCACCACATGGAAGCGTTCGGTCACGACCAGAGTTTCGTCGCCCACGGTGAAGTCCGGGTCGCCGAGGGAGGAGCGCATCCGGGAACTGTGCCAGAACCGCTCGTGCCGCTCCCTCCAGTCGGCCACGGATACATAGCCCTCGCCCTCGTCGCGCACATGCTCCCAACCGACCTCTGCCAGCGGCAGCACCTGGACGTCCGTCGTCTCGATGACAGCGACGGGCCGACCGCTGGAGTCGATGACAGCATGCCGCTCCCCAGGCTGGGGCAAGGGCTCGTTCTCGTGCTCGTACGAGGCCAGGACATCGGTTGTGCTCGTCTTCTCACCGGCCAGGATGGCGGCGACGAGTTGGTCACGCAGCGCACCGGGGAAGGCGAACTCGGCCTTGGGCAAACCGGAGACGTCATTCACGGGCCGACCCTACGCCCGAGAACGGCGGCCCGCCGCACCGAGCTGTACGCGGCAATCCGCAGAACTGCCGGTACCAGGCTGACGAAGCGGGCCTTGTCGGGTTCGGCGGCCGAGTCCCATGATGATTGCGTGGACATCCGTCAGGAGGGGAACGCCCGGCGGGTGCCCGCCGGGTTGGTTGCGCTCGCGCTCGGCAGTTTCGGGATCGGCCTGACCGAGTTCGTGATCGCGGGCCTGCTGCCCCAGGTGAGCCGTAGCCTGGACGTGTCCGAGGCCGCGGCCGGGTGGCTCATCTCGGGATATGCCCTGAGCGTTGCGATCGGCGCGATCCTGCTGACTGCCGCCACCACCCGCATCCACCGCAAGGCTGTTCTCGTCGGACTGGTGGCGTTGTTCGTCCTCGGCAACCTGCTGTCCGCGGTCGCGCCCACCTACGCCGTGGCGCTGCTCGGCCGCGTCGTCGCCGCCCTGTGCCACGGCTCCTTCTTCGGCATCGGCTCGCTCGTCGCCCGCCGCATGGTCCCGCCGGAGCGGGCCTCGCGGGCGGTCGCCGTGATGTTCGCCGGGCTGACGGTCGCCAACGTGCTGGGCGTGCCGTTCGGTGCCCTTGTCGGCGAACGCTGGGGGTGGCGCGCCACGTTCTGGGCGATCACCGGGATCGGCGTACTGGCCATGGCCGCCATCGCCGTGTGGGTCCCCGCCTGGGCGGGCGCCGTGGACGAGGCCCACCGGGCGGCCGGCCTGCGCCCTCAGCTACGCGCCTTCCGTTCCTGGCAGGTCTGGCTGACCCTCGCAGCGACCGCTCTCAGCTACGGCGGCATGTTCGGGGCGTTCAGCTACATCGCGTACACCTTCACCGAGGTCACCGGTTTCTCCAGCGCCGACGTCGCCTGGCTGCTCGTCGTCTACGGCAGCGGTCTTGTGATCGGCAACGTCGCCGGGGGCCGGGCCGCCGACCGCGACCGGGACCGCACGCTGATCGTGTCTCTGACCGGACTCGCCGCCACGCTCGTGGCGTTCGGGCTGCTGGCCGACGGGCGGGTCGCGTCGGTGATCCTGGTCTTCCTGATGGGTGTCTTCGGGTTCGCCACCGTTCCGGGCCTGATCACCCGCGTCACGGATGCCGCCGGCGGCGCGCCGCTCGCCGCCGGCGCCAATGTCTCGGCCTCCAACGTCGGCAACGCCCTGGGCGCCTGGCTCGGCGGCCTCGCGATCAGCGTCGGCCTGGGCTACACGGCGCCGCTGTACGTGGGCGCCACCGTCGTGACGGTCGGCCTCGCCGTGATGGTGGTCAGTGCCCGCACCGGGCGGGGTCGCCCCACATCCGTCGGCCGACCCTGAACAGGCGGCCGGTCACGCCCGGCTCGGCCAGAACGCCGACACAGCACGAGCCGACCCGAGATACGGGTAGGTGTTCAACGCGTCAATTCGCGGTCGGTTTACGGAGATTGCGTGGCGCGGGTCGGGTTACCGACGGGTGCGGAGGCTGTTGCGCCGCCACCCGCGACCGACGGTCGCCGACGTCCTGAAAACGAGGAGGGGGGAGGAACTGGTGGACGAGTACGGCACCAGGCTCTCCCTACACTGCGGGCATGCTCAGTCCTCTCCCCCACCTGCCCGCACCGCACGCCCCCGCATACGCGTGGGTGGCGTACGACCTGGCCGTCCGCCGGGAGTGGTACTGGATACCGGACCCGCACAGCCTCCCCGAGCGGCCGTCGGACCCCGCGGTGGCGCTCTGCCACCGCGACGGGCGCGTGCGTGAAGCGGCGCTGCGCGCCGGGGTTCCTGGTGGGCTGCTGCCGCTGGTGGTACTGCGCTGCGCCGACTGGGCCGGGCCGGTGCGGGAGGCGGCACGGCGAGTGCTCGCGGAGGCCGGCCCGAAGGCACTGGTGCGCGCAGCGCATGTCGTGCTCCACGCCGCCGCCCGCAAGCGCGGCGGTGCCGCGCTGCGCCTGCTGGAGACGCGGCTGGCCGAAGGCGGCCCGGAGCTGCGGGAGTCCGCCTTCGCACACCCGCTGCACGAGGTGCGGCGCTGGGCGTGCAGACAGGCTGTGGACCACGGCTGGCTGACGCCCGAACAGTTCGCGCACCGCGCTGTGCGCGACCCCGACGTCGTCGTCCAGGCGCGCTGCGCGGAAGCGGCGCTCGCCGCCTGCGCCTCCCCCGTACGGCCCGGGGTGCTCGACGTGCTGCTGGGCGCGCGCAGCGCGCGCGTCCGGTCCATCGCCGTCACCGCGCTGCGGCGACTGGAGCAGCCGTTGCGGGGGGTCGACTGGCTGGCCGACCGGTCGCCGAGCGTACGGGCCTGCGCGCAGTGGGCCGTACGCCAGGGAGGCGGCGACCCCCTCGCGCACTACCGCCGGGCCGCCGCCGAGACTCCTGGCCGCGCGCGGCACTCCGTTGTCGCGGGCCTCGGCGAGTGCGGTGGGCCCGGGGAGATCGCGCTGGTGCTGCCCTATCTGTCCGACGCGCGGCCCGGCGTGCGCGCGGCGGCGGTTGGCGCGCTACGGGCGCTGGGGGCCGCATCCCCCGAGCGCGTCGCGCCTCTGCTGGACGACCCGTCGCCCGCCGTCGTACGACGTGTCTGCGGCACGCTCCTCTCCGACGCGGACGCGCTGCCGCCGGACGCGCTGCGGGCCCGGTTGGCGTCCGACCGCCCCCGGCACATCCGGCTGGCGGCCCTGCGCCTGCTCGCGGTCCATCGTGGCTTGGCCCCGCTCCGGGCCGGGCTCGCGCTGGTGGACGACTCGGACCCTGACGTTCGCGTCCGGGCCCGCACCCTGGTCACCCGCTGGGCGCCGCCCGACTCCGCGACCCTCGCCGCCGCGCTCCCCGCCCCCGAACGCGCCCGCCTCACCGCCGAGATCGACGCCGCGGCCCCCGCCCTCGGCCCCTCCGCGGTGCGCTTCCTCCACTGGATCCTGCGGTAGCCCCGCCGACCCCGCAACCGGGAAGGAACGGCGCGATCGCCGCCGAAAGCACCGAACCCGGCATGGAGCCGACCCGGTCACCTCGGACGGCACACCTGGTCATCCGAACTGGCCGGGCTGGTAGTCACCGGCGGGCATCCGGAGCATGGCGTTCGCGCGGTTGAAGGCATTGATGACGGTGATGACACCCACCAGAGCGCCGAGTTGGTCCTCGTCGTAGTGCTTGGCGGCGTTCGCCCAGACCTCGTCCGGGACGCCTCCGGCCGCATCGGCGATGCGGGTGGCCTCCTCAGTCAGCTCCAGCGCCGCGCGCTCGGCCTCGGTGAACACCGTGGCCTCCCGCCAGGCCGCAACCAGGTTGAGGCGCTCCGCGGACTCTCCGGCGTGCACGGCGTCCTTGAAGTGCATGTCGGTGCAGAAACCGCAGCCATTGATCTGGCTGGCGCGGAGCTTCACCAGCTCCTGCGTCGAGGCGGGCAAAGTGGAGTCCTCGAGCGCCTTGCCGGCGGCGATGAAGTGGTTGAAGACCTTGCCCAGAACCGGGTTGGTGAAGGCGTTCAGACGTGCTTCCACGACGCGCTCCCTTGCGTTGTCAGGCGGTTACACACCTTTGACGGGCGCAGCTCAGCCAGTTGTGACGTGAACTCCTTGTGACGTACGTCTCCCTTGCCGCGCCGCGGCAGCAGGCAGCGGCAAGCGCGGCGACGAGCTGTGAGTAGCCGCAGTGGCGTGGCGAGTGCGGCCCGGCGCCGCCCGTATCGCACGCCACCTGGCAGTACACGTCGCGCACCGCTGACTGGCCCGCCTGGTTCGATGTGTGTCAACATAGATATATGTCGAACACCAAGGCGCTTCCGCAGGCCGAGACCGCCGGTCAGGGCATGGCGCCGTGCTGCCCGCCGCTGACCGAGCGGCCTTTCACGGCGCAGGAGGCGGAGATTGCCGCGCCGATGTTCAAGGCGCTCGGCGATCCGGTGCGGCTGCGGCTGTTCTCCGCTGTCGCTTCCCATGAGGGTGGCGAGGCGTGTGTGTGCGACATCGCCGACGTCGGCGTCTCCCAGCCGACCGTCTCCCACCATCTGAAGAAGCTCAAGGAAGCCGGCCTCCTCACCTCCGAGCGGCGCGGGACCTGGGTCTACTACCGCGTCGAGCCCTCCGTGTTCGCGGCAATGGGAAAGCTGCTGACCGCCCCGCCGCACGCGGCCTGAAGTAACGCGGGAGGAGTCGTGCTGAGCGGGTCGGATGCAGCAAGCGCGGTGATCGCGCCCATGAGGGCCGAGCACGCCGACCAGGTCCTGGCGATCTACCAGGCGGGCATCGACGAAGGGAACGCGACCTTCGAAACCCGCGCCCCAGAGTGGGAATCGTTCGATACGGCGAAACTGCCCGGGCACCGCTTCGTCGCTCTCGACGAGGACGGAGGGGTGCTGGGCTGGATTGCAGCCACCCAAGTCTCGGACCGGTGCGCGTACGCCGGAGTGGTCGAGCACTCCGTATACGTCCACTCCCACGCGCGTGGTCGCGGCATCGCCTCGGCCCTGCTCAAGGCGCTCATCGACTCCACCGAAGCGGCCGGCATCTGGACCATCCAGTCCGGGATCTTCCCCGAGAACACCGCCAGCCTCGCCCTGCACCAGCGTGCCGGATTCCGGTCCATCGGAATCCGCGAGCGCATCGGCCGCCACCACGGCCGCTGGCGCGATGTCGTACTCATCGAGCGCCGCAGCCCCCTTATCTCCTGACCGCTTGTGCGAACAGCGGGAGTTGATCGCCAGCAGGGGGACGGATGGCAGTCGTCGGCGGCAGCAGCTTGTGACCCACAACAGCGATGCGGAGGTGCGCGAGCAGCCGGGGGATGACGCGCCCCGGCTCAGCGCGGCCACAGTGCACCGGATGCCCTCATACAGCGGCACTCCCTTCCAGAGCCGGTGCTGGCGCGGGCGCGGGTGGCGAAGGCGCGTGCACCGAGAAGGGTGCGCTCGTGCCGCAGGCGAGCGCCCTCGACCGGGACCCCTCCCCCGGCTCGCCGGATAGGTTTCCGCAAGGCGGCTTGGGCACCGGAGTCCGGGCGCGGAGACAGGGGGAGGTCTCGTGGCGGCGACGCGGATGTCGCGGCTCATACCGAGCCGGGGGATGGCCGGTCGGGGACTTCTGGGAGCGGTCGGCGGCCTGGCACTGGCCGCGCTGTGGATCGGCTCCAGCGCGTTGGTGACAGACCGCTCATCCGGCGCGGAAGGCCCGGCCGTCCTCGGCATCGTGATCTTCATGGCGGGCCTCGTCGGCATGATCGCTGTGGGGATCCTGGGCCTCCGCTGGCCCTACGCGATCGCGGTGGCGGTGTTGACCATCCTGATGGTGGTACCGCTCGCGTACTACGGCGACGCCGTCCTCGACCGGCGGAGGGAGCAGGTGACGGCCGTGGTTTCAGACCTCCGCGTCTCCGTATCGCAGCCGAGTGGTGCCACCGGCCAGGTCTGCCGGGTTCGCCTGCCGGACGGAACCAAGGCGGACGTCGCCGGTTCGAGATGCGACGAGGACACCCGGATCGGCGACCGGCTGACCGTCTACCAGGACCCGGAGGGGCGGGTGGCAGCGAAACTCGAAGTCCAGATGACGGCCGGGGCGCTGATGTGGCTTGTCGGGGCGTGTGTGGCTGGGCTCATCACGCTGGGGGCCCGGATCGGTGTCCACGTGGGTCGCCAGCAGCACCGCACCATACGTGAAGATCGGTGATGGCCCACCGCGCGCACGGCCCGCCCGCCCTGGTGACGGTGTCGCGCCGGCGTCGACAAAACATCACATGCGTGCCGATGAGCACCACGCATCCCCCGCAGGGAACGCAGCTCGTTCATGGCGCACTTCGGACAGCGCGGCCGCAGTCAGCGCCTGTACCCCATGGCTGATACCGACTGGTCGGCATGCTGTCTGCCCAGGAGCTCCGCTGCCTGGTGCCGCATGTGCTCGGCGGCCGTCTGGGCCTCCGCCACGACGTCGCCTCTTTCTCGCACCAGTTCCTCATAGATCGGTACGAGATCTGTTTCGTTGGGAGTGCGTATCACCGCACCAGCCCTTTCGCTGTCGTGCTCTTCCCGCAACGGCGGCCTGGGCAAGATGTCGGCTACCTTACGGCGAACCTGAGCAACCACACCTTGAGGATTCGCCCTGAGGATTCCGCGCACTCACTGTTCATGCCGGACAGGACGAGTGTCCGTAATACGTCAGGCCCGGTTGAGCCGGGCAGCGATCCCGTGACCGATCACCAAATAGATGACGGCCGGGAGACCGTAATTGAGAACAACACGCAAGCCCTCTGTGTCCATCGTGAAAATGTCCTGTGCCCATCCGGACAGCCAGTCCGCCGTTCCGTGCACGAACTCGACGAAGGGGTTCGCTTGATTCGCGTCGAGCAGGTAGAGCACGATCCACAGGCCCAGCACACCGGCCGCGACGTCGGCGACCGTGCAGATCGTAATGGCTGTCCTCCGAGCAGCTGACTGATTGCGCGCGGAGCGGTCGGGGCCCGGAGGCCGGCCGTACGTCTGGTATCCGGAAGCCGGGCCGGTGCTGTTCACAAGGAATCCCATCTGACGCATTTGTCGGGCGGGTCGCCCAGGTTGTGAGATGCAGTCTCGGACGACCCCGCTTCTGCCTGCTTCAGCGTCTTGCAATCGCCGCGGTGTTACACCGGCCTTCCGCGGGCAGCACAAATATGGCGGCCTATTCGGGCACATCCCCAAATGTTCCCCCTGCGGGGTTCGAATGGTTCGGAAGAAGGCGTCTTTCAGTACTCCGGACGAGATCGTGCTCTTGCTGATCAAGGACGGCGCGGTCGAATTCCGGTGTCGGGCAACGGCGTTGACGCTGGGGCCCGCTGCCCGAACTGCCGAAGAGGAACTGCCGGACCGCGGCCGACGAGACGCGGGCGTTGCCATGCCGACGCATGCAGATGGCGCACTGCTGCACCGCGCCGGGTGGGACACCGGCGCGGTGCGCTACGAGTACGCGCCCACGTCGTCGAGCTCCTGCACGACGACGAGATCGTGCTCGTGGCCGACGAGACCGGCAACCCGAAGAAGGGCACCGCGACGGCCGGCCGGTCCGTCCGGGCTCTCCCGGACGGACCGGCCGGTGGACGCGGTGGACTCAGCGTGCAGGTGCGGTGACGTCCACGGCGACGTGGTCGACGAGCAGGGAGCCGCCGGACGCGGTGGCGTCGGTGGGAGTCGCATGGCCGGCGACCTTGTCCGGGAACGCCCCTCCCATTGCCAGGTTGAGCAGGATGAAGTGACCGTGATCGGTGGCGTTCTTCCAGGTGGCGGCGTCCACGTCGGATTCCCGTACGGTGTGGAAGAGCTGCCCGTCCTGGTACCAGCGCAGTTCTTCTGCCGACCCGGTGCGGTCGAGTTCCAGCGCGTAGTCGTGGAAGCCGCCCTGGCATGTGCCGCCGCAATTGGCGCTGTTGCCGATGCCCGTGGTCTCGTTGCAGGGGCCACCGGGGTTGACGCCGCAGTGGAGGACGCCGTGCGCGTCGCTCTGGCCGTTGACGTTCTCCATGATGTCGAACTCGCCGACGCCGGGCCAGTTCTGGTAGTTGCCCCGGTAGTCGGCGCCCAGCGTCCAGAAGGCCGACCAGTAGCCCTTTGCCGCGTCCCCGGAGACCTCAGGCAGCTTGAGCCGCGCCGAGATGCGCATCTTGCCGCCCTCGGGCGCCGCGAAGTCCGTACGCCGGGTCTCGATGCGGGCCGACGTCCAGGAGTTGCCCTCCTTGAGGGCGGTGATCTTCAGGTGTCCGTCACCGTCGAGCTGGAGATTCTCCGGCTTGTCGGTGTATGTCTGCACCTCTCCGGTGCCCCAGTTGGGTGGGCCGCCGGGATAGCTGGTGCCCTTGTCGATGATCCAATCGTCCCCGGACGGCAAGGAACCGGCGGCACCGTCGAAGTCGGTCCGCCACACCTCCTGCGTGACCCCTGCTCCCTTGGCCTGCTTGGCGTTGGCCTTCTGTGCTGCGCGCTGCACCGACGACGTCTCTTCGGCCTGCGCCGTGGGGAGTGCCAGCGCACCGAGAGCCGTCAGCGCCGCGGCCAAGGCGGCCAGCCGGGACCGACGGTAGCTCCTGCTGCTGTTGCTGCCGCTGCGCCTGCGGCAAGGCGTGAGCATGACAATGCGCTCCTTTGTTGTGTGGGGGGTGAAGCGCTTTCTCACGCAGCAATGTGTCGAAGCCTTGAACGAGCGTCAAGGCTCCCGGTCAAGGTTTCGCCAAAACAGCCAGAGTTCCCGTCACAAGCTGAACGGTCAACGCCAGGCCTGTCGTTGGCGCGAGGCCCCGGCCGGGCCTGCTGAGCACCGCCTTCCAACGGTTCCGCCCGCTGTGCACTCACTGCGCCCACCGGGAGTGGTGGGTGTCGGCCCAGTCGGCGAGCTGCCGACACCTGACGGTTCAGTCGCTCGCCTTGATCGTCTTCATCGTGAGGTGAGATTCGAGGCGCAGGACCGCGGGCAGGCCGCTGAGCTTCTTGGTGAGGAAGGCTTCGTATGCGGCGTGATCGGCGACGGCGACGCGGATGAAGTAGTCGGGGCGCCCGTACATGCGGCGGAACTCGATGACCTCTTCGTAGGAGGCCACGGTGTCTTCGAACTCCTGGAAGCTCTTGCGGTCCTGGGCGTAGATCTCGACGTCGATGAGGACTTCCAGGCCGCGGCCCAGCGCGCCGGGATCGATGACGGCGCGGTATCCGGTGATGACGCCGGTCTCTTCCAAGCGCTTGACCCGGCGCAGGCACGGGGGCGGGGTCAGGCCCACCCGCTTCGCCAGCTCGACGTTCGTGAGCCGCCCATCCTGACGCAGGTGAAACAAAATTTCTCTATCAAGGGCATCCACCCGCACTTCATTGTCCATGGATAGATTATAGAGGAACAATCGGCAATCAAATGAGGCCGTCGTCCTTCTAAAATGTCGGTATGCACATACGTCCTGTCGTTGTCGACGGGTCGAGGCATGGGGACGTTCCTCCGCCTCCGCCTCCACCGCCGCAGCAATCCGAGGCGCGGGCCGCTTTCCAGGACTGCGCGTCGGTGGGCCTGGGGATGCTGCCGCTCGGCCTCGCCTTCGGTGCGCTCGTGATCCAGTCGGGGCTCGACTGGTGGTGGGCGGGGCTGTCCGCCGCGTTGATCTACGGCGGCTCGTTCGAGTTCCTGCTGATCGGCATGGTCGCTGCCGCCGCGCCGCTGACGTCCATCGCCGTGGCCGCGTTCCTGGTGCAGGCGCGGCACGTCTTCTACGCCCTGTCCTTCCCCCTGCACCGGGTGCGGGGCCGGCTGGCGAAGACGTACAGCACCTTCGCGCTCACTGACGAGGCGTACGCCCTGACTGCCGCCGAGCAGGCCCACGCCTGGTCCAGCCGGCGCATCCTGTGGCTGCAGTTCTTCATGCACCTGTACTGGGCCGGCAGCGCCACAGCAGGGGCGCTGCTCGGTTCCCTCATCCCCGACAGCGTCATCGGCCTGGACTTCGCCCTGACCGCACTGTTCACCGTCCTCGCCCTCGACGCCATCCGCGACCTGCGCGGCGACCTGCCCACCCCCGTGCTCGCCCTCGCCTGCGCCCTTGCCGCCCGCCTTCTCTTCCCCGGCCAGATGCTGCTGACCGCCTTCGCCTTCTTCTGCGCCGGGCTCCTGGCCCGCCACATCGCCACCAGCAGGAAACCCGCCCATGTCTGACACCGGCTACGCCATCGTCGCCGTCCTCGTCACCGCCGCCGTGACCTGGTCCCTACGCGCGCTGCCCTTCGCAGCGCTGGCCCCCCTGCGCGCCAGCGCCACCGTGCAGTACCTCAGCACCCGTATGCCCGCCGGCGTCATGGTGATCCTGGCCGTCTACTGCCTACGCGACCTTGCCCTCACCCAGCCGCGCGTCCTGGCCCCGCTGGCCGCCCTCGCCGTCACCATCGGCCTGCACCTGTGGCGCCGGAACGCCCTGCTCAGCATCCTCGTCGGCACCGCCGTACACGTGACCCTGGCCAGCACCGTCTTCGCCCGCTGAGACGGACCTGCAGCGACCCGTCCCTCACGTCGCCAGTCCCGGCACACCGACCACCGCCCCAGCCCCAACCTCCGGAAGGCACACACGCCGTTGAGCACCAGCAGCTATTTCGAGCCCGTCGACGAGCACCGCTACAAACCCACCTCCCACGCGAGCGGCGCATGGGCCCCCGACGAACAGCACTTCAGCCCGCTCGCCGGCCTCCTCATCCACGCCGTCGACCGCCACCTGGCGGCGAGGGTGGACACCGGCCGGGCCCTGTCCCGGATCAGTTTCGACATCCTCGGACGCCTCGCCCTCGACGAGTGCGAGATCCGGGTGGAGACCATCCGGCCCGGCCGCACCATCGAACTGGTCGATGCCACCGCCCTCGTCGCCGACCGCCCCGCCGTACGAGCCCGCCCTTGGCTCCTCGCCGCCGGCGACACCAGGGCTGTCGCGGGCGGCGCCGCGGATCAGCTGCCCCGGCCTGGACACCACGGTGACCTTCGGGCCCACCGGCCAGGGCGTCACCAGCACGGTCCTGCACGACGTCACCGGCCCTGTCGGACACGCACAGCAGATCCTCACCGTCCGACCCCTGCCGACCGCCGAGAGTCCGTGACGCAGGGCGGGAAGACGATCGCTTGAGCACCTGGCCGCCATGACCCACGCGGAGGTCTTCGCAAACGTAGGGTGTGCCATCCTGCCCGTTGTGACTACCGCTGAGTACGCCGAGCTTGAGCCGCTGGCCGAGGTCCACAGCTCCGACGGGGAGCGCTTCCCGCTGCACGGGCTGCGCTTCGGCGGGGAGCCGGAGCGGCCCGTCGTGCTGATCGCCTCCGCCATGGGCACGCCGGGTGGCTTCTACCGTCGGCTCATACGGGAGTTGCACGGCGCCGGGGTGAGCGCCGCCGTGTATGACTTCCGATGGCAGGGGGAACGGGCGCCGGACGGGCGGGTGTGCGGGTACCGGGAGCTGGTGGACGACCTGCGGGCCGCACTCACCACCGTACGAAAGGAGTTCCCCACCTCCCCCGTCGTCGTGCTCGGGCACAGCCTGGGCGGGCAGCTCGCGCTGCTCCAGGCCGCGGAGGCGGCAGCGGCCGGGGAGCGGGGGCCGGACGCTGTCGCGCTGGTCGCTTCCGCGTCCGTGTATCACCGCGCGTTCGGGCTCCGCTCGCCCGGCATGCTGGCGTTCGGGACCTTCATGGTGGCGTACGCGTCGGCACGGGGGCGCTGGCCCGGATTCGTGTTCGGCGGAGTCCAGCCACCGGGCGTCATCCGGGACTGGGCATTCCAGTCCCGGACCGGCCGCTACCGCCTGCCCCCGCACGGGGAACGCGTCGAGGGGCGGCTGCGCGAACTGCGGCTGCCGGTGCTCTCGGTGAGCGTGGAGGGCGACTCCTTCGCCCCGCCCCGCGCCCAGGCACACCTGTGTGCCAAGGTGCCGGGGGCCGAGCTGGAGCACTGGCACTACACCGCCGAGCTCGCGGGCACCGACCGGCTCGACCACTTCCGCTGGGCCCGGCACGGCGGGGCGCTGGCCCGGCGGGTGACGGAGTGGGCGGGACGGGTGACGGCCGCTTGAAGCAGTGGCGCGGCATCGCAAAATGCCGCCGAGTACAGATCGAAGGCGCTCAACTCCGTCAGGGCAACTCCGGGCTGCGGTACTCGCTCATCGCGTCGATGAGCCAGCGCGCCAGGTAGTCGGCGAACGAGGACCGCGGGAGCAGCCGGTACGTCGGCACGTCATCGACCTGCCAGAGCAGCACCGCAACGGGTCCCACCGTGGTCGACACCGCCTGGCCGGGTCCGAAGGCCCGGGGATGCAGGTCCAGCGGGCAGCCCTTCTCCAGCACCTGCCGAGCGGCCTGGCCGCTCAGCTCCAGCGTGGTGCGGTTCGCCGAGACGTCCACCACCGAGCCCGGGTCTCCTTCGAGCGCCTCCCGCAACTCGGCGGCCACAGCGGGCCCGTCGGCCTGGGAGAGCACGAGCCACTCGTCGGGACCGAGCCAGAAGACCGTGTGGGAGCCGGACGCGGTGGTGTGGCCGCACTGCCGCGGGAGCGGCGCCCCCAGCGTCTTCTCGATACGGTCGGCCGCTTCGGAGGCGGGGGTAACGCGCAGGTTCACCATGGTGAGGAACGGCCGCTCGGTCAGCGCGACACCGCGGGCGCCGGTCACCGTGGCGGCACGCATCCGCGCCTCCAGATGTGCCAGGGGGCTGCTGCGCAGTGCCATCGGGCCTGCGCCTGCGTCGATCGTCGGCTCAGCCATCTCGCTTGGTCCCTTCGGGGTCGTAGAGGACGGAGTCGGCCACCAGTACGGGCACCAGGTCCTCCCCCACCGGGGCGAGCAGGGTCTCGCCGATCCTTGCCCTCCCGTCGGCGACGAGGGCGAGGGCGAAGGGGCGGTCGAGGGCCGGGCTGTGGTAGCTGGAGGTGACGTGGCCGAGCATCTGCACCGGCCCGGCCTCGGGCGTGAGGGGCACGTTCGGCGCGACGAGTTGGGTGCCCTCGGGCAGCCGGGTCCTGCGATCGCTCGGCAGCAGGCCGACCAGCTGCTTGCGGTCGGCGCGGGAGGTGTCGGCGCGGGAGTAGGACCGGTTTCCGACGAAGTCCTTCCGCTTGGAGACCGCCCAGGACATGCCCGCGTCCTGCGGGGTGACGGTGCCGTCGGTGTCCTGGCCGACGATGATGTAGCCCTTCTCGGCCCGCAGGACGTGCATGGTCTCGGTGCCGTACGGGGTGATGTCGTACGGCCGGCCGATCGCGTACACCTCGTCCCAGACCGCCAGGCCGTACCACGCGGAGACGTTGATCTCGTAGGCAAGTTCGCCGGAGAAGGAGATCCGGCAGATGCGGGCGGGGATGCCGGAGGCCAGGGTGGTCTCGCGGAACGCCATGAACGGGAAGGACTCGTTCGACAGGTCGACCTCGGGCGCGAGATGGGCGACGACCTCGCGCGACTGGGGGCCGACGACGGCGATCGTCGCCCACTGTTCGGTCACCGAGGTGCAGTGGACGTCGAGTTCGGGCCACTCGGTCTGCAGCCACTCCTCCAGCCAGTCCAGGACCGCGGCGGCGTTGCCGGTGGTGGTGGTCATGAAGTAGCGGTTGTCGTCGAGGCGCAGCGTCACGCCGTCGTCGAAGATCATCCCGTCGGGCTTGCACATGACGCCGTAGCGGGCCATGCCGGGCTTGAGCTTCTTGAAGGCGTTCGTATAGATGCGGTTGAGGAACTCGCCCGCATCCGCGCCCCAGATCTCGATCTTGCCGAGGGTGGAGGCGTCCATGAACGCCACCCCCTCGCGGGCCGCGCGGCACTCGCGGGCCACGGCCGTGTCCATGTCCTCACCGGGCCGGGGGTAGTACCACGGGCGCTTCCATTGCCCGACGTCCTCGAACAGCGCCCCGTGTGCGACGTGCCAGCTGTGGATGGAGGTCGTGCGCTCCGGGTCGAACAACTCGCCGCGCTCGCGCCCGGCCAGCGCTGCGAAGGCCACGGGTGTGTACGGCGCCCGGTAGGCCGTGGTGCCGATCTCTCCGGGCGATGCGCCCATGCCGAGGGCCTCGGCGATCACACCGATCGCGTTGACGCCGGACGTCTTGCCCTGGTCGTTCGCGGTGCCGAGCGAGGTGTAGCGCTTGACGTGCTCGACCCCGCGCATGCCCGCGCCGGTGGACCGCCAGACATCGGCGACGGTGACATCGCGCTGCAGATCGACGAAGTGGGTGTCCCAGCTTCCGGGTTCGCCGTCGGGGCCGGGCACCAGCCACAGTGCGCGCACCGGGCCGACTCCGGGACCCGCATCCTCGGACGAGGGCACGGGAACCGGGAACCCGGCGTCCGTCGCGGCCCGCGCACCGGCCCGCGCCCCGTCGGCCAGGCAGCCGTCGAGTCCGTACGTCCCGCGGGCCGCACCGACGACCTGCTGGTCCCGTACGGTGCCGTCGGGGACGAAGGCGACCAGTTCCTCGTCCCAGCGCAGTCGGCCCTGGCGCTGGCTGTGCAGGTGCACCACCGGGCTCCACCCGCCCGAGACGGCGAGCAGATCGCAGTCGAACGGCTCCGGGTTGCCAGTGAGTTGACCGCCGTCGTCGAGGGCCTGGATGGTGACGCCGGTCAGTCGGCGGCCGCCCGCGGTGTCGACCACCGCACTGCCCGTCAGCACCCGCACCCCGGTGGCCACGGCGACCTCGGCGGCCCGGTGGGACAGCTCCGGGCGCGCGTCCACGACGGCGGCGATGTCGAGCCCGGCGGCGTGGAGATCGGCAACCGTGTCGTAGGCGCTGTCGTTGGTCGTGCTCACCACGGCCCGCGAGCCCGGAGCCACGGCGTACCGGTTGAGGTACGAGCGCACGGCCGCGGCGAGCATCACCCCGGGGCGGTCGTTGCCGGCGAAGACCAGCGGACGCTCGTGAGCGCCGGTCGCCAGGACCACTTGGCGGGCCCGTATGTGCCACAGCCGCTGGCGCGAGACGCCTGCGGACGGTTCGGGCGCTGCGGCTCCGAGGTGGTCGGTGCGCCGCTGCAGGGCCAGCACATAGTTGTCGTCGTAACTGCCGAACGCCGTGGTGCGCTGCAGGACGACGACCTCGGGGGCGGCGTCGAGCGCTGCGCGGACCTCGGTGACCCACTCCAGCGCTGTCTGCCCGCCGACCGTCTCGGTGCGCCCGGAGAGCAGCGAACCGCCGGGCTCGGACTGGTCGTCGACGAGGATCACGCGGGCGCCGGAGCCGGCGGCAGCTGCGGCGGCCGCGAGCCCGGCAGGTCCGGCACCGACGACGAGGACGTCGGTGTGCACGTACTTCTTGTCGTAGACGGCGGGGTCGTCGGCCGGGTCGAGCCGTCCCATCCCGGACAGCGTCGTGGCGGCCAGCCCGTCGTACAGCTCCACGGCTGTGGCCGGGAGCATGCCCTCCGAGCACGGGCCGTCGATCTGCAACAGGGCGTTGGGCTCCTCGACACCTGCGGCGACGATGCCGCGCGGGCGGCCGCGGTAGATCGACGGAGCGACCTCGCCGAGCCCGTTCGCCAGCATCGCCGAGGCGACGGTGTCTCCGGGGTGCCCGGTCAGTTCCCGCCCGTCGACGGTGAACCGCAGCAGGGCGTTGCGGTCGATGTGGCCCCCTTGCCGGAGCCGACAGTGCTGATCGGGCTGATGCGGCTGGTCGGTCATCGGTTCCCTCCGGCCTGGGGCAGTTCGGCGCGTGGCTCGTCGAGCCGGTAGGCGGCGAGCACCTCGTAGGTGACGGTGTCCCGCAGAATGTTGAACCAGCGGCGGCAGCCGGTGCTGTGCATCCACCGCTCGGCGAAGGGGCCCTTGGGGTTGTCCCGGTAGAAGACGTACTCGGCCCACTGCTCGTCGGTGAGGTCCGCGGGGGTCTCGGGATAGGGGACATGGGCCTGTCCCCCGTAGTGGTACTCGGTCTCATTGCGTGGACCGCACCATGGACAGGTGATCAGCAGCACGGCGTCCTCCTCAGTGGGCCACGGCCGCGGCGCCGTGTTCGTCGATCAGTGCGCCCGTCGTAAAACGTTCGAGGGCGAAGGGGGCGTTCAGTGGATGCGGCTCGCCGGTTGCGATGGTGTGTGCGAAGGCCCAGCCGGCGGCCGGGGTGGCCTTGAACCCGCCGGTGCCCCAGCCGCAGTTGACATAGAGGTTCTCGACGGGGGTGCTGCCGATGACCGGGGAGGCGTCCGGGGTGACGTCGACGATGCCGCCCCAGGTCCGCAGCACGTGCGCACGGGCGAATACGGGGAACAGCTCGACAGCGGCGGCCATCTGGTGCTCGATCACATGGAAGGAGCCGCGCTGCCCGTAGCCGTTGTACGCGTCGACACCCGCGCCCATGACCAATTCGCCCTTGTGTGCCTGGGAGACGTAGACGTGCACGTGGTTGGACATCACCACGGTGGGGTGCACCGGCTCGTGCAGCTCGGAGACCAGCGCCTGCAGCGGATGGGACTGCACCGGCAGCCGGAATCCCGCCCGCTCGGCCAGCTCGCTGCTGTGCCCCGCGGCCGCGAGGCCGACCCGGCCGGCGAGGATGCGGCCGCGGCTGGTCTCGACGCCCACGACCCGCTCGCCGTCCTTGAGGAAGCCGGTGACCTCGCACCCCTGGATCAGATCCACGCCCATCTCGTCGGCCCGGCGGGCCAGCGCCCAGGCGACGTGGTCGTGCTTGGCGATTCCGGCGCGCGGCTGAAAGGTGGCGCCGAGGACCGGATACCTGGTGTCTGGCGAGACGTTGAGGATGGGACAGACCTTGGCGACCTCGTCCGGTTCGAGCCACTGGGCATCGACTCCGTTGAGGCGGTTGGCGTTGACCCGGCGCACGCTCTCTCACGGACGTCCTGCAGGGTGTGCGCGAGGTTGAGGACGCCGCGCTGGCTGAACAGGAAGTCGTAGTCGAGCTCCTCCGGGAGCCGCTCCCACAACTTGAGGGCGTGCTCGTAGATCGCCGCGCTCTCGTCCCACAGGTAGTTGGAGCGGATGATCGTGGTGTTGCGTGCCATGTTGCCGCCGGCCAGCCAGCCCTTTTCGAGGACGGCGACGTTGGTGATGCCGTGGTTCTTGGCGAGGTAGTACGCAGTGGCCAGTCCGTGGCCTCCCGCGCCGACGATGACCACGTCGTACGAGGAACGCGGCTCGGGGTTGCGCCAGAGGAAGTCCGGGTGCTCCGGCAGCGGCTGGGTCGTCATGCCGCGTCTCCGTTCAGCTGGGGATGTGCAGGTGGGGATAGAGCGGGAACGCGTCGGCGAGCTTTTCGACCCGGTCACGCAGCAGCCCGGCGCGCTCGTCGCTGAGCTCCTCTTCCGTCAGAACCTGGGCGATGATGTCGGCGACCTCCCGGAACTCCGGCTCGCCGAAGCCTCGGGTGGCCAGGGCCGGGGTTCCGATCCGCAGCCCCGAGGAGACCATCGGCGGGCGGGGATCGAACGGCACCGCGTTGCGGTTGACGGTGATCCCGATGCGGTGCAGCCGGTCCTCGGCCTGCTGCCCGTCGAGCGCGGAGTTCCGCAGGTCGACGAGGACCAGATGGACTTCGGTGCCGCCGGTCAGCACCGTGATTCCGGCCTCGGCCACATCGTCGGCAAGCAGCCGTCCGGCGAGGATGCGGGCGCCGTCCAGGGTGCGCTGCTGGCGCTCCTTGAACTCCTCGCTCGCCGCCACCTTGAAGGCCACCGCCTTCGCCGCGATGACGTGCTCCAACGGGCCGCCCTGCTGGCCCGGGAAGACCGCGGAGTTGATCTTCTTGGCGAGCTCCTTCTTGGCCAGGATCACCCCACCGCGCGGGCCGCCCAGGGTCTTGTGCGTGGTGGTCGTCACGACGTCGGCGTACGGCACCGGGCTCGGGTGGAGGCCCGCGGCCACCAGCCCGGCGAAGTGCGCCATGTCCACCATCAGATACGCGCCCACCTCGTCGGCGATCCGCCGGAACTCGGCGAAGTCCAGTCGGCGGGGGTAGGCCGACCAGCCGGCGACGATCATCTTCGGCCGGTGGGCTAGAGCGAGCTGCTCGACCTCGTCCATGTCGATGCGCAGATCGGACTCGCTCACGTGGTACGGCACGACGTTGTACAGCTTGCCGGAGAAGTTGATGCGCATGCCGTGGGTCAGATGCCCACCGTGCGCAAGGTCGAGGCCGAGGATCGTGTCGCCGGGCTTGAGCAGCGCGAACATCGCCGCGGCGTTGGCCTGCGCTCCGGAGTGCGGCTGCACGTTCGCGGCCTCGGCGCCGAACAGTTCCTTCACCCGGGCCATGGCCAACTGCTCGACGACGTCGACGTGTTCGCAGCCGCCGTAGTAGCGGCGGCCCGGGTAGCCCTCGGCGTATTTGTTGGTCAGCACCGAGCCCTGGGCCTCCATGACGGCGGCCGGGGCGAAGTTCTCCGAGGCGATCATCTCGAGGGTCGACTGCTGACGGTGCAACTCGGCGCCCACCGCGGTGGCGACATCCGGGTCGAGCTCGCTGAGCGGGAGGGAGAGGGAGGCGGTGACGGTGATTGTCGAGGGGCTCGTTGCCATCTGTGCACCATCCTGAGAGCCAACTAATGGACAACTGATATATCAGCCTGTGCGGTAAGGTATGGGAGCTCGTCGGACAGGTCAAGGGGGCTTCATGCAGGACGTGGCGACCGAGCTCGGAAGCGAGGAGCTGTCCTTCGCCGAACGTGCCTATCGCGCCATCCGCGACCGGCTCGTCATGCTCGAGATCCGCCCGGGCGCACCGATCAACGAGGACCAGCTGGCCCAGTCCCTCGGTGTCGGAAGGACGCCGGTGCGCGAGGCGCTCAAACGGCTCCAGTACGAACGCCTGATCACGACCTATCCCCGACGCGGCACCTTCGCCACCGACGTCAACATCACCGACCTCGCCCATATCTCCGAGGTGCGTCAGGAGCTGGAGCCGCTGGCCGCAGGGCAGGCCGCGCGGCGCGCCACGGCCGCGGACCGTACGACCCTGACGGCCCTACGGCAGGAGCTGGAGAGCGTGGACTCCCGTCGGCGCGAAGCCGCCGAGCTCATGCACCTGGACCTGCACGTCCACCGCGCCATCTACGCCGCCACACACAACCCGTACCTGGAGGACACCCTCGTCCGGCACGACAACCTGGCCACCCGCATCTGGTGCCTGTTCATCGACCAGCTGTCCGACGTGGCCGGTCACGTCGAAGAGCACGGCCCGCTGATCGAGGCGATCGTCGCCGGTGACGCCGACAAGGCGGCACAGCTCGCCCGCGGTCACGTCGAGGGCTTCGAACGGGCTATTCGCGAGGCCATCTGAAACACCACCCGGGACAGGCCGTCCGAGACGCCGCCCGAGACGCGCCGCTGCCAGTGTGGTCCTCACCGCCGAGGTTCGGCCGTCGGGGACCACGGAGTCCAGGACAGCGCCTCGCGCCATCCCGACCGGTCATGGGCCCAGTCCTTCAGTACGACGGCCACGGTCTCGTGCCCGTACATCTCGAACGGGCCCGGCACCAGGGCCTGGAAGTGCTGGTCCGGGCCGCCCTCGCGGTACTCGACCTGGCAGCTCATGTCGTCGTTGAGGTAGACCTGCATGTAGTGCTGGCCCGCCGGCTCCTTGTCGAGGCGCTCCACGATCACGTACCGGTGCCTCAGGTTCATCTCGCTCAGCAAGTCGAAGAGGTCGTCCTCCGAGGGATTCTCGAAGGTGTCCCCGCTCCAGGTCTTCGCTCGCAGCACAGGTTCCACCACGCGTCGACCCTACCGAAGACCAACCAACCGGCACACGGCGCCGCCATCAGCGCTGTACTGCCGCAGCAGGGCGGGATTCAGCTGGGAGTGAGCGGTGCGAGTGGGCATCGCTGAACGCTCTGATCAGTGCTGCACCTGATCAGTCCGTGCACCTGATCAGTCCCGGCCAGGTTGCGGAGCCCGGCAGCAGTGAGACGCTGAGTTGAGCGATCGACATGTCCATTCTGGGGGGCCTTCTTGGGAGGCTTCATGTACAGCAAGACCACGGTCGCCGGTCACCCCGTTCATCCCATGCTGGTCGGCTTCCCGGTCGCCTGCTACACCGGAACGCTCGTGGGTTTTGCCGTGTATGCGGCCAGCGGGGACCAGTTCTGGCTCAATCTGGCAATCGCGCTGAACGTCGTGGGCGTCGGAAGCGCACTGCTCGCCGCGCTCCCCGGATTCGTCGACTGGGCCTTCGGAATTCCGCGCAGCTCGGCGGCCAAAACCGTCGGCCTGGCTCACGCCTCCCTCAACGTCATCGCTCTCGCGCTGTTCGCCATCAGCCTGGGGACCTACGTCACTCACTGGAACGGCCCGGCCACCGGGGTCACCCTCGGTCTGGCGCTCACGTCGGCCGGTGTCGCCTGCACCCTCGCCGCCGGCTTCCTCGGCTGGATGCTGGTTCAGGACTATCACGTCGGCGTCCGTCTCACCCCCACGCAGGAGCGCGACGAACTCGCGGTGCAGAACGTGCATCGGATCGGCGACCACCGACGGCACGCGGCTTGACCCGCTGGGCGCTGGCAGGGCGATGCTCGGCGACATGGTCCTCGCCTACCGGACCGGGGTCCCGGCCCGCGAACATCGGGGCCTGTCCGGCGGATCTGGGCTGCGTCCGCGGATCAGAGCCTGGGCCGCGGGACCGGGCCCGCCCCGCCGGGGAGCGGCTACTTCGCCACTGCTCCCCGCCCGAACACCTCGAACAGCCGAGTCAGGCTGTCCTCCTCGTAACCCTCGGCCGCCCCACGCCGGAAGGTCTCCAGCACCGCGGCGGGCAGTGTCGGGTCCACGCCCGAGTCCCGCGTCGTTTGCACGACGTGGTCCAGGCTCGCCACGGCCATCGAGATCCGTTCGACGTCGCCAGAGTGCTGCCCTGCTTCGATGCGCGGCGTGTAGAAGTCGAGGAACTGGCTCATCCCGCCCAGTGTCTCGGCCGCGTACGGCTTGATCTCCGAGGCGCTGATGCCGTTCGCGTTCGCCAGCGCCAGCATGTGCAGCCAGGCGGTCAGTGTGGTCCAGAAGAGGTCGATCTGGAGCTGGTAGTAGAGCGCGGCCAGACCCGGGTCTTCGCCCCGGTAGTCCGTGCCCGTGATCACCTTCAGGACGTCCTGGTACTCATCGAAGAGGTCCCGGGGGCCGCTGTAGAAGGTGTTGAACTCCCTCGAGCCGATGCCGGACGGCGGCGTCTGCACTCCGCCGGTGAGGTGGCGCGCCCCGTGCTCTGCCGCCCAGGCGGCACCTTCGCGGGCTTTCTCCGGGGTGTCCGAGCTGAGGTTGACCAGGACGCGGCCCTCAAGTGCCGAGGCGGCGGGCTCCAGGATGGTGTACATCGCGGCGTAGTCGGTGAGGCTCAGCACGACCACCTCGTTGGCCGCCAGCGCCTCCTCGACGGTGGCGGCGCGCACCGCGCCCCTGGCCACCAGGTCGTCGGCGCGGCTAGCGGTGCGGTTCCAGACGGTGACCTGATAGCCGGCGTCCAGGTAGGCACCAGCCATCGCGTGCCCCATGGGGCCGAGACCGATGACCGTCACGGACGCGGTGTTCACAGCAGATGTGCGCACAGAAATCTCCCCGAGAACGACTAGAACGAACGCTCTATCCAGCGAGGAACTTAGCACAGCAACTAGAACGAACGCTCTAGTTCGGTAATGTGGCGGCGTGAAGACCAAGGCCCCGCACGATCCTGAGACCGCCGGTACCCGTGAGCGGATCGTCCGTACGACCTCACGCCTGATGCAGCGCCAGGGCTATCAAGGCACCGGCATCAAGCAGATCTCCCGCGAGGCCGGGGCGACGCTCGGCTCCGTGTACCACTTCTTCCCCGGCGGCAAGCAGGAGCTCGGCACGGCCGCCGTGCGACTCGGCGACGAGGAGTTCACCGAGCTGCTGCGCGAGGCGCTCGACGCAGAGCCGGAGCCCGAAAAGGCCCTCGTCACCCTCACCACGTCCCTCGCCCAAGGGCTGCGCGACTCCGACTGGCTCGACGGCTGCCCGGTCACCTCCACCGTCGTCGGTACGGCCACCAGTGCCCCCGGCATCCAACAAGCGGCGGCCGAGGCATTCGCGCACTGGCGGGCGGTGGTCGCCCAGAAGCTGGGCGACGCGGGGTTCTCCGAGGACGATGCCGAGGAGCTGGCGCATACGGTGATCGCCGCGCTGGAGGGCGCCGAACTGGCAGCCCAGGTCACCCGCAGCGAGGTGCCGCTGGAGGTAGCGGGGCGGCATCTGGCGCGCCTTGTCGCCTCGTACAGATGACTGCCGTGCAGAAGTGGAAGACGTAGGCGCGGGGCGCGCTTGGTCGTAGCGCGTGGTGACGGCTTTGAAGTGCTCAAGCGGGTTGATCATCCGCTCTGCTGGGCCTCCAGCCGAACGAGAGCCTCGACCTGGCCGACCCCTACGGCCTTTTCCGCAGCCGCGCCGTCGCCAACGACGAGGGCACCCTGGCCACGCTGCGCGAGCTGGGCATCCTCTACGACCGCGACGAGTACGGGGAGTTCCGCCACTGCTACCCGGCCACCAGGGGCGGGTCTTCTTCGAACTGGTCCAGCGCACCGGCGGCTACCGCGGCTACGGGGAGCCGAACGCCACCATCCGCCTCGCGGCCCAGCACACCGCCGAGTTGGGCCACTGGTCCGCGCGTTGAGGGCCCGGAGCGTCGTCGCGCCGACGGTCGGACGTTCGGCCGCCTGGCCGCCAACATGAGGCCTTTCAGCCGGTCAGAGCCGTTTTGTCGACTTGCCAAATCTTTCCCATCCAGCTCTTGACGGTGTCGATTGGCGAAAACTACGTTCTGGCCTACGGAAATCCACTTCCATTTTGTGGAAACCTCCAGAACGGTCCACGCCTCTCCCCCTCCCCTCCGGAGCCGCTATGCCTGCCGTGGAAGAGCGGTCGTCCGTGGAAACCAGCAGCGCCGCAAGCGCTGGTCTGTACACGTACGATCTCGCCCCGACGAAGAAGGAAGGGCGTCGCTGGGGCGCCTACAACGTGTTCACCCTGTGGGCCAACGACGTACACAGCCTCGGGAACTACGCGTTCGCCATCGGCCTCTTCGCGCTCGGGCTGAACGTATGGGGCATCCTGGCGGCCTTCGTGCTCGCTTCCGTCCTGCTGTTTCTCCTGCTGAACCTGTCCGGGTTCATGGGACACAAGACGGGCGTTCCCTTCCCCGTCATGAGCCGCATCGCGTTCGGGATCAAGGGGGCGAAAATACCGGCCGGCGTCCGAGGTGCCGTCGCGATCGCCTGGTTCGGCATCCAGACCTACCTCGCCTCTTCCGTCCTGAGCGCCCTCCTTGTGGCGATGTTCCCGGGGCTGAGGCGGATGGACGCGAACTCCCTGCTCGGCCAGTCGACGCTCGGCTGGCTCACCTTCCTGGTCCTATGGGCGCTCCAGATCCTCATCGTGAGCTACGGGATGCAGATGATCCGGCGGTACATGGCCTTCGCGGCGCCCACGACGCTGCTGACCATGTGTGCCCTGGCGGTCTGGATGTTCCTCCGTGCCGACGGCTCGATCTCCCTGTCCGTCGACCAACCGCTGGCCGGCGGCGCGATGTGGCTGCAGATCCTGCAGGGCGCCGCGCTGTGGGTGGTGATCTACGGGACCTTCGTACTGAACTTCTGCGATTTCACCCGGTCCGCCAGAAGCCGCAGCTCCATCGTCCGGGGAAACGTGATCGGCATCCCGGTGAACATGCTCTTCTTCGCCGTCATCGTGGTGGTCCTCAGCGGGGCCCAGTTCAAGCTCGACGGGCACGTCATCACCAGTCCCACGGACATCGTCAGGACCATCCCGAACATGTTCCTGCTGGCGATGGCCTCGCTTGCCCTCATTGTCCTGACGGTGGCGGTGAATCTGCTGGCCAACTTCGTCGCGCCCATCTACGCGCTGGTCGACCTGTTTCCGCAGCGGCTGAACTTCCGCCGGGCCGGCGTGGTGACCGGGATCCTCGGCTTGGTGATCACGCCCTGGAACCTCTACAACAGCCCGGTCGTGGTCAACTACTTCCTCGGCGGGCTCGGCGCCCTTCTGGGCCCGCTCTTCGGCGTGATCATGGCGGACTACTGGCTGCTGCGGAGGTCCCGGGTGAACGTGCCCGACCTCTACACCGACGACACGCAGGGCGAGTACCACTACCGCCGCGGCTACAACCCGCGGGCCGTCGCGGCCTTCGTGCCGAGCGCCGCAGTCGCGGTGGCCCTGGCCCTGGTGCCCTTCTTCCACTCCGTGGCCGGATTCTCCTGGTTCATCGGCGCCGCCCTCGCCGCCGCGCTGTATGCGCTCATCGCAAACCGCGCCGTATCGATCCGGGACGTGGACGGCGAGGCCATCGCCGTTGCCGCCGAGTGAACCGACCAGCAGAAGGCCAACCATGCGCATCCTCGTCGTGAACGTCAACACCACGCAGTCCATCACCGACTCGATCGGTCAACAGGCCGCCGGCGCGGCGTCGCCCGGCACCGAGATCGTCCCGCTGACCCCTTACTTCGGTGCGGAGTCCGTCGAGGGCAACTACGAAAGCTATCTCGCCGCCGTAGCGGTGATGGAGACCGTCCGCGCCTACCCGGAGCCGTTCGAGGCGGTGATACAGGCCGGATACGGCGAACACGGCAGGGAAGGGCTGCAGGAACTGCTCGACGTTCCGGTCGTCGACATCACCGAAGCCGCAGCGAGCACCGCCCAGTTCCTCGGCCGCTCGTACTCCGTCGTCACCAGCCTCGACCGTACGGTCCCCCTGATCGAGGACCGCCTCCACACGGCCGGGCTGAGCGCCCGGTGCGCCTCCGTACGCGCCAGCGGGCTGGCGGTGCTCGACCTGGAACAGGACGAGAAGTCCGCCGTGGAGGCCATCGCCGAGCAGGCCGCCCTAGCGGTGGAGGAGGACCGGGCGGAAGTGATCTGCCTTGGCTGCGGCGGGATGTCCGGCCTGACGGAGCGCGTCGCCGAACGCACCGGAGTCCCCGTCGTCGACGGAGTGACCGCGGCCGTGAAGACCGCCGAAGCCCTCGTCGGTCTCGGCCTGTCCACGTCCAAGGTACGCACCTACGCCCGGCCGCGGCCCAAGAGGATCCACAACTGGCCCCCAAAGGACCGCTGACGCAAGCCCGTTGGAGCAGGCCGACCCAACCAGTACGGATGAAGAGTCGAACGGAGGCCGAGGTCTTGACCTACCTTCACACGCGCGAAGCAGCCGAGGAGTACCTGCGGGTCCGTGAGAACCTGTTCCTGGCCATGCGCACCGACCGCAGCAACGGCATCGCGGCCGACGAGATCGCGTCGACCGCGGCCGGCACCTACAGCCGGCCGATCATCATGGAGTACCTGTCCAGTATCGAGCTGCGTGACGAGGCCCGGGCCGCCCTCCGCGAGGAGGAACTGGACCGCTGGGTGGGAGTGCGGTCCACCGGCGCCGGCCGCGGACCGCGTGCGGTCCTGCTGGCTCTCACATGCGAACCGGTGGAACTGCAGGACAGCGAACGGCACACCCTCCCGGAGCGCCTCGCCAGGACTTTGGCGCGGGCGGGCATCGAGCCGTACGTCACCGACCGGACCGCGCTCGCCGGCATGCTCTACGACGGGGAAGAAGTCCGTCTGCGCCGCGCGTCGTCCCAGGTACTGGTCTCCGGCGGAGGATGTGCAGCAATGCGGAATCGCTGAAGTGCTGCTGGTTGGGCTCGCGCCCACAACTCCGGGGACTTCTGGTCCGTATCGGACCACGGTGGGCTACAGCCCGGCGGCAATGCCTGCTCGGCCCAGATGGTTTTGCCGGTACCGCTGGGACGGGTGCCCCATCGATCGGTGAGCTGGGCGACCAGGCAGCTCGGCCGGCGCGACGACCTCGACGTCGATAAGGAGCCGCAGGAGCGCGCCGCATGCGTGCATCGGTGCTCTCGGCCGGGATGACCGCATCGGCCCGTCCGTCGTTGCCGACGGGGGCGTCGCATCAGCGCGCGGGTCGGCGAGCGGGTGGCCACCTCTAGGGTGTGCAGCGCTGAAGTCCACCGATCGACTCGGAGCTGCCATGCCCCTGCAGATGAAGTTGCGCGCGATAACGCTCGACTGCCCTGATCCGCCGGCTCTGGCGGCGTTCTATCAGCAGGCCACCGGCTACCAACCCCACCCGGAATCCGACGCCGACTTCGCCGGCCTCACCTGTGAGGACGGACTCTTCCTCGGCTTTCAACGGGTCGCCGACCACCGGGCTCCGAGCTGGCCCGATCAGACCGTCCCTCAGCAGTTTCATCTCGACTTCGCGGTCGATGACCTGGACGAGGCCGAGGCCCGGCTGCTGGAGCTGGGCGCGGGCAAACCGGATCACCAGCCGAACGAGAGCAGGTGGCGGGTTCTCACCGATCCGGCCGGGCATCCCTTCTGCGTGATCAGAGGCTGATCGCTCGTGCCCGTTCTACCGCCGACCGGACGCAACGATCACTCAAGGAGGTCACATGGACGATCAGGCCGGCCTGGAAGAGGCAAGTCCCGAGATTCAGGCCCGCATCCAGAAGAGTTTCGACCGCCAGGGACTCATGGGTCACCTCGGTGCCCGCATATCCCACATCGGACCAGGTCGCGTGCACATCGTTCTGCCCAGTCGGCCTGAAGTCACCCAGCAGGACGGCTACTTCCACGCCGGAGCCACCAGCGCCATCGCGGACAGCGCGGGCGGCTACGCCGCGTTCACGCTCTTCCCCGAAGACACTTCGGTGCTCACCGTGGAGTACAAGGTCAACCTCCTCGCACCCGCCGTCGGCGATCACATCGAGGCCGTCGGAACAGTCCTGAAGGCCGGACGAACGCTGACCGTGTGCCGACTGGAGGTGTTCGGCGCCCAGGACGGTCAGCGGAAGCTCGTCGCATCAGGCCAGCAGACGCTGATCTGCGTCTGATGCCCCATCCCCGACACCCCGTCCGTCAGGGAGCTCATTGACGTCGACGCCGTCCACCTGGACCAACTCGTGCCCGGGCGCGGCCAGTTCGGCGCCGCCCGGAGAGCCGAAGGGGATCGGGGGGCGAGGGGGCACGGCCCCGTGTGTGCGGCAGCTTTGGGCGCCGGAGTGGCCGAGTGACCGGTCAGGGGCAGTGGACGTATGCCGTGACGGCTTTGCCGGTCTCCTCTTGGAAGAGGCCGGCACGGTGCCGGCCGTCGCCGGTGGCGAGTCGTGTGCAGACGGTAAATCGGTGTCCAGGCGGGCGCGGTGCCGCGATCATGGACGGGACACCGACCCACGCCCCCTGAGGAACCGCTCACCATGCCTGTGCCTGCCGACCCGACGGTGATCCATCCGATGCCTGAGCAGCCGCGGGTGGTGCTGCTGAAGCCGCTGGTGAAGTCCCCGTTGATCGAGGTCGGGGAGTTCTCCTACTACGACGACCCGGACGACCCCACCGCCTTCGAGACGCCCAATGTGCTCTACCACTACGGGCCGGAGAAACTGATCATCGGCAAGTTCTCCGCGCTGGGTACGGGAGTCCGGTTCATCATGAACGGCGCCAACCACCGCATGGACGGCCCCTCGACCTTTCCCTTCCCCACCATGGGCGGCTCTTGGTCCGAGCACTTCGACCTGCTCACCGGACTGCCGAACCGAGGAGACACCGTCGTCGGCAACGATGTCTGGTTCGGCCACAGCACGATGGTGATGCCCGGCGTACGGATCGGACACGGCGCGATCATCGCCTCCGGCGCCGTGGTCACCACCAATGTGCCGGACTACGGGATCGTCGGCGGCAATCCGGCCCGCCTCATCCGCACCCGCTACAGCGACCAGGACGTCGCCCGGCTGCTGGCCGTGGCCTGGTGGGACTGGCCTGCGGAGCACATCACCGAGCACGTACGGACCATCATGTCGGGCAGCATCGCCGACCTCGAAGCCGCTGCACCGGACGCCCCTCCAGCTTGACGGCAGCCAAGCAGCAAGACTCCGGATGCAACACCGCCCGGCGTTCAGCCGCGCAGCGAGCGACAGGCCGCGACAGCCACGTCGATGCAGCATGGTGCTTCGGCGCCCCGCCACTGCGGTCCCGTCGCCGGTGACTCAGTCGGGCAGCTTGGCGAGTTGCGCGCGCATCACTTCAGGGGCGGGTTCCGTCTTGTCCGGCTCGATGAGGTTGGTGCCGAAGAAGACGGCGAGTGTGGAGCCGGAGCGGACAACGGTGAAGGTCAGGGGCATACGCTCGCCGTCCACGGTGCTCTTCAGGGAGTAGGACACCCCCTCGTCGCCCTCCGTCGGGTCCGGGAGGGCGACGACGTCCCGGTAGCTGCCGACCTCGTCCCGGAATCCGTCGGCGCACTTCTTCACGGCCGCTCTGACCTTCGCGACGATCTTCGTGGCGTCCCCCGCCTGGTGGCCCATCAGCCCGACGGAGGTGGTCAGTCCGTCCTTCCGGCTGGTCGTGACAACCCCTCGGGACTTCGGCGCGGGGACCGAGGTGTGCGCGGCCATGTGCGCCAGCGGCGCACACCCTGCGGGTTTCGCACCTGGGCCCGTCAGCGCGAGCCGTGCCGCGGCCTCGTCCCCTGGCACGGGTTCGACGTCGACGCCCTCGACTTCGCCCTTGTGTAACAGCGCCCTTCTCAGCTCCGCTTTGCCGAGCGGAGGCTGGGAGGGGCGGGCGATTTCGGAGGCGCGTTTGCCTCCTGTCTTCTCGCGTACGCCTTCCCTCGGGGAGTCGTCGCCGGAAGAGCACCCCGCCGACAGCACGGCGGCGAAGGACAGGGTGGCCGCCGCGACGACGGCCTTACGCAGCTTCTGGGACACGGCGGTGATCCTTCCGGTCAGACGCCCGACCACTTCGGGCACCTAGGTGACCGCTCTGCCGGTCAGGAGGTTGCCCTCGTTCCTCCAGCCCCTCCGTTGGCCAGCGGCCGGCGGAGGGGCACGGCTTCGAGGAGGGGAGCTGTCCCGCCAACATCGCCGTGCTGAAGAACGGCCGTGCGAAGGCGGTGCGGTTCACGACGCTCGACGCGATCTGCCGCACACTCGACTGTCAGCCCGGCGACGTGCTGCGCTGGGTACCCGCCGACTAATGCTTGCCCGGCGCCTCTTGCGTACCCGGCATGGGGGGCTGCGCTTGCCCACCCTGCTCCCCCAAGCTCTTCGAGCAGGGGGTACCCCTGGTGGCACCTCCCAGCCGGAGGCTGGGGGAGCAGACTGCCCAAGCCCCAGCGGGAGGGACGCGCCCCAAGGGGCGCGGGGAACTGCGCGACCAGCCACAACGAACCCGCAGCCCGCGTCGAGCAGGCAGGGGAACCCTCTCACCGGAACAACGGAGGGGCGGGGCGGTTCAGGAGCGCAGGGCCCGCAGATGGGCCGTACGGACCTCGGACGTCTGGCCCTGGACGACGAGGAACAGCCCCTCGCGGGCAAGGCGTTGGGCCGGGTTGGAGAGCCCGAAGGCACGGCCTCCGCCGGCCACGACGGCGGCCGTGGTGGCGGCGCGCATCAGGTCGTAGGCGCGGGTCTTGACCGCGAGCCGGTCGTCGAGGCGCTCGGTGGGCGGGATGTCGTCGACGAGGGCGTAGGCGTCGCGACGGACCGCGTCGAGGCGGGAGCGGAGGACGTCCGCGGTCTCCTTCGCCTCGCCGTCGCCGGAGGCGTCGAGGAGGTCGAGGGCGGCACGGGCGACGCCGAAGACGGCCGGGTTGGTGTTGGTGTTCTTGGGCCGGTCGTCCGTCGCCCAGCGCTCGTGCGGGGTGCGGAGGGCCACCGCGTCGTCGGGCAGTACCAGGCCGTCGAGCAGCAGCCCGACCGTACGCGACCCGGTGAGCGCGGCGAGCTGCAGCGGGGGTGTGGGGGCGAGGCCCGGCTGCTCGCGGGGCTCGGCGACGGCGAAGACCACCTCGCCGTCCTCCGTGGCGCCGCCCAGCAGGAACAGGTCGTTGAGGCCCCAGCCCGTGTACCAGGGCACCCGCCCGTCGAAGCGCCAGCCGCCCGGCACCCGCGTCGCCCGCACCGGCAGCTGCGGGTGGGCGCGCAGATGCGAGAAGGCGATCCCGGCGAGCTGCGTGCCCTCGCTCAGCGGACGCAGCCAGCGTTCGCGCGCCGCCTCCGCGTCCTTGCCGCCCGCGGCCAGCGTGTGGACCGGCGTGTGGTGCTGGGCCTGGACGAAGAACGTCGAGCAGCAAGCGCCCGCCAGGATCTCGGCGATCTCCCGGCCGACGGCCGCCGGGGCCTCCGCGCCCCCGTACGCCGCGGGTGCGTTGACCCCCAGCACGCCCGATGCCTTGACGGCCGCGATGGCCTCGGGCGTGACGCCCTCGCGGTCGTGCGTCTCGGCGGCGGGGGAAAGGACGTCGTCGGCCAGGCGGTGGGCCGCGTCGATGAGGGGGTGGTCGGGGATCGCGGTCATGCTGTGGGCTCCTTGGAGATCGAGGAGGTCGGGCGGGGCTCGCCCAGGGTGAGCATCAGGCGGTTGGCCCAGGCGAAGACGGCGACGACGTGGACCAGGTCCAGGATCTCCGTGTCATTCAGGCCCGCGTCCGTCCGCAGCGCCGTGAGGTCGAGCGGCTGGTTGGGCTCGCGGGTGAGGCGTACCGCGAAGTCGGTGACCGCGCGACGGCGGGCCGTCCCCGTGTCCGCCTCCGCACCCTCGCGCAGGACCGCCTCGGCCGGCGCTGCGTCCTTGTGGAGCTGTGCGAAACGCCGCGCGTGCACGGACGCGCAGTACACACAGCCGTTCACCCGCGAGACCGCGAGCGCGGCAATCTCCCGGTCGCGGCGGTCCAGGCCACGCGGCGCGTACATGATCGCGTTGTAGAGCCGTGAGCGTTCGCGCAGCGCCGTCACGTCGTGCACGAGCGCCAGGTAGTACGGGGACGTCTTCGCCGTCGGCAGCGACTCCTCCAACACGGCCAGCTGTTCGGGCGTGGCGCGCTCCACGTCCACGGTCTCCACCCACACGTCCCACTCCAGCGCGTCGAGGGTGAACGGGCGGCCCTCGCTCGCGACCTCGTACGCGGGTGGTTCGCCGCCCTCGGCCGGGATACCGCCGAGCGCACGCAGCCCGGCCGCGAGCCGCGCCTGATAGGTGACGAACGCGACGAGCTGCGAGGCCGCGACGATGTCCGGGGCGCTCCAGCCCGCCTCCGTCAGGGCCGCGATGTCCTTCGGGGTCGCCGTGGACGGGGCGAGGACGAGGAGGTCGGCGTGGCGCCGGAGCGCCGCGAAGCGGGCCGACGGGGCGGGCGCCGGGGCCAGGCCCCGGTAGTGCGCGGCAAGCGCGGGTGCGCCGTCCAGCATGGCGGCGTACGCCGCGAGGGCCGCGCGCCCGGATCGGTCGAACTCTTCGGTGCCGGAGAGCAGCGCATCATGGGCGCCCTGCGTATGCGCGCACGCCTGCTCCCGGTACGCGCGCAGCGTGGCATGCGTACCGGCAACGGCGTCGATCACGTCGGACATGTGCGGTGGTGCCTTTCGTAGAGCTGACGTGGACAGGGAAGTCGGGGGCCGGATTGTGCCCCGTCAGGGGCGCGGGGAACTGCGCGACAAGCCACGGCGCAAACCGCACCCCGCAGTGCACGGACAGGGGCACCCCCCTTCCCGGCAGGACTCGCGGGGCACGTCTAGTTCGCCGCGTCCTCGGCGGCCCGGTACGCGCGCAGATATAGCCGCGCGCCCGCGACCAGCAGGATCGCCACGCACACCGCCAGCGCCGACGCCGACCCCAGATCCTGGTCCGAGAAGGCAAGCTTGCGGATCTCCAGCGGGACGGTGGTCGAGGTGTCCATCGGACCGCCGCCGGAGAGCAGGTACGGCAGGTCGAAGTCGTACGCCGTCCAGATCGTGCGCATCAGCATGGCGACGATCAGCGCGGGCGCGATCCACGGCAGGGTGACGTAGCGGAACACCCCGAACCGACCGGCGCCGTCCAGCGCCGCAGCCTCGCGCAGCTCGCCCGGCAGCGTCTGGAGCCGCGCCAGGACGACGATCACGATGAACGGCACGTACTTCCAGCAGTTCACGGCGACCAGCGCGGCCATCACGGTGGCCGGGTCGGCGAACGGGTTCACGAGGCTGTCGCTCAGCCCGAGCGTCCGCAGCAGATGACCGGCCATCCCCGAGGTGTCGTTGAAGGCGAAGCGGAACACCAGCGCGGCGACCACCGCCGGCACGACGTACGGGAAGAGGACCAGTCCGCGCGCCACGGCCTGCCCCCGCAGCCCGGCGTTGAGCAGCAGCGCGACGGCGACCCCGGCGACGGCCTGGATCACCACGTTCCCAGCGACCCACAGCACGCTGCGCCCGAACGCGCCCCGTACGGCGGGGTCCTCCCACAGCCGCCGGTAGTTGTCGAGGCCGAGGAAGGTGTGCTCGCGGGTGAGGAAGTCGACATGGAAGAAGCTGTCGAAGACCGAGGCGAGGAAGGGGTAGACGGCGAAGACGAGCAGCAGCAGGAGCGCAGGCACCAGCATGAGGGTGCCGAGCACGCGGTCGGACAGACTCTTCATTTCACGGCTCCCTGTCCGATGCCGCCGACGAGGAATTTCTGGACGAACACGAACAGCACCAGCACGGGCGCGACGACGATCAGCGCGGCGGCCATCAGGACGCCCCACGAGTAGACGCTCGTCTGGTCCATGAGGAGCGAAAGACCGGGGCTGAGCGTCAGCTTCTCCGGATCGGCCATCAGCGTGGAGGCGAACAGGTACTCGCTCCAGGCCGCGTTGAAGGCGAACACGGCGGTGGCGACCATCCCCGGCACCGACTGCGGCAGCACAACCCGTACGAACGCGCCGAAGCGGGTGCAGCCGTCGACCATCGCCGCGTCCTCCAGCTCGACGGTCAGCCCATGGAAGTACGAGCGCAGCGTCCACAGCGCGAAGGGCAGCAGTGTGGCCGTGTAGATCACGATCAGCGCGACCAGGTTGTTGGCGAGCCCGAACCGTGCCACGAGCTGTGAGACCGGCACCAGCACCAGGATCGGCGGCACCAGATACGCGAACAGCGACAGCTCGCCGACCCAGCCCAGCCCCGGGATCCGGAACCGGACGAGCGCGTAGGCGGCGCAGGTACCCAGTACGACGACGAGCAGCGTCGAGAACGCGGCCACGATCAGGGAGTTGCCGAGATACGTACCGAAGGACGAGATCTCGAAGAGCGTGCGGAAGTTGTCGAGCGTGACCTCGTGCGGGAGGAACGTCGGCGGATAGGCGATGATCTCCTCGTCCGGCTTGACGGCTGTGAACAGGATCCACAGCAGCGGCAGATCGGCGACGAGCACCACGGCTGCCAGGCACACGTACTGGAGCGCGCGCCCCGGTCTCGGCGAACTCATGCGGCGGGCCTCCACTCGGGGTTGGCCTTCCGCCAGTCGCGGGCCGCGAAGGCGAACTGGTCCACGGCCCGGCGCCACGCCTGCTCGGGGTCGTCGCCGCGCAGCAGGATCGACTGCACCATCGAGGCGTCGGCCGGCGGCGGCGCCCACGCCTTGCCCGCCCAGGGGCAGGGATTGGAGAGCTTGCCGTCGTAGCGCCCGTTCACGACCGAGCCCATGGCCATGTCCGGGCTCATCGCGTGCGGGACGAGATCGAGGATGGTGCGCACCCAGTCGCCGTGCTTCTTGAGATACGGGTCCTTCGAGTGGCCGATCTCCGCGCGGAGCCGGGCCTTGACCGACTTCAGCGGCGGGACGAGGTGCCCGGGGACGGTGAGGGAGAACTTCAGCGCGTTCTCGCCGGTGGTCAGCTCCTTGAGGAAGGCCCTTGCCTCGCGTCTGTGCCGGGTGTGCGCGAAGACGCTGTACTGGTTCTTGCCGCCGTACGCCAGCCGCCCCGTCCGGAACGGCCCCGCCGGGACCGGCAGGACGCCCGTGACCTCCGCGATCTTCGGGTTCTGCTGGGCGAGGTTCACGCCGAGCCGGCCTGCCATGGTGGCGAAGGCGGCCTTCCCTGAGATGTAGGTGTTCATCAGGTCGGGGTAGTTGGTGTTGTACGCGCCCTTGCGCCCGTACCGCATGATCGCGACGTGCCGCTTGACCGCGTCGAGCACCTCCTCCTTGCCGAACAGGACCTCGCCCTCGGGCCCGTAGTAGTCCCAGCCCGCCTGGTAGACGTACGGGGCGAGGAACTGGGTCGTCAGGCCCGGGGTGTTGCCCGCGCCGGACGAGATGCCGTCGATGCCGTCCTTGCCGTGCAGCTCGCTTACGGCGCCGAGGAACTGGCCGTAGGTGCGCGGCGGATCGATGCCCGCCTTGTCGAGGAGATCCCTGCGGTAGTAGAGGGCCGAGGCGTTGGCCTGGAACGGCATCGCGTAGTCCTCGCCGCGGTGCAGGATGCGGGTTCCGGGCAGGAAGTCGTTCTCGCCGATCTCCTCGACCATGCCGGTGAGGGGCAGCAGATAGCCCTTCACGGCCCAGTCGAGGATGTTCGCGGCGGGCGGTGCGAAGACGCCGATGTCGGTGCCGGTCTGCATGGCCGACTGGAGGTACTGGAGCTGGTTCTCGTCCGAGTACAGCGTCATCTTCACGGTGACGCCGGGGTGCTTGCGCTCGAACTTCTTGATCACGGAGCGGTAGAAGGCGAGCGATTTGGGGTCCGACTCGGTCGTGTAGAAGGGAACGACCTTGCCGCTGGAGGCGGCACCGGTGCCGCAGGCGGTGAGCAGTGCGGAACCGGGGGCGGTGGCGGCGGACGCGGCGGCCAGCGACAGCAGGCCGCGCCGCGAGAGCCGCCGCGATATGCGGGCGGAGGGCATGGCGGTCCAGGGTGATGGTGCGTGAACGAGGGAGCGGGGAGAGTGCCGCTCAACATCCCGTGCTGGTGGACCGCCGCAGGTCGAGGTAACGGCGCTGGGTGAGACACAGAGTCGGCACGGCGCTGCCCTCCCTCGGATCCTCGTGCGGCGCAGGTGATCGGGAAGTTATGCGGTGCTCTCGTCCGCTGTCAAAGGGGATCCGTCCTGTGGACCGGCCATGTTCAGCAGCATCACCTCGTGATCGGCTGCCGTGCGGTCACCTGACAGACGCTTCCTCCCCCTGCAGCTTCAGCCATCCAACGGGGAGTTGGGACCGGCAGCGAGGTGCCGTCGTGGCACGCCGATCGTGCGAACGTCACCGCGCACCTGAAACACGCCGTTGATACGCAGGTCAGAAGCCCTTCGCACCGGGGTCGGCGGATCGGCACCCACGCCATCCCGTGGAGCGTTGAAACCGGTGACCGGCCGGAACCGGATGGGGCTTGCCATCGCTTCTTGAACACACTCAGGTCTGGACCAAAGCCTTGACGGCTCGATCGGGCGCGCTTACAACAAGTCATCAAGAAAGCCCGGGCCTGCCGCACTCGCCACCGCGAACCTCCGTGGCGCTCTTTGTCATGCGCAGGCCCTACGTCCATCCCCCACGAAAGGACGGGCTGACGTGAGACTCTCCTGGCGCGTGAGACTTTCCTGGCGATACCGCACAGCTGTGTGCGGTGCTTCGCTGCTGTGCTGCGTCACCACCGCGCTGCTGCCCGCCACAGCGTCGGCCGACGCCAAGGACACCGGGCACCGCCGCAGCGACACCCAAGCGGTCGTCTTCTCCGACGACTTCGACGGCCCAGCAGGCGCTCCCGTCGACAGCGGCAAGTGGCAGACCGAGACCGGCGACAACGTCAACAACCATGAGCGGCAGTACTACACCCCGGGCACCGACAACGCCACGCTCGACGGCAACGGCAACCTCGTCATCACCGCCCGCAAGGAGAACCCCGGCAACTACCAGTGCTGGTACGGCACATGCGAGTACACCTCGGCACGGCTGAACACCGCCGGCAAGTTCACCCAGACCCACGGTCACGTCGAAGCGCGCATCAAGGTGCCACGCGGCCAGGGCATGTGGCCGGCCTTCTGGATGCTCGGTGACGACATCGGGAGCGTCGGCTGGCCCGCCTGCGGCGAGATCGATGTGATGGAGAACGTCGGCTTCGAGCCGGGAACGGTGCACGGCACCCTGCACGGTCCCGGCTACTCCGGCTCCGGCGGTATCGGCGCCGGATACACCCTGCCCGACGGCGCGGCCTTCGCCGACGACTTCCACACCTTTGCCATCGACTGGTCCCCGGGCTCCGTCAGCTGGTCGGTGGACGGGAAGGTCTACCAGACGCGCACGCCTGCCGACGTCGGCAGCAACCCATGGGTCTTCGACAAGCCGTTCTTCCTGATCCTCAATCTCGCCGTCGGCGGCTACTGGCCCGGCGACCCGGACGGCTCCACGAACTTTCCGCAGCAAATGACCGTCGACTACGTGCGGGTCACCACCAACGACTGACCCGCACCGTCCCCTCGGTGCCCCTGCCCGCACCTCGGCCGGAGGTGCGGGCAGCCGCCGTCGCGGGACGGCCGGGGTCATCGGCAAGAGTGAGCGCGGAACACAATCCGACTGCGTGCGGCCTCGGGGATTGTTCAGGAGCCCGTGAATCCGCGGCGACCAACATTCATTGTGTGACGGGCCGTTCTTCTCCTTCGAGGGAATTCACCGGAAACAAGTTTCCGCGTTCGGTACCGGGCGCAGATCAGTAAGCGTCGTTGATCGCGCCTCGAAGGAGGAACGTATGAAACACCGGATTCCGCTGCTGGTCGGCGCCGCGCTACTCGCGGGAACAGCGTCGATCCCCGCTCAGGCAGTCACGTCTGCCCCGCGCACCGTGACCGTGGCCGATGGCCAGGGCAAGAAAGCGTGCTCGTGGGGGGTGGTTTGCCTCTACAAGAACCACAACCTGAACAAGGGGGCCGACGCCCCAATGGTTCTGACGAATTACAACCTTCCCTGGCTGGGAAAGTTCGGATTCAACGACAAGACGAGTTCTGTCTGCAACCACACCACCCGCCCGGTGCGTCTCTACGAACACGCCAACTACAAAGGCTCGACCGAGACCGTGAAGTCGGCCAGTTGCAAAAACGTGCGCGCGTCGTTCAATGACAAGGCATCGTCGGTCAAGTTCGCTTCCTGACCTGGAGCCCTGAAGTTCTGCCGGGTGACGTCGGACGCTGCGTTGAACCGGTCGTGCAGGCCGTCGCAGCGCAGCGTCGGGCGCACCTTGAGGTGCTGCGTGGCGTGCCCGCCGGAATCGGGCGGCAACTACGCATAGCTGTCGTCGTGGCGGGCGCGGCGCCACTGAGACTCGAACTCTTCCCGGCTGATCTCCATGCTTGCCAGTTCGGGATCGAAGAGGTCGACGACCGGCGGGTTGAAGATCCAGTCGTCCGGACCGCTTCTGAGAGCGGTCCCGTCCTCGGCCAGCTCCACCTGCCGGAGCCTGCGGCCGTCGGAACCCACCTCCATCAGATAGACCGCCGGGTCGTCGTCCCCGTAGTCACCACGGCGCCGAAGGTGGACGATCTCCCTGTCCGCGAGCGCGCCGAAGCCGGGCAGGGTGCGCTGAGCGTCGCGCGTGGCCCGCAGTTCGTCCAGGCCGGCGGGCATAACCGGTGCGTCGATGTCCACTTCGTCCAGATCCCATGTGTCCGCCTGCGCGACCTGGTCCGGAGTATCGATCACCTCGACCTCCGCACACCTCTCCAAGATCTCGCGGCGCGACCGTGCCCGGATCCACCACCACAAGCCACCCATGCCGTAATCGTGGTGGACGAGGAAGCGCGAGGTCGGCGGGGTGTCGGAAGCGGTCACGTCGGCCGAGGGTAGCCGAGAGGGCTGGTCCGTGTTGCCGCCGCATCGAGGGCTACGACGGCCCCACGCCGCCCCGCAGTACGCGGGACAAGCCGAGCGCCGCCGCCATCCGTACGGCGGGCGCGAGATGCGCCAGGCGGAACTGAAGCTTTTACGGCTCCTCGCCGACGTCCTCACCTTCCTCGCCATCAACGCCGGCCTGCGCCCCTGTCCGGCAGCTGCCGAACCTCGGCTGCCCGGGCAGAAGAGCCGCCACGGTGCTCAGCACCGGGCGTGAGTGCCGGACGGCTCGAAGACTCTCGCCCGGCGGCAGTCCGCTGACATGCAACCTGGTGGCAGAGTGGTTGCGTCCTACAGTTGGCGCACAGTAGTACTCAGGTAGAACAGTCGAAGCTTGAGCGCAAGGGTCTGTTGACAGACAAGTTCACAACGGGGAGGCGCTGATGTCGTTCGAGCAGGAATGGGCGACCCACAAGACAGCTGGGGCGGAGGCCGCACGGACTCAGCTGAACGGGGCGGAGACTCCCGACAGCTCCGGAGGCTCGAAGGTCGATCTCACAGTGGAGAGCGACGAGTTGGGGAAGATCGGCGACATGGCCTTCGAGCTGCACGGCCGCGTCCAGAACAAGGCGGACGACGCTCGCGCCGAGACGCACACCGCCGCGATCTACCTGCTCAACGAGGGCGGCCTCGGCGATCTCGCCAACGCCCTGCTGAAGGTGAACGACAACTGGAACACGCAGGTCAGCACCCTCAAGAGCGGCTTCGGTCTGATCTCCAACGGCCTGGACTACACGACCAAGTCCCACGAGAAGCACGAGCAGGACATCGTCCTCGCCATGAACGACGCCTCCAAGATCTCCGAGTACTTCCACAACGACTCCGACACGAAGCACAGCTGAGAGGCATCATCCGTGGCCATCGAAATGGTGTCGTATCGCGACTTGAGCGAACTGAAGTTCGACAAGCTGGACACTGCCATCACCAAGTGGAAGGGCATCAAGGACGAGTTCGACAAGATTGCCACCGGCAAGGGCGAGGGCGCCGATGTCGTCAGGCTGGAGAAGCAGGCCACGAGCGCCCACTGGACGGGCGAGGCCGCCAACACCGGTAAGCCGTTCGTCGTCAAGGTGGCCCGCGAGTTCCACGACGCGGCGGACGAGGCCAAGAGCATCCACCAGGCGATCAAGCTTGCCCGCCAGCGGATGCACAAGCACCAGTCGGACCTGCACAAGGTCGTCGAGGACCTCCGCGCCGACGGCCTGCTCGTCGCGAGTGACGGCACGATCACCGACTCCATGTGCTACGCCGATGAGGCAAAGCAGAAAGCGTCGGACAAGAAAGTCAAAGCGGCCAAGGTGCAGATCGAGAAGATACTCCGAGCCGCTGCCGCGACACAGCACAACCTCGCCGATGGTCTGAGGCAGCTGGTGAAGAACGCGCACGACTTCTCCGGCGCCAACTGGGACAGCTACGAGGACATCCAGAGGGTCACCGGCGGCGCTGACGCCAAGAAGGCCGCCGACCTGATCAAGAAGCTGTCCAAGGAAGCAGCGGACGATGACGACATCACCATGACCAACCTTGACGCGCTCAACGACCTGGCCGAAATCCAGCGGAACAACCCGGGGTTCGCGGAGGGGCTGGCCAAGCAGCTGTCGCCGAAGGAAACCCTGGAGTTCTGGCGGATGATGCCCGGCGATGGCCTCGAGGTCAAAGCCGACAGCGCGAAGGGCAAGGAGCTGTCACGGCTGCGGGACAACCTGGGCATGACGCTCGCGACCGCGTCCCGGGAAAAGAGCCCGGAGATGATGAAGTGGAAGCAGGACCTCATCAACCTGGGCAACAAGCCGATCGGACGCCCGGGCGAGGACCTCCCCAACGGCCCGTTCGGCTTCCAGGTCATGGGCAGCCTGATGGGCAAGGGCAAGTTCGACACGGACTTCCTGCGCGACTACGAGAAGGAGCTCCGCACCTTCGACAAAGGGATCGGGCAGAAGGGCAGAGTGTGGCCCATCATGATGTATCAGAACACCGACCTCGATCCCGCCCACCAGGGGGAACGCAGCGCAGACCCGATGACCGGCTTCCTCAAGGCAGTCAGTCACAACCCGGAGTTCGCGACCGACCTGTTCAAGGACAAGGAAGCGGCCGACTACTACCTCAACGACCGGGAGTTCGTCCCCGAGGACTCGCTCTCCCCGAACCGCGCCGCCGAGGCCCTGGGCGATGCCCTCTACGCGGGCGGCAGCGGGCTCAACCCCGACGACCCGGACGCCAAGTACGCCGAGCACACCGGGCCGCAGAACGAGGCATTCCACAACATCTTCGACCGCCTCGCGGCGAAGAAGGACGACCTGATGCCCGAGCTGCGCGGGGACGTGGCACATCTCCTCGGCAATCACGGCACGGAAGTGCACGCCACGATGAGCGCCCCCCTGGGCGAGGGCCCGCTGGACGAGGCGAAGCTGCTGGAGCTCAGCAAGCAGGTGTCCCAGACTCCGGAGGGTTACGCAATCCTCAATGAGTCCATGAACCGGGCCATCGTCAACGACATCGTGACCGAGACGAAGGACCCCTCGGACGCCATCACCCGCAGCGGGCGCACCATGGGCTTCCTGGAGGAGGCCCGTCATCAGGCAATCGCCGACCAGAGCGCGGACGAACAGAAGAAAGCCGGGTGGAAGAGCTTCGGGACGTACGCCGGGGCGGCCACAGCGTTGAGGCTCATCCCCCCAATCGCCCCGGTCGCCGGGCATCTCGATCTCACTGCGTTCGCCTTGAGCAGGGCATACACCGAGGACGAGCAGGCCCGTATCGCCGCCGACGGGACCCTGAAGAACATCGAGGCCAGCAAGGCGCGCACCAACCAGCTCACCGAGCTCGCGAAGCTGTGGCAGGAGCAGCACGGCGACTGGGCCGACCCTCCGGGGACCGCCAACGACCGCGAGGGCTACGTCACGGACTACGGAGTGAAGGACCAGTTCGGCAGGGCGGCCGACCATGGCAAGGACGAGGCAGAGCGCATTGCGGGAAGGTAGTCGGCCAGTGCACGGAAGGCTGACACGGCGGGGGTCGGGAGCCGCAGCTCTCGCCCTCGCTCTCGCCCTGTTCGCCGTCGGCTGCTCCGACGACGGGCGGGAGTTCGCCGTTCCGAAGAAGGTCTGCGGAACCTCCGTCGAACAGAGCGTGCTCAGCCCCCTCCTGCCGCCCGACGGCAAGAAGCTCAAGGAGGCCGACCGCACGCTGGTGACGTCCGACACCGGGTGCACCATCGAGGTGGACGGCCGCGACGCGGTCACCTTCGGCCGGACCGGCTTGAACGAGCGAGTGGATCCCGTCACGACTCTGAAGGAGGACACGCTCAAGCACGTGACGCCGCTGCGCGGCCTTCCGGTGCCCGGCAGGGGCGCGTTCGCCGACCGTGGCGCGGTGGTCGCAGCGGAGTGCGGCACCAAGGGCGCGAAGTACCTCCTGCTGGAGTTTCGGTTCGGCGACCTGGACCACCAGTACCCCGAAGACGTCAAGGACCGCCGCAAGGCCATCCAGCGATTCGTCAAGGACGTCACCCCGAACGCCGTGAAGGAGAAGCACTGCACCACTTAGCGACAGCGTGGATGCCGTGGTGACGAGTGCCCCCGCACCGGCCGACTCGGGTAGGGAGCCGGGCGGCGCGGGGGCACAGTTGCGGGTGGAGCGCGGCCGACCGGCGTACGGGTCCCTCGCTCGGAGGTGAGGGGAGTCCCGGACGTCGGCACGGGGTTCGGCCGCGCTCCTTCCCTGGCCCCTCCGCGCTACGCACACCCGGTGCGCACCCTCGCCAGGGCCGTTCCGAGGGGCACCGAGCGGTGCTGCGGAGGGGATGACGGGGCCGGCCACCGGCTGAGAGAGCCCCGTCGGTCCTGGAAGGCGGGTCAGCTGCCGGTGCCTGCGGAGAGCGGGCCGACCTTCGGCACGGACGCCTTGCCGGTTGCCGAGACCGGACCGCCGGACCAGTCGACGCGGATGGAGGCCCGCTGGTCGGGCGGGGTGATGAGCGCGGAGTCCGGAGTGACGGTCGGGACGTCGGTCATCTCGGGGTTGGTGTACGAGAGCGGCGCCCAGGCGCTCTTGCCGGGGGACAGCTCGACCGTCCGCGTCGTCGCTCCACTGCCGTCGCGCTCCGGGTCGAGGGAGACCTGGTCGCCGTCGCTGTTCAGGAAGGCGAACCCGGGGAAACCGTGGACCGTGCAGGTGCTCCCGGACTTGTTGGTGAGAACGATCGCGAAGTTCTCCTGGCCAGCGCCCGGGTGGTTGGGGCCGATCGACCCCTTCAGGTCCTCGGCCGTACAGGCGGAGCCCGAGGTGCTGGAGCCGGTGTGCGCGCTGTCCTTGCCCGTGCTGCCGCTCTTCGAGGACGCGGAGCCGGAGGTCTTCAGGCCGCCACCGGTGCTGCCGCCGTTCCCACTGCCCCCGCTTGTGCCGCCGCCGTCCGTGCCGGCGCCGTCCGCTGTCTTGTGGGACGAGCCCGCAGGTGCGGCGTTCCGGCCGGTCTTGTCCGAGGCGTCGCTGTCCTTGTCCCCGCAGCCCGCCAGCAGACCCCCCGCCGCCAGCGCTGCGGCAGCGGCCACGACGACCCGCGCAGGACGACCGGACCAGCTCCGCGACGGGGCCCGGCGGGCGCCCGTCCCTGCGGCCCCCTGAGCGCTCTCTCCGGTGGTCAGGTCCTCGTTACGTGTCATGGCTGCCGTTCAACCTCCCTGCCTGGTGCTGTCCTCCGTCATCGGGCCGTACACAGGGTTCGATGACGGGTCCGGCAGCAAAGTTCACGGGAATCGAAGATTTTTTTCGTCGAGGCGGCCCCTCGTGGCTCAGCGCCGGGAGCCCGACTCGATTCCGTCGAGGAGGAATTCCAGTCCGAGCCGGAAGTTGGCGTCCCAGTCGTCGTCGGCGATGTAGTTGTTCGCGGCGACGGTCGGGTACTGCTCGCGCCGGGCCTCCAGATACTCCTGCCCCATCCGGGTCTCCTCGGCGGAGAGTTGCAGGCTGGACTGGGTGGCGGTGGCGCCCATCACGTGGTTGTAGAGCGCCCATGTCGCCGCGTTGAGCCGCTTGCCGGTCAGTCCGGCGCGCACCAGCGCGGTCTGGAGGAACTCCATCCATGCCAGGAAGTTGGGCCCCATGAGCGGCCGTTGACGTGCGGGGACGGTGGCCGCCCAGGGGTGCTGGAGCATCGCCTTGCGCCAGTCGTTGACGAGGGTTGCGATGTCGTCGCGCGCGCTCTCGGTGTGCCGGTCCGGAACCTGGGTCTCCCCGAAGATGGCATCGACCGCGAGATCGACGACATCGTCCTTGGTCGCCACGTGCCAGTACAGCGTGGTCGCACCCACCTGGAGCCGTTCGGCCAGCCGCCGCATCGTCAACCGGCCCATGCCCTCGTCGTCCAGCAGCGCGACAGCGGCCTCGACGATGCGTGCCCGGGTCAGCGGAGGCTCGCCCTTGTTCTCCCGCGAGGCCCGCAGCCAGACGTTACCGGCCCTCCCGCCGGACCGGCTCTTGGTGCGCTCTTTGTCTGCGATGACGTTCACCTCCGAAATCACACGGCTTGGGCTCCGGCGCAGTAGGCCGCACCGAGTGTGCACTGGAGTCTCGCATGCCTGGACTCCCGGTCGGTGCCAGGTGGTTGCCACCCTCCGGCCGGGTCGCGTTCCCACTTTTTGAAAAATTTCCAACTTCCCCCGCTGACAAGCGAGTTCGGCACTGCGCGGACCCCCTCCGGGCGCCCCCGCGACGGCCTTCCGTCATGTCCCGCTGCGCTGAGCCGTAGTAGAGTCCCCGACCACTAGACCAACGTTCGAGTGACCCGACCATAGTGCGAGTGTGACTGTGACAGACATAAAGCAAGAAGCCCCAGCTCCCCCCGCTCGGTCCGCGAAACGCTGGTGGACTCTCCCCGTGGTGAGCCTCGCTCAGCTGATGGTCGTGCTGGACGCGACCATCGTGAACATCGCCCTTCCATCGGCCCAGCAGGACCTGGGGATGGCGGACGCCGACCGGCACTGGGTGATCACGGCGTACGCGCTGGCCTTCGGCGGTCTGCTGCTGGTGGGCGGCCGGGTCTGCGGTGCCCTGGGCCATCGGCGCTCCTTCGCCCTCAGCCTGGTCGGCTTCGCCGCGGCCTCCGCTCTCGGCGGCGCGGCGGACTCCGCGGGCATGCTGTTCGCCGCCCGCGCGGCACAAGGCGTCTTCGCCGCTGTCCTGGCGCCGGCCGCGCTGTCGCTGCTGATCCTGACCTTCACCGACGGGCGTGAGCGCGGGAAAGCCTTCGGCGTCTTCGCCGGGGTGGGCGCCGGCGGCGCGGCACTCGGCGTGGTGGCAGGCGGCCTGCTCACCGAGTACGCCGACTGGCGCTGGTGCCTCTACATCAACGTCCCCATGGCCGCGATCGCGCTGCTCGGCGTGCCTCTCGTCGGCCGGGACCGGCCCAGCGGGACCCTCCGTCATCTGGACGTCCCGGGAGTGCTGCTCAGCGTGGCCGGGCTCGTCTGCCTGGTCTACGGCTTCACCCAGGCCGAACCGCACGGCTGGGACGACGCGAAGGTCCTGGCGCTGCTGATCGGCGGGGTGGTGCTGCTGGCGCTGTTCGTTGTGGTCGAGGCCCGGACGGGACATCCGCTGCTGCCGTTGCACATCCTGGCCCACCGCAAGCGGGGCACCGCGTTCGTCTCCGTCTGCGTGATGTTCGTCGCGATGTTCGGCTTCTACCTCTTCGTGAGCTACTACACCCAGACGATCCTGGGCTACTCGCCCGTCAAGGCGGGCATGACGCTCCTGGTGAACGCCGTCAGCACCACCGTCGGCGCGATGCTGATCGCCGGGAAACTGCACCGGCGCGTCGCCCAGAGCGTCCTGATCGCGGGCAGCCTGCTGTCCTCAGCGCTCGGCATGCTGATCCTCACCCGGCTCGAAGTGGACAGCTCGAACGTCTTCGCGGCCTATCTGACCCCGTCCATGGTCCTGACCGGCCTCGGGCTGGGCTGCCTGTTGGCGGCAGCCACCGACATGGCGACGGCGGAGCTCGGTCCCGCCGAAGCGGGTGTCGCCTCGGCCTCGTACAACACGGTGCAGCAAGTGGGCGCCGCGTTCGGCACCGCGTTGCTCAACTCGATCGCGACCAGCGTGACCGGCTCGTATCTCAAGGAACACGGGAACGGCAGGGCAGCCGTCAACGCCGGCACCGTGCACGGCTACACGGTTGCGCTGTGGGTGGCCTTCGGCATCCTCCTCGCCGGAGCACTGGCCGTCGCCCTGTTCTCCCGAGGCGAGCGGCACGCCGACCAGGTGCGTACCTGAGACCCCGGCCATGAAGCGGAGCAACAGGGCCGGGCGCGCACGTCTCCGCGAGCTTCACAGTGCTCACCGGTGAGAAGGGCTCTACGAGAATCTGATCACCCCGGACACCGTCTCCACCACAGCGCCTGGCACCACCGAGACCTTCGGACTGAAGGGGCCCTACGGCGGTGAGATCCAGGTCCAGAGCACGGCGACCCACCCGGCGTCCTTCGTCGACCCCGGCGGGGACAAAGCGATGGCGCCCGCGGCGTCGATGTGGCGGGCTGACCGGCTCATGTTGCGGAGCTGTTGCGTTCCACGCTAGTAGCGTTCGAGATACCGTTCACGGTTGCCTCAGGTGACCACCGCCGACAGGATGATCGCTGTGTCAACTAATGCCTCGACAAACCCCTTTGGTGAAGCCTGGCCATACGCGCGTACGCCGTGGCCCGAACGCAGCGCCCCGCTCTACGGCCAGAACTTCGCCAGTGACCCGTTCTCCTATTACGAAAGTCTCCGCAAAACCTTCGGCGCCGTGGCCCCGGTGACGCTGGAGGAGACCGGAGCCTTCCGTGGGTATCTGATCCTGGACCACGCCTACCAGCTGGAGATCCTCCAGAACCGCGGCCATGTGTGGACGCGCGACTCCCGCTGGTACCGCGACTTCGCAGAAGGCGCACTGCCGCCCCATCCGCTGGTCCCCCAGTTCGCCTACCGGCGCAGCCGCCTCAACGCCGAGGGCATGGAGCACGCACGTCTCTCCGGCCCCGGCAACAAGGCGCTGGCCGAGCTCGACCTGCTCCGGACCCGCATCCTCATCGAAGACCTCGCCGAGCAGCTCATCACCTCGTTCTTCCCCGAGGGAGGGCCCGCGGAGTGGAACCAGGTCGACATCCTCGACCAGTACGCGCTGCAACTGCCGCTGTTGGTGATGATGCGGCTGATGGGCATGGACGAGGGCAGCGCGCTGGCCACCGGCAACGCCATCCACGAGATGCTCAGCGGCGGACCGGGTGCCCATCGTGCCGCCGCCGAACTCGACTCGCGGATGCGGGCCCTGGTCGAGGAGAAGCAGCGCGACCCGGGGCCCGACCTCGTCTCCTGGATGCACCACTACAACCGGGACTTGCAGCTGGGACTGGACACACACGAACTGAGCGAGGACGTGTGGCTCCAGATCGTCGCAGGGCGCGGCGCCAGCACGACCTGGATCTGCAACACCGTTCTGGAGCTGCTGACCAATCCGGATCTCAACTCCGACGTCATCGCCGGGCGCTGCCAGATGGAGGAGGCGATGAACCGCGTCATGTGGGTCAACGCTCCCATCCAGAACCTCATCGGCCGCTGGGCCACCCAGGACACCATGCTGGGCGGCTACCACGTCAACTGCGGTGACATGGCGATCATCTGTCTCGGTGCGACCGGTGCGGACCCGACGATGCTGTCGGCCAGCTTCGATGTCTCCCGTACCAACAGGTCGCATCTGGCCTGGGGTGCGGGCTCCCACGGATGTCCGGCACCCGACCTCGGTACGCTCATCGTCCGGACCGGGCTGGAAGTCCTGTGGAACAGGCTGCCGGGCATGCGGATGGCCGTCGCCAAGGAGAGCCTCACCTGGGACCTGCCCTATGTCGCGCGGTCCCCCACCGCGCTTCCGGTGATATTCCCTCTCCCCCCGATGCCCGTGACGAATGGACAGCAGTGGACAGCACAGCACAGCTTTATCTCGAACCCGCCCCGGCCGATCTCTACGGAACCGAAGGAGCGGCCCTCCGAGCCGCAGGGCCGGTTGCCACTGTGGCGCTCCCTGGTGGCGTGGTGGCCAAAGCGGTGACGACCCGGGAGGCGGGCGCCCTGGTGCTGGGCGACCCCCGCTTCTCCAAGGACATCCGGCACTGGGGCGCGCACGCGCGCGGGGAGATACCCGCGGACTGGCCGCTGCTGTTCATCGTGGAGGGCAAGGGTCTGCTCACCACCGACGGCGACACCCACCGGCGACTGCGGCTGCCCATCCAGCGCGCCATCTCGCCCCGCCGTGTGCAGGCGCTGCGTCCCCGGATCGAGGCCATCGCCGACCGGCTGCTGGCGGAACTCGCCGCCGTGCCCGCCGGTCAGGAGACGGACCTGCACCGGGGCTTCGCGCTGCCGCTGCCGCTGGACGTCATCTGCTCGCTGCTCGGCGTTCCCGAAGACGGCACGCTGCGCCAGGAGTTGCACGAGCTGTCGGCTGCGGCGATGAACTCCGAGGCCGCCGCCGAAGAGGTGCAGGCGACTGTCGGGCAGCGCTTCCCGGCGACGCTGATGTCCCTGATCGAGCAGAAGCGCGCCCGCGGCGACCAGGATGACCTCACGATGGACCTCGTCGCCGCCATGGACGAGGGGGAGCTGACCGAGGCCGAGGTCATCGGGAATCTTGTGATCACCGTCATCGGTGGGCACGAGACAACGGCCAACCTGATCTGCCACGCCGTCAGGGGGCTGCTGACGCACCCTGAGACGCTGGAGGCCGCCAGGGCCCGGCAGGACGCGGGCGAGAACCCGTGGCCCGACATCGTGGAAGAGGCACTCCGCTGGGAGTCCCCCAGCCGCAACATCATGTTCCGGTATGCCACCGAGGACGTGGCCGTGGAGGGGGAGGTCATCCGGGAGGGAGAGGCGGTGCTGGTGCCGCTGCCGGCCATCCAGCGCTGCCCGCATGCCTTCCCCGACCCCGACCCCGAGGTCTTCGCCCCCGACCGGGCGAACGCCTCCCGGCACCTCGCCTTCGGTGTCGGCCCGCACCGCTGCCCCGGCGCTTCCCTCGCCAGGCTGGAGGCCGAGATCGCCCTGCCGCGGCTGTTCGCGGCCTTCCCCGGGCTCGCGCTCACCTCCAGACCGGCGCCCCGCGTACCGTCCCTGGGCATCAACGGCTACCAGGAACTGCCGGTCATGCTGCGCTAACGGGCCCTGTCGTACCGACAGACCCTGCCGCGCTCAGGCGTCCGCGCGCCACACGAGCGTGTACCGCCAGAACAGCCGTCGACGCAGCCGGGCACCCGGCAGGACGGAACGGGCTTCCCGGACGATCTCCGGAAAGCTCATCTCCGGCTGCCGGGTCACGGCGGTCATCGAGGGCGGGCGCGGCACCGTACGGCCCCTGCTCCGGTACCAGCCGACGGCCGCGTTCAGCGGAGCGGCGACGGCGGCCAGGAGGTGGTCGCCGACGGTCTGCTCACGTGCGCAGCCGACGACGATCAGCGTTCCCCCGGGAGCCAGTTGCCGGCGTAGGTGCGTAACTGCCTCGGTGAACGGCAGGTGGTGCAGGACCGCGACGCAGGTGATCACGTCGTAGGGCCCGGCGGGGGTCCCGGCCGACGCGTCCGCGACGGTGAAGTTCACCGGTGCCGTCGCGGGCGTCACCTCGCGGGCCCGCGCGACGATCGCCGGGTCGGAGTCGATCGCCTCCACTTCGTCGGCACGCCTCGCCAGGAGCCTGGCGAGGTCGCCGCTGCCGCAGCCGACGTCCAGGGCACGGCCGAACCGCCGGGGAAGCTGCCGCAGGATCCACCGGTGGTAGTGGGCGTTGTGGTCCCACGGGTGAGCGGCGTTGAAGCGGTCCAGTGCGCGCAGGACGCGGTGCAGCAGCGTCGTCATGAGGGCAGTCCATCATGACGACGCTGACGATCAACTCCCGGCCGCTGCTTGTACGTACGGGGGCCGCCCTGTGGGTACGGCGGCTGTCTTTGCGTACGGCGGGCCGGTTCAGGCTGGGGCGGGGACCTGGTCCGGCGTGGCCTGCTCCGCCGACGCCGACCAGGACCGGGTCGAGTACGGCTCCGGATACGGCTCCGCAGTGCCCGGCCGGTAACTCCGGTCCACAATTCAACAGTTACACGGTTCAAGCCATCGCCACGCGCCCCGTGGAGTCGCATCCTTACCACAGGGCCAGGGCCGCGGTCTGTCAGTAGCGGGTCCTGCACGTCGAGGAGGGAACACATCGATGGCCATACCCGTGTGCTCGCTGATTTTGAACGAACACCAGAGAATCGCCGGCGACGGCGACTACCACGTGGTGCGCTTCCCGTTCGGCGGGGGCGAATCGTACGACGCCGAGGGCATGCACCAGGTGCAACAGCCGGACGGCTACGAGGTCACCGACTGGCGCACCGACGACCGGTCCGGCCTGATCTGGCCCTCCGTCGGCGGCTGGGGCGTCTTCACGGTCATGATCCAGTGGGAGGCCGGAAACTACAGCGAACTACGCGACCAGCTCGTACGCGACCCGCTCGGTCTCACCGACAACCCGGTCGACACGACAGCGACCGATCACAGGCGCCCCTCCCCCGGCATGCAGGCGTTCACCAAACACCACGAGCTTTTCGTGCACCCGGACGTGCCGCTGGCCATCCGCGTCTCCCACAACGACTCCGGGTCCCGGGATCTCGTGCACGCGCAGTTCAAGCTCGCCATCCACACCTGACGCCCCCTCCACCGCCCCGCCTCGCGTACACCGCGCCCCGCACGAGCTCTGCTGCGCTTCCTGCGCTTCCCTGGCGCGGGAAATTCGGCTGAACGCGCGGCGACTTGGGGCTACGGTGGGCGAAGCCATGCGGCCCAGGTGCGCAGGTAGGGGATACTTCCACTGTTAATGGGGCGGTTGCGGGTTCAAGTCCCGTCGGACGCCCAGGCGTCCGTAGCTCAATCGGCAGAGCACCACACGTCTCCCCCACCGACTTCGACCTCTGGGCCCCACATGCGCCCGGTCTCTGCAGAGACGAGGAGCGGGTGGGAGGTGTTCCTCCCACCCGCTCCTGTTCGCATGCGCGGCGGTCTGTGTTTATGTCGTGGCTCAGTAGGCGGAGTCGACGTTGTCCATGGTGCCGTAGCGGTCGGCTGCGTAGTTGCAGGCGGCGACGATGTTGGCTACGGGGTCGGTGAGTTTGTCGGGGGTGCCTTCGACGTGGTAGCGGTCGAAGGTGGGCTGGATCACCTGGAGCAGGCCCTTGGAGGGGGTGCCCTTCTTGGCGTTGATGTCCCAGTCGTTGATCGCGTTGGGGTCGCCGGCCGACTCGCGGATGATGTTGCGCTTGATGCCGTCGTAGGAGCCGGGGATGTCGTGCTTGGCCATGATGGCGCGTGCCTCGCGGATCCAGCCGTCCAGGTTGTCCGCGTACTTGCCGTCGGCCTGCTGGTCGTCCGCCTTCTGCGCCTTCTTTGCGTGTGCGGCCTGCGTGCTCACGTGCTGCGCGGTCGAGGCGGCGCTTTCGATCGCTGCGGGCTTGGCGGCGGGCTTGGCGGGGGCCTGGGTGGCGTGGGCGGTTCCGGCCAGCGTGGTGGCGGCGATACCGGCCGCGCCCAGCGCGGTCAGGCCGGTGGTGGCGATACGGGCGGGCTTGAGGGTACGCAGGGCGTTACGCATGCGAGCGGGGAGCCTTTCGTGGGGGGACGTTCCGGCCGCGCGTCCCGGGAGTGGTGCGTTGTCCCGGTCTTGTCGCGGCCTGGCACCCACCCTGGGAACCGGCTCCCCCACCCGGCAAATATGTGACGTACGATCCAGAATCGGAACAATCCGGACAGAGGGTCGACGACTTCCCGCCCACCCCAGGTCAGAGCAACGCAGACATACGAAGCTGCTACGTAAGTGATCTGGGTCCTATGGGCGCCCTCACAATCCACCCCGCCCGAACCCCCACCCCGGACACCCTCTGGACGGCAATTGCGTACGCAGCGCTACGGCGCAGCCCCGGGGCCGCGACTCGCTGCGCGATCTTGAGCAGCAATCATTCATGATTCCCTGAATTCAGGATCCCGTGTATCGTCAGAGCATGCTGACCATTGCCACCGACATCGAGGTGCTGGCCCGGTTCGGACGTGCGCTCGCCGATCCGATCCGCTGTCGGCTGCTGCTCGCCCTGCGCGATGCCCCGGCCTACCCGTCCGACCTCGCCGACACGCTCGGCATCTCCCGTACCCGGCTGTCGAACCACCTGGCGTGCCTGCGCGACTGCGGACTGGTCGTCACGACGCCCGACGGGCGCCGTACGCGCTACGAGCTGGCCGACGAACGGCTCGGTCACGCGCTGGACGACCTGCGTAACGCCGTGGTGGCGGTGGAGAGCGACCGCGCGTGCGAGGACGCCGACGAGAAGGGATGCTGCTGACCATGACGGCGGAGATATCCCTCGCCCTCGGCCCGGGGGCGGCACGGCGCGACGTGTTGACCCACCGAATACGGCTGCTGGTCGCCGCGACGCTCGCCTACAACGCCATCGAGGCCGTTGTCGCCCTCACAGCCGGTGCCCTCGCCTCCTCCGCCGCGTTGGTCGGCTTCGGTCTGGACTCCGTGATCGAGGTCTCCTCCGCCGCGGCGGTCGCCTGGCAGTTCTCCGCCCGTGAGCACGCCGTGCAGGAGGCGCGGGAGAAGACCACGCTGCGGATCATCGCGGGCTCGTTCTTCGCGCTCGCCGGCTACGTTGCCGTGGACGCGGTCCGCACCCTCATCGGTGGTGGCGAAGCGGAGCGTTCGGTCCCCGGCATCGTGCTCGCGGCACTGTCGCTGGCCGTGATGCCGTTCCTGTCCGCCGCCCAGCGGAAAGCCGGACGGGAGCTCGGCTCCGCCTCCGCCGTCGCGGACTCCAAGCAGACACTGCTGTGCACCTACCTGTCCGCTGTACTGCTGGTCGGGCTCGTCCTCAACGCCACGCTGGGCTGGTCCTGGGCGGATCCGGTCGCAGCTCTGGCCATCGCCGCCGTCGCGATCAAGGAGGGCCGGGACGCCTGGCAAGGCAAGGGGTGCTGCGCGAGCCCCACCGCCACGGTGGCCCAGCAGCCCCCGGGGGCCGAGACTGCGACTGACGCCTGCGGCTGCCGCCCCGGCTGCGACTGCTGCGGCTGATCCCCTACGGCAACGGCTTTGCGGGGCGGCGTCGGCCCGTCGCGAGAGGGATGCCTTACTGCGCGCTTCCGCCTCTCACCGCACGTACAGCTCGACGGCCCGCCCGTCCGGGTCGTCGACCACATGCCGCCCCGGGGTCAACGGCGGACTCATCCGCCGACCCACGACGTCGAAGCCCAGCCGCACGCTGGAGACGGGGCGCCGTTCGGTCGCCGGGTACAGCTCGAACACGGTGCCGTCGGGCAGCGTGGCGGCGTAGTGCAGAGGGCCCTGCCCATGGCGCTCTTCCACGAAGGTGAGGCCGAGGCCGCCGTAGAAGCGGCGGGACTCCTGCAAGTGCTCGGTATAGAGAACCACCAGTGCAATACGCGCCCCCGCCGTGCTGCTTGTCATGGCACCGACTGTGCCAGTTCCTCCGGGCGAACGTCGTCACCGGCACGGCAGGCGTCCATCGGCATTCCCGCGGGCCTGGCCATGGTGCCGAAGGACCACAGGTCAGGCGGTCGGCGTGGCCGGTGACGGAAGCGGTGGGCCATGGCCGCCACTGCCGCCCGCGATATAGGACCGAACCTGTCCCAACGGGGATCTACTGTCGCCGCCATGAGCACCGAACAGGAGATCGTCTCCTTCCGTATCGACATCCCGCAGGCCGACCTCGACGACCTTGCCGACCGGCTCGCGCGCACCCGCTGGCCCGACGCGCTGCCCGGCGTGGGCTGGAGCCGTGGCGTACCACCGGAGTATCTGCGGGAGCTGGCCGACTACTGGGCCACGAAGCACGACTGGCGGGAACAGGAAGCCAGGATGAACGCCCACCCGCAGTTCACCACCGTGGTCGAGGGGCAGCGGCTGCACTTCCTGCACGTACGGTCCCCGCACCCGGAGGCCACCCCGCTGCTTCTGCTGCACGGCTGGCCCGGCACGTTCGCCGACTTCCTCGACGTCATCGGCCCGCTCACCGATCCGACGGCGCACGGCGGTGTGCCGGCCGACGCCTTCCACCTGGTGATCCCCTCGCTGCCGGGCTTCGGCTTCTCCACTCCGCTGGCCGGTCCCGGTATGGGACCGGCCCGGATGGCCGGACTGCTGGTGCGGCTGATGGAACGGCTCGGCTACGAGCACTACGGCGTGCAGGGCTACGACACCGGAGCCTGGGTGGCGCCCGAGGTCGGCAAGCAGGCACCGGAACGGGTGACCGGTATCCATCTGAACGCCCTGATCGCCTTTCCGGTGGGGGCGGAGGACGAGATGGACGGCCTCTCCGAAGCGGATGAGCGGCGCTGGCAGCGGATGCAGAACTTCAACGACGGCTATTTGCAGTGCAACTCCAAGCGCCCGCAGACCGTCGCCTACGCACTCACCGACTCCCCCGCCGGTCAGCTCGCCTGGATCGTGGAGAAGTTCAAGGAGCTCACCGACCCGGCGGACGGCCTGCCCGAGGACAGCATCGACCGGGACCGCTTCCTGACCGCTGTCTCGCTGTACTGGCTGACGGCCACGGCGGGACCGGCGGCACAGGTCTACTACGAGGCGGTCTCGGCACAGGACTGGGACGCAATGGCGGAGGACTGGTCCGAGGCCGCCGGCGACCAGTACGGAGCCGACGACGGCGCAGATCCGGGTGAGGGCGGCCAGGACTGGGCGGCGGCAGCGCGTGGCACCGTACCCACCGGCGTGCTGCTCTCCGCACACGATGTGACGGTCCGCCCATGGGCGGAGCGGGACCACAACATCGTGCACTGGAGAGAGCTCGGCGCAGGCGGCCACTTCCTGGCCATGGAGGCCCCGGGCCCGCTCGTCGAGGACGTACGCGCGTTCTTCCGCGAGCTGCGCTGACGCACCGGGCCGCGCCGGCTCACCGGCCCCGCGTGTGCGCCGCGCCCGCGCGGTCGGCGAGTTCCAGCAGTTCCTCGGCGGCATCGGTACGGAATGCGGCATGGGCGGCGGCTGTCTGGCGGGCGCGGGCCGGGCCGGGGAACGCGAGTTCGTGGACCGTGCGGGCCGGTTCGCCCTTGCCGACCGCGTGCCGGGAGAGTCCGGCCTGCGCCATGGCCCGTACGCCGGCCGCGGCGTGGCCCGGCAGTGGACGGTGGCCGACGACCGGCAGGCCCGCCGCGAGGGCCTGGGCCGCGGTCTGGCCCGCCGCGTTGTCGAGCAGTACGTGGGCTTCCGCCATCAGCCCCGGCAGATCGGTCACCCAGCCGAGGGGCAGCAGCCTGGGATAGCGGGCCGCGCGGTGCCGCAGCCGGTCGTCGTTCCCGCACAGCAGGACGGGCACACAGCCGTGCGCCGCCAGCTGCCGCGCCGTCTCCAGCAGTCGGGTGCCGACACCCCAGGCGCCGGTGGACATCAGTACGGCGGGCCGCTCGGGCGACACCGGTGTGGTGTGCTGCGCCGCGGCAGCCACGTGCCGGTCCAGCAGGGCCCGCCAGTGGCCGTCCACGTCGCGGGGCCGGAAGAACCGCGCGGGCACCACCGGCCCTGTGGTGCGGGCGGGGCCCCCGGTGGTGGCCCGTACCTCCTCGGCTGCGGTCTCGGTGACGCACAGGTGGAGGTCGTTTCCGGGGTGCAGCCAGCCGCGGTGCACGGCGAAGTCGACGACGACGACCGCCGCGGGTACCTCCAGCGCGCCCCGCGCCCGCAGCCGCCCGGTCACCTGCGCGCTCAGATGGAAGGTGGGGACGACGACATCGGGGCGCCACCTGGCGACGGCCCGCAGCAGCGGGCGCTCGGCAAGGGCTGCCAGGGGTGCGCTGCTGGGGCGCGGACCCGGTCCGCCGACCGTCGCCAGGAATCCCGCGTACACGGCGCCGTACAGACGGGGCACATGCCGCACGGCGGCGCGGTACCCGGCGCGCAGCCCCTGGCCGATGTCGGCCGGCAGGAGGGTGAGGACGTCGCGCACGGTTGCCTCGTGACCGCGGGCCCGCAGCCGGTGTGCCAACTCGTGTGCGACCGCGTCGTGCCCCGCGCCCATGCTGGCACTCAGCAGCAGGAAGCGGTGCGGCATGGGGCTCCAGGGGTCGTCGGTGGGCGGACCGGCGCAGCGCCCGTCGCCGGTGGGGGGCGTGCCGGGGCGGTCCCTGGACGGCTCGGCCCAGGACGACGCCTTCGGGCTCTGCGGGCGGCTCGGCGCGGCCGTGGACCCTCGGCACATCCGTAGACCAGTGTGCTGCGAACGGCCGTCAGGCGCCTCGCAGCGACACTCAGTCGGCGCCGACGCGCCGCGCCGCACCCGGCCACCCCGTGCCCCGCCGGGGTTCCGGGCGCGGCCCCGTTCCGCGGGAGGGGAGCCGAACAGGTGGTTCGGCTGGCCCGGGCAACGGCTCCGGGCGGGTGTGCCGCGCGGTTGCCAGCATGCTGGAGCCGGGGCCCGTTGTTCCCCGGTACCCATACCCCGGCCCCGTCGCGGCCCGTACTGCTCACCGGAGGCGACTGTGATCGACAGGCTCGGCAGATCCGACCGCCGTCCGACGCACCCTCTGCTCCGAGCCCCTTCCGCGCGGCGCTCGCATCGGCGGTTTCCGGCCGGCGGGCTTCCGGTGCCCGCGCGGGCCCGGCCGCCGGAGCGCACCCGGACCGAGTCGCTGCGGGCGGGTGCCGGGCGGGACGGGCACCGCCCGGTGGCACTGGTCACCGGCGCGTCGTCGGGTATCGGCACGGCCGTCGCCGAACGGCTGGCCGCGGACGGCGACTGGCGGCTGCTGCTCAACGGCCGGGACGAGAGGCGGCTGGAGCAGGTCGCGACCCGTACCGGCGGGGTGCCGCTCCCGGCGGACCTGGCCGATCCGCGGGCGCGTGGCCGGCTGGCCGAGGAGGCGCTGCTGCACAGCGGGCGGGTGGACGCGCTGGTGGCGGGCGCCGGCATCGGCTGGGCCGGATCGTTCGCCGCGATGCCTCCCGAGGACATCGACGACGTGCTCGCCGTGAACCTGAACGCGACACTGCACCTGGTGCGGCTGCTGGTGCCCGGCATGGTGGACCAGCGCTGCGGGCGGGTGGTGCTGATCGGTTCCATGGCGGGCAGCGTGGGCGTACGGGGAGAGGCGGTGTACGCGGCGACGAAGGCCGGGCTCACCGCGTTCGCCGACAGCCTGCGCTACGAGCTGGCCCCGAGCGGTGTGCGGGTCTCGATGGTGCTGCCCGGGGTGGTCGACACCCCGTTCTTCCAGCGGCGCGGCGCCCCTTACCGCCGCGAGCGGCCCCGGCCCGTTCCCGCGGTGAAGGTGGCCGAGGCGGTGTGCCGGGCACTGCGGACAGGCCGCCCCAACGCGTACGTACCGTCCTGGATGGCCATGCCGGCGTGGCTGCACGGGACGGCCCCGGGGGTGTTCCGCAGCCTGGCCCAGCGCTTCGGGTAGGCGTACGCGTGCTGTGGACGGCGGTCTCGGTTCTGCTGGCGGTGCTCGCGGCGTTGGGGAACGCCGCCGCCTCGGTGCTCCAGCGGCGGGCTGCAGCGGTGGTACGGCCCGGTCCCTCCGGGCGGCGGCTGTCGTGGCTGCCAGGGCTGCTGCGCCGTCCGGTGTGGCTGTGGGGGGCGGCGATGCTGGTGGTGTCCGCGGTGTGCCAGGCGGGTGCTCTGGCGACGGGGCCGCTGGCCGTGGTGCAGCCGGTGATGACGACGGAGCTGTTGTTCACCCTGATGCTGGGCAGCTTGGTGTTCCGGCAGCGCCCCGGGCGGCGGGCATGGGTGGCGTTCGTGGCGATGGTGGTGGGGCTGGCGGCTCTGTTGTGGCTGGTGTGGCCGTCGGGCGGGTCCGCTTCCGTGCCCTCGGACCGGTGGATGGTGGCAGCCCCGCTGATGGCGGCACTGGTGGTGATGCTGACCGTGGTGGCGTTCCGGCTGCCGTCGGCGCCGCGGGCGACCGTGCTGGGTTCGGCGACAGCGGTGCTGTTCGGGGTGACGGCGGCGCTGATGAAGGATGCGATCTCGCGGCTGGCGGACGACGGTCCGGTGGCGCTGCTGACGGCGTGGCAGACCTACGGGGTGGCCGTGGCCGGGGTCTCCGGGTTTCTGCTGCTCCAACTGACCCTGCACGCGGGCACGCTGGTGGCATCGCAGCCCGCACTCACGCTGGGTGACGCGTTCTTGAGCGTGGTGCTGGGTGCCGCGCTGTTCGACGAGCGGCTGTCGCTGGGCTGGCGGGTGGCGCCCGAGGTGGTCGCCTTGGCCCTGATCAGCGTGGGGAGCGTGCAACTGGCCAGGTCGCCGGCGGTGGTGGGCACTTCCGAGAAGGAGATCTGGTGAACCAGCCACGTACCCTGGCCGCCTTGGCGGCAGCAGCACCGGCAGCCGTCGCCGCCGTGCACATCGTCCCGGCCGCGACCTGGCTGCCTGCCGTACGCGCTGTGCTCCGCCCGTCGCTGGACGGGCGCGGCAGCGCCGACCACATCGCCCTGACCTTCGACGACGGGCCGGACGTACGGTCCACCCCGCACTTCCTGCGGGAGCTGAACCGGTTGGGCGTGCGGGCCACCTTCTTCCTCCAGGGCGCAGCCGTGCAGCGGCACCCCGCTCTCGTACGGCGGATGGCCGCCGAGGGCCATGAGCTGGCGGTGCACTGCTGGGAGCACCAGCCCGCGTGGCTGCCCCGCCCGGTGGCCGACCGCACGGACCTGGAGCGCGCCGCGGCTGCCGTACGCGAGATCGCGGGCACCGCGCCCCGCTGGTACCGGCCGCCGTACGGGGTGCTCACCGCCACTCGCTGGTGGGCCGCGCGGCAGGCGGGGCTGCGTCCGGTGCTGTGGACCGCCTGGGGCCGCGACTGGCGGGCCGACGCCGACCCGGACAGCGTGCTCGCGGAGTTGGGCGAGCGGCTGACGGGCGGGGCGACCGTCCTGCTGCACGACAGCGACCGCAACAGCGCCCCCTGTTCCTGGCGGGCGACGCTGGCAGTCCTCCCCCGCCTGGTCGCCCGCTGCCGCGCTGCGGGCTGGACGGTGGGGCCGCTGGCCGAACACGGACTGCCGACGGAGCACGGCGGCCTCTGAGGCGTGCCCGGCACAGCGCGGCCGATGCGCTCCGTAAGGGGCGCGGGGAACTGCGCGACAAGCCATGGGGGTACCTCCCTGCTCGAAGAGCTTGGGGGAGCATCCGCAGCCCGCACGCCTCGGACAGGGGCACCTCCAGCGGAGCGGCTCAGCGGTCCTGGCGGGCCGCGAGGGCGTGGACCACGTCGGCCGAGGCCGGGTAGAGGTCGCGATAGAGGCCGTACAACTCCCCGTAGCGGGCGGTGTTTTCGGGGTCCGGCCCAACGGTTTCCCGGACGGGGTTCCAGGCGTCGATCGAGGCGTCGGTCACCGACTGCGCGGCGAGCAGCGCGCCGCCGTAGCAGGCGCCGATGGAGGTGGTGCGCAACTCCTGGGTTCTGCCGGTGACATCGGAGACGATCCGCGTCCACAGCCCGCCCTGGGTGCCGCCGCCGACGGCGACGACCCGGCGGATGTCGCCGCCCGCCTGCTCCAGCGCCTCGATGTTGTGCCGCACGGCATACGCGGTGGCCTCCAGCGCGGCGCGGTACAGGTCGCCGCGGGTGTGGGAGAGGGTCAGGCCCGCGATGACGCCGCGGGCCTGCGGGTCCATGACGGGAGTGCGCTCCCCCGCGAAGTACGGCAGCATCAGCAGGCCGTTGGCGCCGGGCCCGGCGGCTTCGGCGAGTTGGAGGAGCTCGGCGTACTCGGGGTTGCCGAACAGTTCGCGCAGCCAGCCGGTGACGGCGCCGGAGGTGGCCATGCCCCCGGCGAGGTTGCGGGTGTCGGGGAGGGCACCGACGGTGCTCCACAGCGCCGGGTCGGTGAGCAGCCCGGGCACGGTGTGGATCAGAAACATCGTCGTGCCGTACATCAGCATCAGGTCGCCGGGCTGGTGCGCGCCCACGCTCAGGGCCTCGGCCCAGGCGTCGATGGTGCCGGTGATGACGGGGATGCCCTCGGGCAGTCCGGTGCGGCGGGCGGCCTCGGCCGTAACGGTGCCGGCGACCTCTCCGGACCAGCGCAGCGGCGGGAGTTCGATGCCGGGGGCGATCCGGTCGGCCCAGGGGGCGTACCACTGGCGGGCGACGGTGTCGTAGAGCGGGGTGGTCTGGCTCGCCGAGTGGTGGTCCAGGACGTAGGCGCCGGTCAGCTTGCGGACGAGCCATGAGCTGGGCATGTACAGCCGGCGGGCGCGCGCGTACAGCTCCGGTTCCTCGTCCGCGATCCAGGCGATCTTCGCTCCGGCGGCCTGGCTGGAGAGGTCGGAGCCGCAGCGGCGGCGGATCTCCTCGATGCCCAACTCCTCGTTGAGCCGGGCGATCTGCGCGGTCGAACGGGTGTCGACGCCGTAGAGCACGGCGGGGCGCAGCGGTGTGTCGTCGGCGTCGGTGAGCAGGACACAGGGGCCCATACCGCTGACTCCGGCGGCGACGACCTCGGCGTCGACGCCGTCGGTCAGTTCGCGCGAGAGGGAGACGAATTCGTCCCACCAGACCGCGGCGTCCATCTCCACATGTCCGGGCACCGGCCGGTCGACGGTGTGCTCGCGTACGGCCGAGCGCAGCACGGTGCCGTCCAGTCCGACCAGGACGCCTTTGCTGCTGGAGGTGCCGATATCCACGCCTAGGACTGCGTTGAGGGGCATGGCCGCAGGCTTGCAGAAATCGATTTCACCGTCAATGGTCCTCTCGCTGACAGCGCCGTCTGACGCGGGTGGGCCGCATGCGACCAGCCCGGACGCGGCACGCGCGACACCCGTCAAGGATAGTCCCTGTCGCACCTGTTGACGGCCTGAGCCTGCATTTCTACGCTACCTGAAATCGATTTCTGGAGGAGTTGCCGTGCGCAGCCTCGACCCGATGGAACAGCCCTGAGATGGCCGGCGAGAACGCGGAAACAGCAGCCACCCAGGCCGGCCCGGCGCTGCTGCGCGTGGAGGGAGTCAGCAAGAGCTTCCCCGGCGTCAAGGCCCTGGACCGGATGCGGCTCGACCTGCGGCACGGCGAAGTGCTCGCACTGGTCGGGGAGAACGGCGCGGGCAAGTCGACGCTGATGAAACTGCTCTCCGGCATCCACGCCCCCGACGAAGGCCGGTTCTTCCTTGACGGCGAACCGCTGCGCCTCACCGGACCGCGGGACGCGCAGCGACGCGGCATCAGCATCATCCACCAGGAGTTCAACCTGATGTCGGACCTGACGGTCGCTCAGAACGTCTTCATCGGCCGGGAACCCCGCAAAGCCGCCGTCCTGCTCGACCACCGGGCGCTCGAGACCCGCACCCGGGAACTGCTCGACCGCCTCGAACTCCCCCTGGATCCCCGCCGTACCGTCGGCACCCTCACCGTCGCCCAGCAGCAGATGGTGGAGATCGCCAAGGCCCTCTCCCACGACCCGCGCGTCCTCATCATGGACGAGCCGACCGCCGCACTGAACGACACCGAGGTGCGGGTGCTGCACCAGCTCATCCGGCGTTTCGTACGGCCACGGACGGGCGTCATCTACATCTCGCACCGGATGGAGGAGCTCAAGTCGCTCTGCGACCGGATCACCGTCATCCGCGACGGCCGGTACGTCGAGACCCTGCGGACCGCGGACACCACCATGCCCGAGGTCATCGCCCACATGGTGGGCCGCGCGCTGGAGGAGGGCACCGGCCCCCGGAGCGTACGACAGCACCGCGAAACGGTGCTCTCGGTCTCCGGACTGAGCACCAAGGCCCTGCTCCGGGATGTCGGCTTCGAGCTCAGGAAGGGCGAGATCCTGGGCTTCGCGGGGCTGATGGGCGCGGGCCGCACCGAGCTGGCCCGGGCGCTGGTCGGCGCCGATCCGGTCACCTCCGGCACGGTGACGCTGCACGGCAGCCCCGTAAGGATCAACAACCCGGCCGACGCGGCACGGCACCGCATCGGCTATCTGTCCGAGGACCGCAAGCGGCTGGGCCTGCTGGTGGAGGACAGCGTCAGTACGAACATCGCGCTCAGCTCCCTCAAGGAACGCTTCCAGTCGTTCGGCTTCGTCCGGGATGCCGCGGTCCGGGAGCGTGCGGCGGAGGCCGTCGCCACGCTGCGGATCCGCACGCCCTCGATCGGCCGTGCGGTCAAGAACCTTTCCGGGGGCAACCAGCAGAAGGTCGTCATCGCCAAGTGGCTTGTCAAGGAGTGCGATGTGCTGATCTTCGACGAGCCGACGCGCGGCATCGATGTGGGTGCCAAGGAGGAGATCTACCGCCTTCTCGACGAACTGGCCGGGCAGGGCAAGGCAATCATCATGATCTCCTCGGACCTGCCCGAGGTGCTGCGGATGTCGCACCGCGTCCTGGTGATGGCGGAAGGCCGGATCACCGGCGAACTCACCGCCGCAGAAGCCACCCAGGAGCAGGTCATGCACTACGCAACGCTGCGTCCCGGGACGCCCTCCCCGGGGCCCACCGCACCCGATGACCCCGCTTCCCGTACCGGCAGCAGTCCCGGCATCCCCAAGGCAGGCGAGTGATGACAGCTTCGACGGCCTCAGCGCCCCAGCAGGAACAGCACCTCGTCGCTCCGGCACCCGCGGCGGGCGGCACGCTCAAAGGCCGCCTCCAGCAGCTCCTGGCGTTCGGCAGCCTGGTCGTGATCTGTGTGGTCTTCGCGATCGCCGACCCGATCTTCCTGAGTTACGGCAACATCACCTCGATCCTCTTCGCAACCGTGGTGATCGGCACACTGGCGCTCGGCGCGACGTTCGTGATCATCACCGGCGGCATCGACTTGTCCGTCGGGACCGGCATGGCGTTGTGTGCCGTCATCTCCGGTGTCCTGATCACCAACATGGGGCTGCCGATCGCCGTGGGCGTCCTCGGCACGCTGCTGTTCGGAGCACTCATCGGCTTCGTCAACGGGCTGAACGTCACCGTGCTGGGGCTGCCGCCGTTCATCGCCACGCTCGCGATGATGCTGGTGGCGGGCGGGCTGGCGCTGGTCATCTCGGGCAGTGCGCCGATCTACTTCGACTCGACCGCGTACACGGACATCTCCACCGGCAGCATCATCCCGGGCACCGACTTCCCCAACGCGGTGCTCATCATGGCCGCCGTCGCGGTGCTCGCCTCAGTGGCGCTCAGCCGCACCGTGCTCGGCCGCTACACGTACGCCATCGGCAGCAACGAGGAGGCCACCGCGCTCTCCGGTGTCGACCTACGCAAGTGGAAGATCGTCGTCTATACGCTGGCGGGCCTGTTCATCGGCCTGGCGGGCGTGCTCATCTCCGCGCGGCTGGGCTCGGCCCAGCCCGCCACCGGTATGGGATACGAGCTCCAGGCCATCGCCGCAGTCGTCATCGGCGGCACCTCGCTGAGCGGCGGCAAGGGTTCCGTCGTCGGTACGATCATCGGCGCACTGATCATCTCGGTGCTCAACAACGGCCTCCAGGTGCTGGCCGTTCCGCAGGAGTGGCAGAACGTCATCCTCGGCAGCGTGATCGTCGTCGCCGTCTACGCGGACATGGCGCGCAAGCGTGCGGCCGCCGTCTCCGGAGTCACCGAGGGAGTCCGATGACCATACGTACCCGGCGCATCGCCGCGCTCATCGTGGCGGCCCTGATGTCGACGCTCAGCGGCTGCGCGGCCTCCGACAAGCCGGGCGGCGGTGCGAAACCGTACGTGGCGATCGTCTCCAAGGGCTTCCAGCAGCAGTTCTGGCAGTCAGTCAAGCAAGGTGCCCAGCAGGAGGCCAGGGAGCGCGGCGCCGAGATCAGCTTCCAGGGCCCGGCGACGGAGAGCGATGTCGAGACCCAGGTGACGCAGGTGACCAACGCCGTGGGCAAACGCCCCGACGCGCTGGGGCTGGCGGCCCTCGACTCGCGGGCCACCGAACCCATGCTGCGGAAGGCGAAGCGGGACAACGTGCCTGTCATCGCCTTCGATTCCGGAGTGGACAGCGGGATTCCGCGTACCACCGTCGCGACGGACAACCGGGCGGCAGCCGCAGAGGCCGCGCGGCATCTGGCCAAGGCGCTCGGCGGCAAGGGAAAGGTCGCCGTCGTGGCGCACAGCCAGACCAGCGGCTCGGGCATCGACCGCCGGGACGGCTTCGTGGGCTGGATGTCGAAGCACGCACCAGGTATCAAGCTGCTGCCTGTGCAGTACGGCGGCGGCGACCAGACCAAATCGGCCGACATCACCAAGGCCGTCATCACCGCCAACCCCGACCTCAAGGGCATCTACGGCACCAACGAGGGCTCCGCCATGGGCGTCATCCAGGGCGTCAGGGAGAGCGGCCGCCAGAGCATCAAGACAGTCGGCTTCGACTCCGGCAAAGGCCAGATCGACGCCATCCAGAAGGGCGAGATGCTCGGCGCCATCACCCAGGACCCGCTCGCCATCGGCCGGAAGGTGGTGGACGCAGCACTCAAGGCCAAGCGGGGCGAGAAGCTGCCGAAGACCATCCACACCGGCTACTACTGGTACGACCGGCACAACGTGGACGACCCGAAGATCCAGTCGGTGCTGTACCGCTAGGCCGTGTCCGGGCACGCCTTGCCCGCCCCCTCCGGGGCACGTCGCGCGCTTGGGAGTACGTCCGCACGTCCGGTCGGTCGTCGCCGAGTGCGGTGTGCTCTATGGTCGAGCCCGTACCCAGGTGCGCAGAGCCGGTCCGGGTTTTCCACAGGCCCATACGGCGGGCTCGGGTGGAACCTAGAATTCTTGCGAGCGGGTTCAGTGGTTTCCCCGGGGGTAGGGCGGTGCGCGTGAAGCCAGGGGTCAGCGAAGGCGATGTGCCGGAGAGCATCGCACATCGCGTCGAGAGGCTGTGCGCCATCGGGCAGCCCACCTCTTCAAGGGCCGAGGGCGACGGGTCGACGCCGGTGTCCGCCGTGCTTGACCTCGAAGACGGTCAGGAACTCGGGCTTCTGGCAAAGGAGTTGGTCCGCTACGTCTCGCTCGCCGCGGGTGTGAGGTCGGGCGGTGAGGCGCTTGCCACCACACTCGAACGGTCGGCCGAGAACGGTGGAGAGCCCTCGGAGCGTGCTCGCCGCTGCGAGGTGAGAGTGACCCTTCTCGACGACGCCGTCGAGGCTGGGGCACCTGCGACGATCCGGTTCGAGCTCGACGCGCCGACCCACCCTCTGCATGCGGAGCCGGCCGACCAAGCGGGTTTACTCGTCGTCGCCACCCCTACGGGGAACGACACCGTAACCCCGGCCTCGTGGCTGTACACCGTGGGCAGGGAAGGGACCGGGGCTGTCGATTTCACCTTCACCCCAGCCGAGCACGGCGACCGAACGCTGCGCCTGACGGTCCACGACCGCAAGTCCGGTATCCCACTCCAGGAGGTCACCGCGGCAGTCCCGGTCGCCAGGGAGCAGCGCGACATCACCAGAGCTGTGGCAACCGCGCTACGTGGGCTCCGCGACCTCCAGCTCAGCGTCGGAGACATGCAGGAACGCCCGGCGGTCGAGGTCGCCGAGAGCTTGGCACGCTTGGCCCCGCCTTCGGAGTTCGGCCTGTCCGCCGACGAAGCCGAGACGTACCGCCTTGCCCTGAGGGCCGCGTGCCGCCAGATCGCGCTGCACCTCGTCAAGCTCGAGGGACCACCGCCCGGGGCATCGCGCATCGACTCGGCGGGCATCGTCAGTCGCCTCGCCCAGCCCTCCGTCGCCGCGCAGATCGACCTGCTGTTCGTTCCCCACGAGGCCGACGAACGCAAGCAGCCGCTCCGGCGTCTTGTCGACTTCAACGGGGAGCGAAACGCCCTGAACGCACGCGACTTGCGTTCGCTGGCCGGGGACCTGGTACGGCGAGCCGTGAGCGACCCCGGGGAACGGCCCGTCGCCCCTGAGGAAGACGCCGCCGTGACCGACGCCCTCGCCCGCACCCTGGCGGTCCTGGGAGAACTGGAGATGGGCACTGCGGAGGCCCTCCAGTCGCGGCCGGAGCGCCTCGCGCAGCTGTTGAAGTCCGCTGTGCCCGACGCCGACCGGGCGCTGACCGAGAACGGAACGCTCCTCTACGGCCTGCTCGTGGACAGCATCGCGCAGCACGTTCTGGAATCCCTCGCCCGGCGCGCCTCATTCGCAGCAGGGAATCTCGCCGAACAGGGCCAGCGCTTCGCCGATCTCCGAAACCGGCTCGACGAACTCCAGAACAGGCCCCAACGCCCGGCCCACCGTGGCGAGACCAGCAGCGCGGACACCGAGTTCGAGGAGCACTACGCGCGGGACATCGCCGGATCCCACGGCCACCTCACCCTCCACGGCATCGACCTCCACCACACCTCGGGCTCCTGGCCCCTGGACGCCGTCTACCTCAGCCTGCGGTGCGAACACCCCGACAGCGAAGGCTCTGCGCCGGTCCCGGTGGAGCAGGCTCTGGCGGGGCTGACCCGGATCTTCGTCTGCGGCGAGGCGGGTTCTGGCAAGACCACGCTCATCCAGCGGCTCGCCGTGTCCACGGCCCAGCGGGAACTACCGCCCCAGCTTTCCCATTTGCACGGGCGCATTCCCTTCGTGGTGCCGGTACGGCGCCTTCCACCCGAAGGGTTCCCGCCGCCCTCGGACCTCTCGGCCGCCATCGGACACGCGAGCGTCGGCGCACCGCCCGCCGCCTGGGTGGAGCGGGTGTTGGAGGAGGGCCGCGCGCTGCTGCTCATCGACGGCGTCGACGAGGTACCGGCGAGTGAGCGGCAGTGGCTACGGCAACGGCTGCGCGTGTGGACCGGCATGTACCCCGGAAACGTATGGCTGGTCACCGCCCGGCCGTCCGCCGTGCACGACGGCTGGCTGTCACCACTGGGCTTCAGTGAGCTGCTGCTGGTGCCCATGAGTCGCGACGAGGTGTCGAACTTCGTCCGGCGCCGGCATCACGGGGCCGGACAGGAGCCGTCCGCCGACTCGAACCGGCCGGACGCGTACGCGGAAGACCTTCTCCGCGTGCTCCACACCTCCCGCCATCTTGGTCGACTCGCCACCAATCCGCTGATGTGCGGGCTGCTCTGCGCGCTGCACCGGGAGCGCGGTGGCAGCCTTCCGGCCAGCCGCAAGGAGCTGTACGACGCCGTCCTGGCCATGCTCCTCGAACGCCGGGATTCCGAGCGGAACATCACCCGAGCCGACCCCGTTCAGCTGCCGTTGGAGCCAAAGGTCCTGCTGCTCCAGTCGCTGGCACACCGGATGCTGGTCGAGGACCTGTCGGAGATGGACAGGCACACGGCCGTGGACATCCTCGATCGGAGTCTCCCTGCCCTGCCGGAGGTCCCTGACGAGATCAGGGCCGAGCACGTGTACCGCCATCTGCTCGACCGGACCGGCGTGCTGCGCGAACCCTTCCCCGGCACCGTCGAGTTCGTCCACGACACGTTTCGGGACCATCTGGCGGCGCAGGAGATCGTGCGGCGGCACGACTTCGATCTGCTGCTCGGCAACGCACATCGCGCCGAGTGGGAGGACGTCGTACTCATGGCGGTGGCGCATGCCCGCCCCGACGAGTGCGCGCATCTGCTGACCGGATTGCTCGCCCCGCACTCAGGTCAGCGCGGTTCACAACGCCTCCGCCGCATACTCCTGGCCCTCGCCGGCCTTGAGCACGTCCGGGAGCTCGACCCCGAAATCCGCGCGCGGGTGCGGCGCTACGGCAGTGCCGTGGTTCCGCCCACCAGCACGGCTGCCGCTCGCGCCCTGGGATGGACTGGTCCTCTCGTCCTCGAGTTGCTCCCGGACCCCTCGACCGCTTCCGACGCGCAGGCGTACCTCCTCGCCGTCACCGTCACCTCCATGGGCGACGACATGGCGATCGACTATCTGGCCCTCCTGCGCGACCGCCGAAGCCACGCCATCCGCACCCAACTGGCACAGGGCTGGCACCGCTACGACACGGATCGCTACGCCCGGGAGATCATCGCCCACCTGGACGATACCGACCTGTACTTCCCCGTCTCCGACCTCGCAGAGCTGCGTGCGCTGGCCGCACTCGGCGGCCGCGCCCGAGTACAGGTCGCGGGTCCGCTCACGCCCGATGAGCTGACCGCCCACCTCCCCGCCGAACACCTGACTCACCTCTGGCTGTCCCAGAGTGTCGGAGTATCAATGGAATGGCTGCGCGCCTTTCCCCGTCTCCGTGAGTTGCGCGTGGGTGACCGTCTGCCCGGGGTGACCGGTGTCCCGGCAGGCGTCCACATCGTGCAGGAGCAACATGGCTGACGTACGGGGGAGCCGTACCGATCTCGTCGATCCGCCTGCTTCCGGTGGGCACCCCGTACCACCCGGCCATGCTCGGCCACCGTCTCGTCAACGTCGACGCCGGCCGGCAGCACCGCGGCAACCGGGCGTTTGCCTCCCTACGCCGACTGCTGCGCCAACGCCGCGAAGCGGTGGGCCAGTTGCCGCCAGACCGGGGTTGCGGTGACGGCGTCGTCCATGGCCCGGCTGAGGAGTTCCGCCCGGTCCAGGCCGTGGGCGGCCAGGCGTTGGGCATCCCAGGCGCGGATCCGCTCCGGGGCGGTCTCGGGATGGAACTGCACACCCCACGCCCGCTCCCCGACGCGGAACGCCTGGTACGGGCAGCGCTCGCTCTCGGCGAGCCAGACGGCGCCGGTCGGCAGAGCGGTAACAGCGTCCACATGCCGCTCGATCGCGGTCACCCGCCGGGGCAGACCGTGGAAGAGTGGGTCGCTCTGTGCCTCGGCTCTCAGGGTCAGCGGGGTGCTGCCGATCTCGGGCTCGCCGTGCTCGGCCGCCACCGCTCCCCCGGCAACGTGCGCCAGCAGTTGTCCGCCGAGGCAGATCCCGAAGACCGGCGTGCCGGCGTCGAGCGCCTCCGCCACCAGTGCGCGGGTGGGCGCCAGCCAGGGAGCGCGCGCATCGTCGTCCGGCATGAAGCCGCCGCCCAGCATCACCAGCGCGTCCTGCGTCAGCCGGGGCGGCAGCGGTGTGCCCTCGTATGCCCGGACGATCTGCACGGCGACCCCGGCCTCCACCAGCCAGTCGCCGAACCGGCCCGGCCCTCCCAGGGCCGTGTTCTGCACCACCAGGGCTTTCGCCGCCACCCCGCACCCGCTTTCCCGTCGCCGCCCATGTGCCCACCGTCGCTCATGGTGGCACGGTGCGTAGCGCCACCGGTCGTAACTCTTCGTAACCGACCGCCTCCGCAGCCGAGCGCCCCTGCCTTCGCGGGCCGCAAGGGCCGTGACTGGGCGGCTCCCCCGCGGGTACCCGGGGATCTCACCAGTACGACAGGAAGTGCGAGAGGGAGGAATCATGGGGCTCGCTTACCGGAAGAGCTTCCGGATTCTGCCGGGAGTACGGATGAACATCCACCGCCGTTCGGTGACCATCACCACAGGCGGCAGGCACAGCCCGCGCCGGATGCGCAGGTCGGCGGGGCGCCGTACGACATCGCTGCATCTGCCCGGCCCCTTCGGTCACCGGCGCAGCACCCGCCGCCTCGACCGGCTCCGCACGATCCGCCACTGAGGCTGCTGCGGACACCGAGGCTGCGGGCCGTGGACCGCGGGCCGGGCAGGCACGCGCTGCGGGCCCCGCGCTTCTACGGGCGGTCCTCACTTTTGCCGATGAGGGGGCGCCCCTTCCGGAGGTGTGCGGGCTGCGGGTGAGTTGTGGCTGATCGCGCAGTTCCCCGCGCCCCTTCGGGGGGCAGCCCCCATGCAGGGTGCACAAGACCCGGGTCAGCCGCCGTACATCCCGCGGAAGACCAGCACGCCGAGCACCATGCCGAGGACGAGCCCGGCTATGGACACCCCGATCGCGATCGGCGCGAGCCGCTCCCGTTTGGAGTTGGCGACGACGCCGCAGATGATCCCCGCGATTCCGAAGCCGGGCGGGCAGAAGATGAAGGCGATGGCTCCGAGCACGATGCCGACGATGCTCAGTGTGTTGGAGTCGTTTCCGGGTGGCGGGCCTGGCTGATAGGACGGTCCTGATGAGTAAGACACTGCTCCCCCTCCACAGTCGATGCCGCCACCGTAGGCAGTGGGCGCACCGCTGGGTAGGCCGAGGACCGGTCGACCTGTGCCGGTCAGGCAGGTCTCATCGTCCGCTCGGTGGGGACCGCCGACGAAGGGTAGGAGGAGGCGCCTTCCGCGGCGGAGACGAAGCCCTTCAGCCCCTTGAGCAGTGCTTCCCGTTCGCGGGACGGCATGGTGGCCAGGATCTCGAAGAGGGCCTCCTCCCGCTGCTGCCGCAGGTTCCGCAGATACGCCCTGCCCCGGCGGGTCAGCCGCAGTTCCAACTCCCGCCTGCTCGTCGGGCTCGGTGAGCGCTCCACGAATCCGATCGCCTCCAGCCGGTCGCAGAGCCTGCTGACCGACGACGGCGCGGAGCCCAGCGCCTCCCCCAGCGTGCGCAGATTCATGCCCTCGTCGCGGTCGACGCAGTACATGACGCGCAGTTGCGAGGGCGAGACCGGGGCGGTGGGGACGGCGTTCCTGCCCCGCTCCCACAGCACTTCGAGCAGTTCGATGACCTCACCTGCCCGTTGTGTGGCATCACGGGCGTTTCGACCGGGAGGCGAGGGATTCACGCCCATATCAGTACCACTCCATATCGGCGACACGGGCCGACCGGGCCCGGCGCCTCCTGCGCGCCCATCATCGACAAGCCTATCCCTGATCACCCTGTATGCCCGGTCGGGTGCATGTCATGCCCGCCACGAAAGGCGTTCACGCAGTGTCATGGAGGCGTCTCCGCCCCCGTGAGGATGCTCCACAATGGCCCCATGCGTATAGCGGCCTACCTCGCACACCCCAGTCCCGGCAGCTTCAACCACGCCCTGTTCGACGCCGTCGTCGACGAGCTGCGGCAGCGCGACTGCGAGGTACTGGCACACGACCTGTACGCCGAGGCGTTCGACCCGCTGCTGACCGCGCAGGAGACGGACACTGTGAGCGTGGCGGCCATCGCCGAGGACGCTAAGGACGCGGGGACGGCCCGGCACCGCGCGGAGGTGGCAGAGGCCGATGCCCTTGTGTTCGTCCACCCCAACTGGTGGGGGATGCCGCCCGCCGTCCTCGCCGGCTGGGTGCAGCGGGTTCTGGCTCCCGGAGTCGCCTACAAGCTGGGCGCTGCGGACGGCGAGCCGGTGGGGCTGCTGTCCGCGGACCGCGCTCTGGTCCTCAACACCTCGGACACCCCGGCACAGCGGGAGGAGCGGGAGTTCAACGACCCGCTGGACAACATCTGGCGCGCCTGCATCCTGCCGTACACAGGGGTGACGGACGTACGGCGCGCCGTTTTCCGTACGGTGGCCGATTCCACCGACACCCAGCGCGCCGAGTGGCTGCGGCAGGCGCGCGCCATGGCTTCGGCGCTGGTGGACTGACGCCGCGGCGCGTCAGTGTGCGCGCGGTGCCGTGCCGCCGGGCAGGCCCAGGCGGGGCCGGGCGGCGCGGACGGTGCGCTCCTGCTGATGGCCGCCGCCGTTGCAGGCGCGGGCGTTGAGGAGCGAGTCGAAGAGGGCGCGCGCTTCGAGGAGCGCGGCACGCATGTCCTCCGTGCCCGCACCATTCCGGGAGGTCTCCGCACTATTCCGGGAGGTCTCCGCAGCATCCCGCGAGTCCGGGGCATTCCGGGCATTCGCGGTGTTCGCTGTGCTCTGCGTGCTGACACCGTGCCGTACGTCGTGAACGCGCAGATAGCCCTGGACGCGCCGGGCGTGGTGCACCGAGAGGGCGGCGATCCGCTCCTCGAACGGTGCCTCTGCCGGGTAGCCGCGCTCCGCGGCCAACCGCGTCAGCAGCGCCTCCGCCTCACCGAGCGCCCTGGCCGGGGACTCCACGAAGTCTTCCTGGACGGCTTTCCACTGGGCGAGGTAGCGCTCGCGCGCCCCGGACCCGAGCGGCAGGACCTCAAGAGATCCGTAGCGCCGGAGCCGGGCGGCCAGCTCCCGCCGGGCGGCCTTGGCGTCGCCGTTGCGCCGGGCAAGGACCCGCTCGTACTCGGGGCCGAAGCGCCGCTCCATCTGCTGCCCGTCGAGGACCGCCGCTTGCTGCCTGAGACGGGCCGCGAGGCCGAACGCGACGGCCAGGATCAGGGCGAGGCCGACGGTGAGGAGGATAGTGAACATGTGCGCCTTCTCCCGGCTCCCGGCGCGTCGAACTCGGGAGCCGTCCTGATGGGGGGCGAGCCTCGGAAGAGAGACCCGGCACAGGCCGCGTGCCCCAACTTCGCGTCGGTAAACCCACGGAATGGCCAAGGCCGCCAACTGACCTGACAGCAGGATCTCCTGACGGTGCATCACCGTATCAGCGGCGTGACGCCCGGGGCTCAGGGGCACTCCCGGGCACTCCCGGGGCGTTCCTGGGGCCTGCCCGCCGCATCCCGCTCACGGATCCCGGTCGCTAAGATCCCGGGCAGGTGTCCGGGCAAGGGGCCCGGGGAGTGCGGTTTGGGGTGGATATGGTTGCTGGCCGAGTCGTCCGGTTCGACGGTGCACGGGGCTACGGATTCATCGCCCCGGACCACGGGGGCGAAGACGTCTTTCTGCACGCGAACGATCTGATGATGCCGGAGTCGTTCGTCCACACCGGCGTGGCGGTCGAGTTCGAGATCGAGGACGGGGACCGGGGCCTGAAAGCCTCGTCCGTCCGGCTGCTGGAGCGCCCCGATTCCCCCTCGTTCGAGTCACCGTCCGCTGCCGGGAGTCACGCTCCGCACGGGCCCGTGCCCTCCCGTGTGGAGGACGGCGAAGATCCGATGTGCGACGTACTCAGCGTCGCGGAGTACACCAGGGCGGTCACGGAGCTGCTGCTGGAAGCCGGGCCGGGGCTGACCGGGGCGCAGATCCTCGACATCCGGCGCCGTCTAGTGCAGTTCGGGAAGAGCCACGGCTGGGCCGAGGACTGACCGGCCCGTCAGGCTCGGCGACAGGACACTGCCGTGCCCGTACGGAATGTCCCGTTCGGGCACGGCAGCACCGCTATGACTGCAGCGCCGTCGCCACGGCAGCGTTGCCGGACGACGGGGCCGGGGCCGGAGCCGTCAGATCCCGAACGCGGGCGGGTACTGGATCACACCGGACGGCACCGGATCGGTGTGCTCGCCCAGGGTGAGGGCCATCATCGCTTCGTCCGGCACCTCGATCGGGGCGCGGATGCCGAACCGGGAGGCCGGCACGAACCCGAATCGCGGGTAGTACTCCGGATGTCCGAGGACGAGCACCAGGTGCTCGCCCCGGTCCCGGGCGGCGGCCAGTGCCGCACGGATCGCCGCCGAACCGGCTCCCGTCCGCTGGAACGCGGGCAGCACCGCGCACGGGGCAAGGGTGAGCGCCGGGTGTCCTTCGACATGGCAGCGGGTGAGCAGGGCGTACCCGACGGGCGTGCCGTCGGGGGTCTCGGCGAGCAGGGAGAGACCGTCGATCCACGCCGCGGGATCGGCGCGCAGCGCCTCGACGATCCCGGCCTCTTGCGGGGTCGGGAACGCCGCGAGGGTGATCCGGCGGATCGCTGCGGCGTCGTCGGCGGAGCCGGGCACCTCGGCGCGGGTGGTGAAGACAGTTGTGGATGATCGGGACAACGGGAACACCTTTGTGTGAGGGGTCCCGGTGCTGCTCAGGAGCGTGGTGTGCGCCTCCGGAGTGGCGGAGCAGGCGTGTCCTTGGGCTCAGCTCAGCTCAGGACCGGGACCCGGGAGATGAGAACTGTCCGGGCACCGCGTGTCGCGGCGGTCTCCACGGCAATCATCAACTCATCTCCCCAATCGCTGTTCGCTCAGGTCAGCGACCCCGCCGACCCCGTCGCGCGGAGGCTAGCACGCCCTTGGAACGGCGCCCATCCGTTTTCGGAAGCCACCGCCCCCGGCCCGCCGTGACGGTGGGCGGACCGGGGCCGGAACGGGCGGAGGTGGGCCCGGGATGACGATCAGTACCAGCCGTGCGAGTTGTGGAAGGCAAGCGCCGCCGCCCAGGAGCCGTACCGCTGCTGGACGTAGCGCTCGGCTCCGGCGTGCTGTTCGGCAACCGTGCCCCTGCCCCAGGGCTGGTCGGTCTGGAACAGCCCGTAGTACTTGCCGTTCTGTGCGTTCGGGTTGCCGCTGGACTCCCGGCGGATGATCTCCGCCTTGGCGGAGTTCTCCGCAGTCGAGGCGCTCGGGGCCTGGGCCTTGCTGCGGCCCTGCGGCCCCTGCTGCGGCTGGGGGGCTGCTTGCTGCGCCTGTGATGCCGTCTGTTGTCCGGCGCTGGGCGGGGCCGCGGTGTCCGGGGCCGTCGGGGCGGGCCGGGGTGCGGCCTCTCCGACGGTCAGGCGCTGCCCGGGGTAGATCCGGTCGGGATCCTCGAGGTTGTTCTGCCTGGCCAGTTCCTGCCAGTTGGTGCCGAGGTTCTGTGCCACCTCGGAGAGAGTGTCGCCGGAGCGCACCTCGTAGGTGTTGTTGGTCGCGGAGCCCTGAGCGGAACCCTGACGCTGCGTGGTCTCCGAGTGCGTGTGTGTGTCGGCTGACTGCGCCTCCTGCCCGAAGGCAGGCGCGGCGGGAACGGCAACGGCGGCCGCTGTCAGGACGCCGAAGGTGGCGATCTTGGTCTTACGCATCTGAATCAAGTCCTTACCGTCGAGCCCGGAGACTCTCTGTTGGGGTCAGAGGAAAGCCCGTCAGAGCCGTAGCAAACTCCGTCAGATGCGATCCGGGCCGACGATCCGTTCTGCTTTGCCGATCTTTCACTCGTCCAGAGGTACCGGGCGTCCCCGTTGGGCGGTACCTAGCGGGGATCGGCCCGCAACCAGTCGAGAACTTGGGCGGCGTGCCGGTCCGGAGGGAAGACGGGATAGAAAACGTGCTCGATCACGCCGTCGTGGACGATCAGGGTGAGGCGGCGGTAGAACGTCCGCCCGCCGGCCGTGAAGGTGGGCAGGCCGAGGGCTCCGGCGAGGGTCAGCGCGGGGTCGGAGAGCATCGCGAAGGGCAGCCGCAGCCGCTCGACCACCTCCCGCTGGTAGGGGCTGTCCTGGCTGGATACGCCGAATACCGCCGCGGCACCAGCGGCACGCAGTTGCTCGTGCTGGTCGCGGAATCCGCATGCTTCGGGGGTGCAGCCGCGTGCACCGGGGATGCTGTCCCAGCCGCTGGGCAGGTCGCGGTCCGGGCGGCCGGTGAGGGGATAGACGTAGAGGACGGTGCGCCCGGGGCCGAGTCGGTCCAGAGCCACCAACTGCCCGCCTGTCTCCGGGAGTTCGAGGTGTGGCAGCCGCGTTCCCGGCAGGTGGTCCGCCGCACCGTCGTCCTCGGGCTCGGGCAGTCCTGCGGGCAGTCGCGTCAGATCGTCCACAGGGTCTCCTTCCCCGCCGCTGAGTGCCGTGCTGGTGCCGTTGCCCGAACCTAACCCCCGCGCCGAGGGTCGGAGCCAAGCCGCCGCGTGACCGTACGGCTCCGCGACGGAACGGACACCGAACGGGCGAACAGCTGCCCGGAACGGGCGGCGTCCTGCGGCGGTCGGCATCGAAAGTGCTGGTCACGAGCGCTTCCGTGCGACGCGGGAACGGGCACAAGTGGCCATGAACTCTTCCGCCGCAAGGCTGGCCGCTCCGGCCCGGGGCGAGGTACAACTCTCAACACGGGCAGGAACGGGCAGGTCCGTGACCGAACGGAGAGGGGCGCGGGAGTCATGAGCGCGGCGGAGCGACAGCGGCAGATCGTCGGTACGGCACGACGGCTGGGCTCCGTCGAGGTGGCCCAGCTGGCTGCGGAACTGGGTGTGGCCAAGGAGACGGTGCGCCGCGATCTGCGCGTGCTGGAGCAGCACGGGCTGCTGCGCCGGACGCACGGCGGCGCCTATCCGGTGGAGAGCGCCGGGTTCGAGACGACGCTCGCGTACCGCACCACCATGCATGTGCCCGAGAAGCGGCGGATTGCCTCGGCGGCCGTCGAGCTGCTCGGGGACGCGGAGACGATCTTCATCGACGAGGGATTCACCCCGCAGCTCATCGCGGAGGCGCTGCCGCGGGACCGGCAGCTGACCGTGGTGACGGCCTCGCTGCCGGTGGCGAGCGTGCTGGCGACGGCCGGGGAGTTCACCGTACTGCTGCTCGGCGGGCGGGTACGCGGCGGAACGCTGGCAACCGTGGAGCACTGGACGACGAAGATGCTCGCCGGGTTCGTCATCGATCTGGCCTTCGTGGGGGCCAACGGCATCTCCCGGGAACACGGGCTGACCACCCCGGACCCGGCCGTCAGCGAGGTCAAGGCCCAGGCGGTGCGGGCCGCGCGGCGGCGGGTCTTCGCGGGGCCGCACACGAAGTTCGGCGCGGTGAGTTTCTGCCGCTTCGCCGAGGTGGGTGACTTCGAGGCGCTGGTCACCTCGACGGGTCTGCCCGCGCCGGAGGCACACCGCTACGCGTTGCGCGGGCCGCAGGTCATCAGGGCCTGACCCGCTCCCCAGCTCGGCACGGGCGGCCGTGCCGTGCGCCCGCGATTGACCGGAATATCACGATTCGCCAGGAGTTCACATGCGCTGTCAGAGCAGTCCGCAGGGCCGGATACGTAGCCGACCACGACGGGCCAGGGCGGTCAGGGCCGCCACCGCCGCCGGCACGGCGGGCGTACTGCTCGCGCTGTCCGCCTGCGCGGGGGCAGGCGCTCTCGGCTCCGGAGGCGACACGATCAACGTCCTGATGGTGAACAACCCGCAGATGCTGGAGCTCCAGAAGCTCACCGCCAAGCACTTCACCAAAGAGACCGGCATCAAGGTCAACTTCACGGTGCTGCCGGAGAACGACGTCCGCGACAAGATCAGCCAGGACTTCGCCAACCAGGCCGGGCAGTACGACGTGGCGACGCTCAGCAACTACGAGACGCCGATCTTCGCCAAGAACGGCTGGCTGCGCTCGCTGACCCCGTACACGCGCAAGGACAAGGGCTTCGACCAGCAGGACATCCTCCCGTCGGTGCGCGAATCGCTCAGCGGCGAGAACGGCCAGGTCTACGCGCAGCCCTTCTACGGCGAGTCGTCCTTCCTGATGTACCGCAAGGACGTCTTCGAGCGGGAGGGCCTGAAGATGCCCAAGCACCCCACCTGGCCGCAGGTGGCCGAGCTCGCGGCCGAGGCGGACGGTGCCGAGCACGGCATGAAGGGCATCTGTCTGCGCGGACTGCCCGGCTGGGGTGAGCTCGTCGCCCCGCTGACGACCGTCGTGAACACCTACGGCGGAACCTGGTTCGACAAGGACTGGAAAGCACGGCTGAACGATCCCGCGTTCCGCAAGGCGACCAAGTTCTATGTCGACCTGGTGCGCAAGCACGGCGAGTCCGGGGCAGCCCAGTCCGGCTACGCCGAGTGTCTCAACAACATGACCCAGGGCAAGACGGCCATGTGGTACGACGCGACGGCGGGCGCCGGCTCCCTGGAGAGCGCGAAGTCCAAGGTGAAGGGGAAGATCGGCTACGTGCCCGCGCCGGTCGTCAAGACGAAGAGCTCGGGCTGGCTCTACTCCTGGGCCTGGGGCCTCCAGAAGGCGAGCCGCAACCCGGACAAGGCGTGGAAGTTCATCTCCTGGGCGTCCGGCAAGGAGTACGAGAAGCTCGTCGGCAAGGAATTCGGCTGGGCCAACGTCCCGGCGGGCAAGCGGGCCTCGACGTACGAGCTGCCCGAGTACAAGAAGGCCGCCGGCGCCTTCCACGAGGTCACCCGCGAGGCCATCACCGAGGCCGAGCCCCGGAACCCGGGCGTGCAGAAGCGCCCCACGATCGGCATCCAGTTCGTGGACATCCCCGAGTTCTCCGACCTCGGCACCAAGGTCTCCCATGAGATCAGCGCCGCCATCGCGGGCCGCCAGTCGGTGGACAAGGCGCTGCAGAAGGCCCAGCAGCTGGCGCAGGAGGTCTCCGACGACTACGAGGGAAGAGGCCGATGAGCACTCCGACCACCACTCCGGCCCCGGGCGCGCACGAGGACAAGCCCGTACCGACCGCTCCGCCGGCAACCGCCGCACCGAAAGGACCGCCGAACCGGCTGCGGGCCTGGGTCACCCGGGCTCCGCTGCTGCCCGCGCTGGTCTTCATGATCGTCGTCACCCAACTGCCGTTCGTGGCCACGCTGGTGGTCTCGTTCTTCGACTGGAACGCGCTCTATCCCGAAGCGCGGTCCTTCGGCGGCTTCGAGAACTACCAGGAGGTGCTCGGCGACCCCGAGTTGCGCGACTCGGTGCTGACCACCGCGCTGCTGACCGCCGTCGTCGTACTGGCCAGTCTCGTACTGGGGCTGCTGCTTGCGCTGCTGCTCGACCGGAGCTTCCGGGGACGCGGACTGGTGCGCACCCTGCTGATCGCACCGTTCCTGCTGGTGCCGGTGGCCGCCGCACTGCTGTGGAAGCACGTGCTCTTCAACCCTGAGTACGGGCTGTTCAACGGTGCGCTCAGCTGGCTGTTCGGGGAGAAGGCGCCGCAGCCGGACTGGGTGGCTGAAATGCCGCTGGGCGCAGTGCAGGTGGCGCTGATCTGGCAGTGGACGCCGTTCATGATGCTGATCCTGCTCGCAGGGCTGCAGAGCCGTCCCGCCGACGCCATCGAGGCGGCACGGATCGACGGGGCCGGGGCCTGGCAGATCTTCCGCTATCTGACGCTGCCGCATCTGCGCCGCTATCTGGAGCTGGGCGCGCTGCTGGGGTCGATCTACATCGTGCAGAACTTCGACGCCGTCTTCACCATCACCTCCGGCGGGCTGGGCACCGCGAACCTGCCGTACACCATCTACCAGACCTTCTACCAAGGCCATGAGTACGGCCTGGCCTCGGCCGCCGGGGTGCTCGTCGTCATCGGCTCCCTGCTCATCGCCACCCTCGCGCTGCGGGTGGTCTCGTCCCTGTTCCGCGAGGAGGTCCGCGCATGAGCGCTCTGACCACAGGCGCACCGGAGGCGGCACCGTCCGCGGCGCCGCCGAAGGCTTCGTCCGCCGCGCCGAGAAGTGTCCGCCGGAAGAACGCCGCGCTGGGCCTGCTGGCCTGGGTGTGCGGGCTGCTGTTCGTGCTGCCGATCGCCTGGATGGTGCTCACCTCGCTGCACTCGGAGTCGGACGCCGCCACCAACCCGCCCTCGCTCGCGGCGCCGCTGACGCTGGACGGCTACCGGGAGTTCTTCGGCGCTGGCGGCGGCGCCGCACCGTGGCCCGCGCTGGCCAACTCGCTGATGGCCTCGGTCTTCTCCACCCTGCTGGTGCTGCTTCTGGCGCTGCCGGCCGCGTACGCGCTGTCCATCCGGCCCGTACGCAAGTGGACCGACGTGCTGTTCTTCTTCCTGTCGACGAAGATGCTGCCGATCGTCGCCGGACTGTTGCCGATCTACCTGTTCGCGAAGAACACCGGCTTCCTCGACAACATATGGCTGCTCGTCATCCTCTACACGTCGATGAACCTGCCGATCGCGGTGTGGATGATGCAGTCCTTCCTCGCCGAAGTGCCGACCGCGCTGATCGAGGCGGCACAGATCGACGGGGCACGACTGCCCACCGTCCTCACCCGGGTCGTCGCGCCGGTCGCCGCGCCCGGCATCGCGGCCACCTCGCTGATCTGTTTCATCTTCTCCTGGAACGAGATGTTGTTCGCGCGGGTGCTGACGGGGGTCGTGGCGCAGACCGCGCCCGTCTTCCTGACCGGCTTCATCACCAGTCAGGGGCTCTTCCTGGCCAAGGTGTGCGCCGCGTCTCTCGTGATCTCCCTGCCGGTGCTCGCCGCGGGGTTCGCCGCCCAGGACAAGCTGGTCCAGGGCCTGTCGCTAGGAGCTGTGAAATGAAGGCCGCACTCGTCGAGTCCGTGGGCAAGGTGTCCCTGACGGAGATTCCCGACCCGGCCCCCGGACCCCGCGAGGTGGTGGTGAAGGTCGCGGCCTGCGGGCTGTGCGGCACCGATCTGCACATCCTCCAGGGCGAGTTCGCCCCCTCGCTGCCGCTGGTGCCCGGGCATGAGTTCGCCGGGGAAGTGGTGGCGCTGGGCAGCGAGGTGACCGAGCTGGCCGAGGGCGATCAGGTGGCCGTCGACCCGTCGCTGTACTGCCACGAATGCCGCTACTGCCGACGCGGCCACAACAACCTGTGCGACCGGTGGGCGGCGATCGGCGTGTCCCGCGCGGGCGGCGCCGCCGAGTACGCCGTCGCACCCGTCGCCAACTGTGTACGCCTGCCCGAGCACGTACGTGCCCAGGACGCCGCCCTTATCGAGCCGCTGTCCTGCGCGGTACGCGGTTACGACGTGCTCAAGAGCCAGCTCGGCTCCCATGTGCTGATCTACGGCTCGGGGACCATGGGGCTGATGATGCTGGAGCTGGCCAAGCGGACCGGTGCGGCCAGTGTGGAGGTGCTCGACCTCAATCCCGACCGGCTGGCCACGGCCCGCAAGCTGGGGTGCAGCGGCACGGCGGCCACCGCCGAGGAGCTGGACCGGCCCGACGGCTGGGACCTGGTGGTGGACGCGACGGGCAACGCGGCCGCCATCCAGGACGGCCTGGGCCGGGTCGCCAAGGCAGGCACGTTCCTGCAGTTCGGCGTCTCCGACTACGCGACACGGGCCACCATCGAGCCGTACCGCATCTACAACCAGGAGATCACCATCACCGGTTCCATGGCCGTGCTGCACAGCTACGAGCGTGCAGCCGAGCTGTTCGCGGGCGGAATTCTCGACCCGGAGGTGTTCATTTCCGACCGGATGCCGCTGGCCTCCTATCCGCAGGCACTGGGGCGCTTCGCTGAAGGCAAGGGCCGCAAGATTGTGGTGGTGCCGTGAGGGGGTGAGCTCTTCTGGTCAGGGGCGGGGCGCGGTTGTGCCCTAGAGGCAGTCCCGGGGTACCGCTTCGTTCCAGGTGCGGGAGAAGACGCGGTTTCCCGACTCGTAGGCGTCCAGCGTGGCGTGTATGTGGAACGCGCTCTCGGTGCAGGTCAGCACCGTACGGGTAGCGGTCTGCGTCTCCCAGCCGTCGCGCCGGAACGTCATCGTCCAGACGGACTCGCCGGCCACGGAGGTGAAGTCGTCGGCAATCGCCGTATACCGCTCGTAGGCGCGGCGACCGACCTCCAGCCCGATGTGGTCCAGCCGCTCCATCCCCCGGTCCTTCACGATCTCCAACTCCTGGTGGTAGCCGATCAGATCGCGCTTGACGTCCCAGCGTTCCTCCGGGGACCTGAGCGTGCTGGTGGCCAGCGGCGGCGCCCCCTCCGGTTCGCCGAACAGACCGCGCGGTGCCTCTCCCTCCTCCTGCGGGGTGCGCACCGGCAGGGTGAGGATGCTGGAGTTCTCGTACACGCTCAGCAGCGAGGGCCTGGGCGGCGGCCAGGCCAGCGGCCAGTACGAGGTGGACAGGGAGAGCCGGATGCGGTGGCCCGGCGGGAACGCCTGTGCCACCCCGTTGAGCTGCACGGTGGCCCGGTAGCGGCGGCCGGGCTCCAGCGGCTCGGGGTCGTCGGTACCGCTGTGGCGGGTGAGGTTCATCAGGCCGTAGGTGATACGGGTGGCGCTGCCGTCGGGCGCCACATCGGACAGCCGCGCGGCGACCTGCGCCACCGGCTCGCCGACCGACAGCTCCAACTCGACGCTCGGCGAGCCGAGGATCTCCAGCCGCTCGGTGAGCGGCGCCGTCTCGAAGACCAATGACCCGCCGTCCTCCTCCCGCTGGTCGTAGGGCAGGTCCGGAGGCGCGTTGTAGGAGGCCCACTTGCCCGCGAACTGGCCGACCGACAGCGGCGAGCGCACCGTCAGCGCCGCTCCCGGCGCTGCCTCGTTCTGCTCCTCCGGGGAGCAGATGCGGTAGCGGGACAGCGGGTGGTCGATCTCCGTGACGTGCGGCGAGGGCCACTCCGGCTCCACCACCCACCGGCCGGGCCGCTCCTCGTAGGCGGTGGACGGAGGCACGCTGTCCTGCATCCAGGTGCTCAGCATGGGGCCTTCCATGACGCCGTTGTCGACGCCCTTGAGCCAGTGGTCCCACCAGCGGACGACCTCCTGGAGATAGCCGATGGCCGGGCCCGGCTCGCCCAGGTGCGGGAACTTGTGCGACCAGGGGCCGATGAGGCCCTTACGCGGGACGTCCAAGTGGGCGAGAAGCCGGGTGACGGCGTTGGAGTACCCGTCGGCCCAGCCGCTGGAGGCCAGCACCGGGCAGCGCACGGCCTGGTAGTCCTCGCAGACCGAGGCGTGCCGCCAGTAGTCGTCGCGCCGCTGGTGGCGCAGCCACTCCAGTACCCACGGCTCGCTGTGCTCCAGCCGCTCGAACCACATGTCGCGCCAGCGGTCCCCGACGACAGCGGGGTCGGGCGGACAGGTGCTGTAGGCGAACATGGTGCCTGCCTCGGCCAGGTTGTCCGACAGCAGCGTGCCGCCCATGTAGTGCATGTCGTCGGCGTACCTGTCGTCGGTGAACGAGGCGATGACGATGGCGCGCAGGCTCTCCGGCCGGCGCGCCGCTACCTGGAGGGCGGCGAAGGCACCCCAGGAGATGCCCATCATTCCGGTGGTGCCGTCGCACCAGGGCTGTGCGGCCAGCCATTCGAGGACGGCCTCGGCGTCCTGCTGCTCCTGCTCCAGATACTCGTCCCCGAGCACTCCGTCGGAGTCCCCGGTGCCGCGCAGGTCGACACGCACGCAGTTGTAGCCGTGGCCCGCGATGTAGGGGTGGTGGATCGAGTCCCGTACGGCGGTCAGATCGCGCTGCCGGTAGGGGATGTACTCCAGCACCGCCGGCAAGGGCTCCTCGTCCGAACAGACGGGACGCCACACCCGGGCCGACAGCCGGGTGCCGTCCGGGAGCGGCACGGTGGTGGGCTCTTCCTTGGTCTCGTAGGGCAGGTTGTGCACGCTGCGCATGGCGCGGTCTCCGCTCGACGATGGTGCTGCGCGTTAGGGCTTGCCCCGCGGATCCTGCGTACCCGGCATCGGGGTTGCCCTGTTCTGGAAGGGGGTGCCCCTGCCGGTTCGCCCCAGGCTGCCGGCGCGTTGTGGCTGGTCGCGCAGTTCCCCGCGCCCCTTCGGGGCGCGCCGGGGCGCATCGCCGAGGGCTGTGCCGGTCGGCGCCGTGCCGTGCAGACCCAGGGCCGCGATGGCGCGGTCGTACTTCTCTCGCAGTTCGGTCTCGTCCTCCCCGGCGGTGAAGATGTGCGCGATCTCGTAGCTGTAGCTGTCCTGCTGTGCAAGGTTCCGCAGCCGCTGGCCCTCGTCGGGCACCACGTCGATGCGCACGCCGGGAATCTCCTCCTCCACCCTGGCGACCTCCTCGTCGGAGGGCACCTGCCGGGCCACCCCGTCGGTGAACCAGCGGTGGTACCACTTGGCCGCGCACAGGTAGGGGCCCGCGCGGTGCGGAAGGGCGGGGTCCCGGCCGAGGGCGAGGGCGAGCATGCAGTGGTGGTTGGGGACGCCGTCCACGTAGCCGAACAGCTCGGCGTGTGACTGGGAGTGCCTCGGGTTGATCTCCAGTAGCTTGATCTCGTCCTTCCCTGGGTCGTAGAAGAACTCGATGCTGAACGTGGCGGCGTCCATCCCGATCTGCCGGACGACGCGCCGGGAGACCTCGGCCAGCCGCTCCTGGACGGGCTCCGGGAGCCTGCTGGGGTACTGGTGCCGCAGGAAGGAGGGTGTGTCGGGGTAGTTGATGGAGTCGAGCACCCCGTAGACGGTGACGGCGCCCTGGTGCACATAGCCCTCGACGGCGACCTGGAGGCCGGTCAGCCTCTCCTCGGCGAGACAGACCATGCCGCCCACCCGGGCCATCTCGTCCGGGAGCTCGATCTGGTCGAGCACGTACTCGAACGGCTCGCCGAGCCGGGTGATGCCCTCGCGGATCTTGTCGACGGCCGTGCGGAACTCCTCCAGGTCCGCCACTCCGTAGGCCAGTTCCGACGAGTAGGACAGCGCCGGTTTGACCCACATCGGGAAGCGCACCCCGGCGGGCGGCTCCGGCTGCGCGGCGTCCAGGTCCACCCGGCCGAACCTCGGCACCTCGTCGATGACCTGCTGCTGCTCCAGCCTGCTCCAGTATTTGTGCTCGCACTTGACGACCGAGTCCAGGCTGGTGCTGCGTGTGCCGTACTGCTCGGCCAGCAGCGGGATCATGGTGCTGACGGGGAAGTCCCAGTACCCGACGACGGCGTCGACGCGGCCGTCGAAGGAGTCCAGGACGCCCCGCGCCCGGTCCAGCAGCGCGGGCACCGAGATCCCGTCCCCCTGCAGTTCCTCCGGGGCCAGCAGCGGATGGAAGCGGTAGCGCGCCGCGTCGGGGACCGCTTCCAGGGTGGTGCGGTTGGCGTCGTCCATGCCCAGGACGAAGACGTTCTTCTCCTCCTGCGTGGCCGCGTTGCCCGTGGCGTTTCCTGTGGCGTTCTCGGATATGGACACGTGCCCTCTCAACCTCAGTGTTCGGTGGTCCCGGGCGGAGCCCGGGGCCGCCGGCGCACTGGCCCGACCCCGGCAGCCGGGACCGGGTTGCCGGGCAACGGAGCGGAGAAACGTGCGCGTCAGGCCGGGTGGTGCCTCGTTGCCGATCCGCAGCTTGATCGTTGGAGCCAGTGCGAATCCGGAGCACTGGGTTCCGGAGCGAGGAGAGGAGAACTCGTTGACACGGAGGAGTATCGCGCTGGCAGCAGCCGTTGCGATGAGCGGCGTACTGCTGGCGACCGGACAGGCCGCCGCCACGTCCCACACCCAGGCGCAGGCCGGCAAGCCGCCTTTCCCGTACGTCGACTGCATCAAAGAGGTGAAGAAGCAGCACAAGGCCAGTGACGCAAGGGCCAAGCACATTTGCGACCAGCTGGTGAAAAAGGGGTGGATCAAGCCGCCGAACGCCTGAGCCTGCCGAAGACGCCCCGTCGGACAGCGGATGTGCTGTCCGACGGGGGCTCTTTGCGTTGCGCCCGGTCAGTGGTCAGCTGTCATCAGTCGGCGATCAGCGGTGGACGGCGGCCCGGTTCACCGTGCCGCCGCGGCGGGTGTCCGCCGAGCGGGTGCCTGCTGGGCGCGGGCCGCCTTGGCGACTGCTGCCTGCCAGGCCAGCAGGCCGGGGACGGCGACCAGTTCGAGGCCGAGCGCGGCGATCATCGTCGGGTACGGGCGGCCTGTCCTACGCCAGGAGACCACGCGTCCGATGCCGCCGGCGAACGCGGTGCCGAGCACCAGGCGCAGCACGCCGCCGCGCTGTTCCACGCGGGGCAGCGAGGACCAGATGAGCGGTGCGGCTGCCAGCCAGAAGGCGTTGACGAAGCGGTACTCGCTGTCGAGCGTCGCGCTGACCTGCCCGCTCTGCCCGGGAAGCGCTGAGGGGCCGGCGAGCATCCCGGCCGTACCGGAAGCGAACGGGATCGCGGCGAGGGTCCCGAGCGTGAGCTGGAGGGCGCGCCGTCCGCGGTCCCCCTGTGCTGATTGAGAAGCCATGCCCTCATGGTTGCGCACCACCTCGGCCTCCGCCTCAACTTCCGCCCCCGCCCTTACCGCTGTTCCCGCGGACCGCCCTTTCCGCGCCGGGCCGCCCCGTCGGATCCGGGCAGGGTGTCGACGAGGGTTGCCGCGCAGTCCTCGACGAGAGTCTCGGCGTGCGCGGGAAGGGTGCCGCCGTTCCCCAGATGGCGCCGGACGACGGCGAGCGGAAGGTCGATCAGGGCGAGGCTGAGGCGTTCGGCGTCCTCGGGGCCCTCCGCGCCCAGCGCCGTGGTCAGGGAGCCGATTGCGGCGAACATCCGCCGGTTGCCCCGGTCGGCGCGTGATCGGTGTTCGTCCGACCACTCCTCCCGCCCGAAGTCGCCCGGGCCGCAGAGGAGCACGGCTGCCTCGTCGGGGTGGGCACGGCACCAGACGACGACATGCCGGGTGGCGGCGCAGGCGCCCTGCCGCACATCGTCGTGCGCGGAGAGGACGCGTAGATAGCCCTCCTGGAAACGTTCGACGGTACGCAGCCACACCTCGGCCAGCAGCGCGTTCCGTCCGGCGAAGCGGTGGTAGAGGGAGCCGCTCGGCGCGCCCGCCTCCTTGGCGACGGCTGCCATGGTCACGCCTGCCGGACCGGATGCGGCAGCCAGCCGGACGGCGGCATCGAGGAGCTGTTCGGTGTCGAATCGGGGTGGCCTCGCCATGGTCGGGAGGGTAGCCTGCTCGTATTAGAGAGCACTCTCTAAAACTGCTTCGCAAGCCCTATGGAGGTCCGATGGACGTCTACAACGTGCACGAACGGCTACTGTCCGCACCGCCGCGCCAGGTGGGTGCCCTGCTCGACTCGCTGGCCGGCGACGACGACCGGCTGTGGCCGCGCGGCTGGCCTGCCATGGCGTTCGACCGGCCACTGGGGGAAGGCGCCGCGGGCGGCCACGGCCCGGTGCGCTACACGGTCGCCACGCACGTTCCCGGCACCTGGGTGCGCTTCACCTTCACCGCTCCGCGGGGCTTCGACGGCTTCCACGAGTACGCGGTGTTCGCGGCGGACGGCGACCGAACGCTGCTGCGGCACACCCTGGCCATGAGGGCGCGCGGCGCGGCCCGCCTCAGCTGGCCGGTGTTCTGGGGCCCGCTGCACGACGCCTGTCTGGAGGACAGCCTGGATTACGCGGAGCGCAGCTGCGGGTGCGAGCCGGCCCGCCCCGCGCACCACAACGGGTATGTGCGGGCCCTGCTGCGGCTCGCCGCCCGCCAGAGCCGGAGCGAGGAGCGGCGCTACACCGGTTCGCCGTCGGCCCAGGCGGTCACCTCGACCTTGTCCCCCACCGCGAGCGTCCCGGGCCGCAGCACGGAGAACTTGGCGCCGAAGGTGACGCCGCCTTCCGGGGAACGCCGGTAGGCCGCCAGGGTGCGGAGGGGCTCCGGGCCCGCCTTGCTGCCGGAGCCCTGTTCGACCATCGTGACCGCACAGCGCACAGCGAGCTTGGTGAAGCCCAGCTCCGCGTCGCCGATCCGCAGCAGTCGTGCCCTGTCCTCGGCGTGGGGTTCCGCGTCCCAGCCGTCCACCACGACGTTGGGGCGGAAGCGGGCCATCGGCAGCGGCGCTGCACCGCGTTCGGCGAGCCGCGCGTTGAGCCGGTCCAGGGTGGCGCGCGAGAGGAGGTGGATAGCTGAACTGTCGGCGTAGCGGGAGGTGCCGGGAGTGAGACCGTCGGTCACCCTGTCGTTCCGGGGCGGGACCCGGACCAGTCTGCTGGGTGCGCCGAGCACCTCCGAAAGCCAGTCGGCGGCGTCAGCGCCCTGGTCGATACCGCGCAGCGGCTGCCCCAGCATGTCCACTTCCCGCGGCTCTCCCTCGAGCTCCACGTCGACGTGCAACGCCTCCGCGCCGGGCGCGCGCAGCGTCAACCGCTCACCGCCCGGTCCCCCTTCGCTCACCTCGGGGCGGATGACGGCGAGCTTCGGGTCCCGTCGCTGGGTACGTCCCACACCTTGCGGCGAGATCACCATGAAACCGCGGTCGTGGGTGAGTCCGGCGGGCTGCATGACCGCGCTCCTGGTGGAGACGGCGGCACACCCCTTGACGGGGTAGTAGGCCAGCTCGACGACCTCGGCCATGTGCTGCTCCCTCGGTTGTGTGCCCGGTTGGCTGTGCGCACGCTCCGTCGATTATGTGCGCGGGCCCCGGCCGCTCATCCCCCGGCCCACTCTCGCGCGCGGACGCCGGCAGGCGGGCGATCGGGACGGGGGCGGGGTCGCATAGCCTGGTCGTCAGGAGGAGAGTTCCGTGACCGACTCAGGACCCCGTCCCCGCCCCGAGGGGCCGCCGGCGAGCGACACACACGCGCGCCGGGCCGGGCCGGAGCATGTGCGCGAGTGTGTCCTGCTCAAGCACGGCGAGGTCTTTCTGCGCGGCCGTAACCGCGCCCGCTTCGAGGAGCTGCTGTACCGCAACCTGCGGGATGCGCTGCGCACGCTCCCCGGCCCGACGTGGGTCGAGAAGGGCCGCAGCGTCACGCTGGTGGGCGGCGCGCCTCCGCTGGAGGAACTCGTGGACTGCGTACGCCGCGTGATCGGCTTCAGCCTGGTGCAGCCGGCCGTGCGCATCCCCAGCACCGTCGAGGACATCGGCGCCCACGCGGTGCGTGCCCTGCGCCGGGCGCGGGACGAGCGCACCGACGGCAGCGGAGAGGTCACTTTCGCCGTACGTCCGAAGCGGCGGGACAAGTCCTTTCCGCTGACCTCCTCCGAGCTGGCCGTCGCCATCGGTGAGCGGGTGCGGCTGGAGACGGGGGCGCGGGTCGACCTCTCGGCGCCGGACGTGCAGCTGGCGGTGGAAGTGGACCGGCACGCCAGCTATCTGTCCTGGAGCCGGATGCCGGGCCAGGGCGGGCTGCCGGTGGGCTCCAGCGGCCGGGCGCTGGCCCTGCTGTCCGGGGGCTACGACTCGCCGGTCGCCGCCTACCGGGCCATGCGCCGCGGACTGGCCTGCGACTTCGTGCACTTCACCGGTGCTCCGTACACCAACGCCTCCTCCGTCTACAAGGCGTACGCGCTCGCCCGCGAGCTCAACCGCTTCCAGCCGGACCGCGTCCTGTGGGTCGTCCCGCTGGGCAAGGCACAGAAGCAGCTCGCGATCGCGGGGGCCGGCCGGCTCCAGGTGGTCGCCCAGCGCAGGCTGATGGCGCGGGCGGCGAGCGCGCTGGCCCGGCGGCTGGGCGCCGAGGCGCTGGTGACCGGGGACAGCCTGGGACAGGTGGCCAGCCAGACAGTGGCCAACATGGCGGCCGTCGACGAGGCGGCATCGGTACCGCTGCTGCGTCCGCTGCTGGGCTGGGAGAAACAGGAGATCATCGACGAGGCGCGCGCTCTCGGCACCGCCGACGTCTCGGTTCTGCCCGACGAGGACTGCTGCTCGCTGCTGGCCCCCCGCCAGGTCAGCACCCGGGCCCGGGTCCCGGATCTGCAACGGGTGGAGCGCCGCCTGGAGCTGGACGAGCTCGTCGAGGAACTGCTGGCGGGCGCCTGGTCTTTGGAACCCGGCGCCGATCCGGCGGCCTGATCCCTTACAGGGCGCAGCCCCCACCGGGTACGCCGCTCCCCGCGGATGGCCGACGGACAACCCGTGCGTTTCTCACATTCGGTTCGTGACAGAATTGACTACCCATTCCCCTTCCCGTACTGCACGCTTGATCCCGTGGTTCCCAGGGGAGGGAAACGATGGACAAGCGGTACGAGATATTCTGTCTGGCCGACCCGTATTTCTACGACACGCCGGACCGCTTGTCGCATTCCGCACCGGGCGACGACGAAGCGCTGGAGCCGGATCCCGAAGAGTTACCGGTGGCGCGCCGCCCGGTGCCTGCCGGATGGCGGCAGACCAGGTCCGGCGACTGGCTGGAACTCCGCCCGCTGACCGGCGAGTTCCCGCTCCAGGGCTGGAAGATCCACGCCTCGGCCACGCTGGAGAACGCGAACGAGATCGGCACGGCCGTCCGGGACTACTGCGTACCCCGCGGAATTCCCTTCAAATTCGTACCGCACCGCACTCTGCTGTATCTGCGCAATGCCAAATACGCCGGGCGTGGCACGAGCGGGAAATTTGCCACCATCTATCCGGCCGACGAAGCGCAACTCGAAAATATTTTGCGCGAGTTGGGGGAAATACTGGACGGCCGACCGGGCCCGTACATTCTCACGGACCTGCGCTGGCGTGAAGGGCCGCTGCACGTACGGTACGGGGGCTTCGCACCGCGCTTCTGCGTCGACGGCCAGGGCATACTCGTGCCCGCCGTGGAGGACGCGCACGGCCGGCTCGTACCCGACCGCAAGGACCCCGCGTTCCGGGTGCCGGACGGCGTGGAGCTGCCCGCGTTCCTGCGCCCGCAGCTGGCGGCGCGTGCCGCGGCCAGTGTGACGGAGCTGCCGTACCGCATCGAGCGGGCCCTGCACTTCTCCAACGGCGGTGGGGTGTACGGCGGTACCGACACCCGCGACGGGAGCCGGGTCGTGCTCAAAGAGGCCCGGCCGCACGCCGGGCTCGCCGCCGACGGCGCCGACGCGGTGGCGCGGCTGGAGCGGGAGAAGGCCGCGCTCGACCGGCTCGCCGGGCTGCCGGTGGTTCCGGCCGTACGCGACTGGTTCGAGCTGGACGGGCACCGGTTCCTGGTGATGGAGGAGCTGGCGGGCGAGACCCTCAACTCCTTCTTCGCCAGGCGTCACCCGCTGCTGAGCGCCGACCCCGACCCGGAAGCGGTGGCCCGGTACACCGAGTGGGCGCTGCGGATGCACCGGCTGGTGGAGCAGGCCGTAGCGGCGGTGCACGAGCGGGGCATCGTCTTCAACGACCTGCACATGTTCAACATCATGGTCGCGCCGGACGAACAGTCCGTCGCGCTGCTGGACTTCGAGGCGGCCGCGCCCGCGGCGGACGATCCGCGGCAGATCGTCGCCCATCCCGGCTTCATCGCCCCGGCCGACCGTACCCGCTACGACATCGACCGTTACGCGCTGGCGTGTCTGCGGCTGGCGCTGTTCGTCCCGATGACGACGCTGCTGGCCGTCGACCGCGGCAAGGCAGCACATCTGGCCGGGATCGCGGCCGAGCAGTTCCCCGGCATCCCGGAGGGGTTCCTGGCCGAGGCGGTCGCCACCATCGAGGGTGCCCGCACGGAGGACCCGGCCTCCCGTCCCGCCACCACTGCGCGCGCCGCTGCAGACGCCCTCGCGGCCCGGTCCCCCGCCCCTCGCCGGCCCGTTCGCGCCGCTGCTCCCGTCGCGCCCGGCGACTGGCCGGCAGCGCGTGCGGCGATGACGCGGGCGATCCTCGCCTCGGCCACGCCCGAGCGCGACGACCGTCTCTTCCCCGGCGACATCGCACAGTTCGGCGACGGCGGCGGACTCGGCCTGGCACACGGTGCCGCCGGGGTGCTGCACGCACTCGCCGAGACCGGCGCGGGCCGGTACCCGGAAGGCGAGGAGTGGCTGCTGCGGCATACCGATCCCCCGCAGCGCGGCACCCCGCTGGGGCTCTACGACGGACTGCCCGGAGTCGCCTGCGTACTGGCCCGGTTCGGACACACCAAGCGGGCGCTGGAGCTCACCGAGCAGGTGCTGGAGGAGAAATGGCAACGTCTGGGCAGCTCGCTGCACGGCGGCCTCGCCGGTCTCGGCCTCGCCCTGGAGCAGCTCGCTGACGACACTGCAGAGCAACAGCTGCGCTCCGCCTCCGACGAGGCCGCACAGCTGCTGGCCCAGCGGCTGGACGAGCCGGACGACGTGGCCCCGGGCGTCAACAGAGCCGGACTGCTGCACGGTGCGACCGGAGCTGCGCTGCTGTTCCTGCGGCGGTACGAGCAGCACGGCGATTCCGCGCTGCTCGATCTGGCGGAACGCGCGCTCGACCGCGATCTGGCGCACTGCGTCCAGGACAGTGCGGGGACCTGGCAGGTGGACGAGGGCAGCCGCGTCATGCCGTACCTGGGCGCGGGCAGCGTGGGTATCGCCATGGTGCTGGACGACTTCCTCGGGCACCGGCCGGAGCACGCCGGGTTCGCACGCGCACGGGAGGCGATCCTGCCCGCTGCCCGGATGCGCTACTACGCGCAGCCCGGTCTCTTCCAGGGCCGCGCCGGAATGCTGCTGCACCTCAGCAGGACCAGCACTCCGGGCGTCACCGAAGCCGACCGGGAGGCGCAGCTCGCGGGGCTCGGCTGGTACGGCATGGCCTACCGGGAGGGCCTCGCCTTCCCCGGCGACCAGATGATGCGGCTGTCGATGGACCTGGCGACCGGCACGGCGGGCTGTTTGCTCGCTGCGGGGGCCGCTGCCGCTGCCGCGGATACGGCGTTGCCGAGCTTGCCGTTTCTCGCATCACCGTCGCCGCCATAGCCGTGTCCGGCGGATCTGCTGGCGAGGGGGTGCCGCTGTCCGACGTCCGCAGGCTGCGGGTCCGTTGTGGCTAGTCGCGCAGTTCCCCGCGTCCCTTCGGGGCGCGTCCCCAACGCCAGCTCACAGACCGGCCTCCGGGACGGGGGCCGTACCGAACCACCACCGTCCCTGCACCACACACAACCCAACACCCCGATAGGGAAGGAAACCACCATGGCACTTCTCGACCTGCAGACGATGGAGCCCGAGGAGCGCACCGGCGGCGGCGACGACAGCAGCGCGAGCCTCCTCCTGTGCGACAAGCACAGCTCCCACAGCACGCTCCTGTGCCTGTGACCGGGTGACACACACATCCGGTGCTCCTGGACGGGGTTCTGCCCCCGCCCAGGGGCGCTCTTCTGTCTCCGGGCAGCGGACCGGCGTGGCCCCGGCGGCGGCCGACCGGCTGCTGCTGACCGCGTCACGCCCGCATCTGTGGCGTACGGTGGCGCTCTTTCTCTCGGCGACTGCCGCAGCAGGTGCCGGACTGGCGCTGCCTGCCGCCCTCGGCCGTACTCTCGACCTGCTGCTCGCCGGCGAAGGGGCCGGCAGTGCGGAAGCGACCCGCTGGCTCGCCGGATGCGCGGTGCTGACGTGTGCGCTGGTGGGGCTGGACGCCGCCGACACCGTGCTCACCGGCACTCTCAACTCCCTTACCACGGCGCGGCTGCGCTCCCGCCTCGTCGGCCGTCTGCTGGCGGTCGGCCCGCTGCGTGCGGAGCGCTTCGCCCACGGCGACCTGGTCACCCGCTGCACCGGCAACGCGGCGCACGCGGGCACGGGGCCCAGCAGTGTTGCGTCGGCGCTGGCCGCCGCGGTGACGCCGGTGGGGGCGCTGGTGGCGCTCGCGCTGCTCGATCTGCGGCTCGCGGCCGTCTTCCTCGCCGGCACACCGCTGCTGGTGCTGCTGCTGCGCGCGTTCTCCCGTACCTCGACCGACTGTGTCGCCCGCTATCAGGAGACGCAGGCCCGGCTCGCGGGGCGGCTCGTGGAGGCACTGGCCGGGGCCCGCACCATCGCGGCGGGCGGCATCCGGGAGCGCGAACGGGCCCGGGTGCTTGAGCCGTTGGCGGAGCTCTCCGCGCACGGACACCGCATGTGGCACGTGCAGGGCCGCGCCACCGCACAGGCCACCGTACTGGTGCCGCTGCTCCAGGTGGCGGTGGTCGCGGTCGGCGGGCTGCTGTTGAGCGAGGGCGAGCTGAGCGTCGGCGGGCTGGTCGCCGCCACGCGCTACGCCGTTCTGGCGGCGGGCGTAGGCACGCTCGTCGGACAGCTCAACGCCCTGGTGCGCGCCCGGACCGCGGCGCAGCGGCTGGCGGAGGTGCTGGACGTCACCCCCATGCCGGGCGGGCGGCGGATGGTGCCGGAGCACACCGCGGGCACCGGTGCGGGTCGGCTGGAACTGTGCGGTGTCCGGGCCTCGTACGGCGGGGAGGCGGTGCTGCGCGGCGTGGATCTCGTGGTGCCCGGCGGGACGACGGTCGCGGTGGTCGGCCGGTCCGGCTCCGGCAAGTCGCTGCTGGCAGCGGTCGCCGGGCGGCTCGTCGAACCGGAGGCCGGGCGGGTGCTGCTGGACGGCGTCGACCTGGCCGAGCTGGACCCGGCGGCGCTGCGCCGGGCCGTCGGCTTCGCGTTCGAGCGCCCCGTCCTCTTCGGCGCCACCGTCGGCGACGCCGTCGCCGCGGGCGTCCTCGCCGAAGGGGCGGCCCGCGAGGCGCGTATCCGGGCGGCGGCGCGTGCCGCCTGCGCCGAGGAGTTCGTCCGCACTCTGCCGTACGGTTACGACACCCCCTGCGAGCAGGCGCCGCTCTCCGGTGGCGAGGTGCAGCGCCTGGGTCTCGCCCGCGCACTCGCCCAAAGCTGCCGGGTGCTCGTCCTGGACGACGCCACCTCCAGCCTGGACACGGTGACGGAGCTGAAGGTGACGCGGGCACTGGTGGGCCCGGGGGGCGCGGACGGAGGGGACGGAGGGGCCGTGGGGCCGCGTACCCGGCTGGTCGTCGCGCACCGCGCCTCGACCGCCGCCCGCGCGGACCTCACGGCCTGGCTCGACGGTGGCCGGATTCGTGCGCTGGCACCGCACGAGCAGCTGTGGGAACGGCCCGCCTACCGGGCCCTGTTCGGCAGCGGGAGCGGCGATGGCTGAGTCCGGGAAGGGGAGCGGAAAGGACAGGGGGAAGGCGACGGCGCGCCTCCGGGCGGAGCCGCGCAGTGCTCGGCGAGGGCTCGGGCGGGCAGGTTCGGCCTTCCTGCTGCGGCGGCCCCGGGTGCTGGTGGCGCTCGCGGGCTGGTCGGTGCTGGAGGCGGCGCACACCTTCGCACTGGGCTTCGCGCTCGCCCGCGCCCTGGACGACGGTTTCCTGGCGGGCCGCCCGGCAACGGGCCTGGCATGGCTGTCCGGCGCCGCTTCGGGGCTGCTGCTGGGGGCGTGGGGAACGGCGCGGGTCTACCGCCAGGTGGCGGCGCTCGCCGAACCGCTGCGGGACGAGTTGGTGCGCCGCGTGGTGGGGCGCGGACTGTACGAGGCCGTCGCAGCCACCGGCGCGCCGGGGCGTGGCGCGGGTGACGCGTCCGGCACCGGCGTCGTCTCCCGGCTGACGCACCAGGTGGAGATAGCCCGGGACAGCTTCGCCGGACTGGTGATGGTCTCGCGTTCGTTCGTCTTCACGCTGGCGGGGGCTGCCTTGGGGCTGGCCGCGCTGGCGCCGGTGCTGCTCCTCGTCGTCGTACCGCCGCTGGTGGCGGGGCTCGCCGTCTTCGCGGGGACGCTGCGACCGCTGGCCCGCAGACAGCGGGACTTCCTGGTGGCCGACGAGGAGTTGGCACGCGAGGTGGGCACAACGGTACGCGCGCTGCGGGACGTGACCGCGTGCGGTGCGGAGGAGACGGTATGCCGGTCGGTGGAACGGCGCGTGACGGCGGAGCGGCGGGCGGCCGACGCACTCGCCCGCTGGGGCGTCACCCGCGCCGTGGCTCTCGGCCTCGGCGGGCGGCTGCCCGTGGTGCTGTTGCTGCTGCTCACCCCCTGGCTGCTGCGGCACGGGGTGAGCGCCGGGGCGCTGGCGGGAGCGCTCACGTATCTCACCCAGGCGCTGCTGCCCGCGCTGCAGAGCCTGGTGCACGGACTGGGCGGCGCCGGTGCCCGGCTCGCGGTGGTGATCGGCCGACTGCGGGAGGGTGCGCCCGACCCGGGCCCGGAGGCGCCGGGTACGCCCTTGCCGAGCCTGCCGGGACCTCGTAGGGCGGCCGCTGTTCCGGCGGCCGGGCGGGGAGTTCCCGCACTCGAACTGCGGGGCGTCACCTTCGCCTACGGCCCGGCGGCGGCGCCGGTGCTTTCGGGGCTCGATCTCACCGTCCCGGCAGGCGGGCGGCTGGCGGTCGTCGGGCCCAGCGGCGCCGGAAAGTCCACACTTGCCCTGCTGGTGGCCGGACTGCTGCGGCCCTCGGACGGTGAGATCAAGCTGTACGGACAGCCGGTCGCCCCCGAACAGCCGCTGCCTGGGCAGCAATTGGCCGGGCAACGGGTGCTGATCCCCCAGGAGTCGTACGTCTTCACCGGCGGCGTGCGCGACAACCTGTGCTGTCTGCTGCCGGAGCACCCCGGACCGCTGCCGGGTCCGGTGCTGCTCAGCGCCGTCGAGACGGTGGGTGCCCAGGGGCTGGTGCGGCGGCTGGGCGGACTCGACGGGTGGGTGGACCCGGTGGCGCTCTCGGCCGGTGAACGGCAGCAGTTGGCGCTGGCCCGCGCCTATCTCTCCCCCGCGCCGCTGGCCGTCCTGGACGAGGCCGGCAGTCACCTGGACCCGGCTGCCGAGGAGGTGGCCGAGAGTGCCTTCATCCGGCGCGGCGGTGCGCTGGTGGTCATCGCGCACCGGATCAGCTCGGCGCTCCGTGCCGAGCGGGTGCTGGTGCTGGACGGGGAGCGTACCTGCTGCGGCACGCACCCGGAGCTGCTGGAGTGCTCCGCGCTCTACCGCGACCTGGCGGCGGGCTGGGCCACGCGGTCCCGGGTTTAGCGGTGTTCACGGTCACCTCCGCGCCTTTGCCGTGCCCAAAGCGGGCCGGGTGCTCACAGCCAGCCGGCCCCCTGGGAGATACGGATGGCGTCCACCCGGTTGCGGGCGCCTGTCTTGCGGGTGATGGCCGACATGTAGTTGCGCACCGTGCCGGCCGACAGCCCCAGACGGCGGGCTATCTCGGTGACGGACGCGCCCTCGGCCGCCGCCGACAGCACGGTCAGCTCCCGTTCGCTGAGCGGAACTTCGGAGGCCCGCAGGAGCGTGCCCGCCAGCGCGTTGTCCACGAAGCGCTCGCCGGCTGCCACCTGCCGGATGCCGGTCACCAGTTGCTCGGGCAGCGCGTCCTTGCACACGAATCCGCGCGCTCCCGCGTCCAGTGCCCTGCGCAGGGCACCGGGACAGTGCTGGCTGACCAGCACCAGCAGCCGGTGTGCGGCCCCGGCGGTCCGCGCGGCACCCGTCCGGGAGAGCCCCGCCAGCTCGTCCAGCGGGGAACGCGCCGTCACATCGGCGTCCACGACACACACATCGGTGGTCCGTGTCCGCGCCAGTCGCGCCGCGTCCTTCGCGGAAGCGGCTTCGATGGCCATGTCCGGCTCCCTGCCGACCAGGGCGGCCAACGCGCATCGCAGTATGCGCACGTCGTGCACCAGCAGTACCCGGATCACACTCAGTCCCCCCTTGATGCCTGATCCCCATACCTGTCAGGCGCAGTTCAATACATACAACCTCAAGCCACCGAAAAGCCGCACAGTTTTGGCCACGCATGGAGACCAAGTGTGTGCGATGTGTTATCGGGGGCGCGGGAGGGGGCGCACTTCACTGGAGCAGCGGAAGTCACCACACCAGCGCGGCCAGCAGGGCGATTCCGACGAGCGCACACGCCACGTAGTCACCGACATGCCCGGAATGCAGCCAGCGCAGCGGTACGGACCAGCGGGGGCGCAGGCCGCTGGGCACGGTCCGCAGCGCGGCGTAGGCCGCGCCGACGGCGAGCGCGGCCGACAACAGCCCCAGCAGCACGCCTGCCGCCGACCAGTGCGGGGCGGGTGAGTGGATGCCGGGCTGCTCCGTGCCGTACAGCACGGCCATGGCATAGCCGGTGTGGTCGGTGAGCGTGTCGGCGGCCCGGCTGACGGCCCGCCACAGCGGGGGCACACACCCCACGGCGAGGCCGCCCGCGAGGAGGGCGCCCGCGGAGGCGAGCATCGTGTCCGGCACCCGGGTCACCCGCCCCGAGGTCTCGGCCGGTTCGTCCGCACCGGTCGTCTCCTCGCCTTCGCCGTCCGGCCCGTCCCCCTCCGCCGCCGACTCCGTCCGTGGTGAGTCCTCAGTCGGCTTTCCCGCCGCCTTACGTGCCGCCCGGTTCAGCTGCTGCCCCGACGCAGGCTCCCCCAGCCCCAGGAAGACCCCGCCCGCGACCCGCAGTACGGCGGCGCCGGTGGTCGCGGAGACGAGTACGAAGACGACCGTCGGCCAGCTGCCCGCGGCCTCCTCCGAGACCGCCTTGCCCAGCCCCGTACCGAACGGCGGCAGCCCCGCGAGCGCCAGCCCGCCGAGACCGAACAGTGCTCCGACGCGCGGCAACTCCCGACCTCTGCCGTGCAGTTCTCGCTCGTCGACGCTGCCGAACCGGTCCACCAGGACGCCCGCGCAGGCGAACAGCGCTGCCTTGGCCCCGGCATGGCCCAGAACGTACAGCGTGGCGCCCGAGACGGCCTCGGGGGTGAGGACCGACAGGGCGACGAGGAACAGCCCGGTGTGGGCGATGGTGGAGAAGGCCAGCAACCTTTTGATGTGCCGCTGCAACCAGCACAGCAGCGCGCCCGTGACTGCCGTCAGCACGCCCAGCGCCAGCAGTGCACGGTGCACACCCGCCTCCGGGGCGCCGCCGGGCCCGGCGAACACCGTCCAGTACAGCCGCGCCACTCCGTAGACGCCCAGCTCCACCATCACCCCGGACAGCAGCATGCACACCGGGGTGGGCGCCACCGTGTGGGCGTCGGGCAGCCAGAAGTGGAAGGGCACGGCAGCCGCCTTGATCAAGAACCCGGCGGCCACCAGCACGAACGCGGCCTTCACCAGCACGCCGGAGCCGTCAGGGGCCGCGTCCAGCCGCTGCCCCATCTGGGCGAGACCGAGCTCTCCGGTGCGCGAGTACAGCAGCCCGACGCCCAGCAAGGTGGCGTAGCCGCCCAGCGAGTTGAGGAAGCCGAAGGTGAGCGCGCCCTGGACGGCGCGGGCCTCCTCGACCCGGTAGCCGGTCAGCGCATAGGCGATCACGCCCATCAGCTCGAAGAAGACGAAGGCGTTGAACAGGTCGCCGGTCAGCGTGAATCCGCACATGCCCGACTGGAAGACCAGGATCAGCGCCGGGAAGGCTCCGGCCTGGCGGGGCGGCGGGTCGTCGAAGAACCGCCATGAGTAGACCAGTACGGCCACCACCAGCACCGAGACCAGCGCCGTCAGCCCCAGCCCCATACCGTCCCCGACCAGCACGATCCCCACGCCCGAGCCGTGCCGGGGCTGCCAGCCGCCCAGCCACTCCACCGGCACCGGTCCGTCCGCGGCGGTCACCAGCAGCCCCAGCGCCAGCGCGGCCGTCCCAGCGGAGACCGCACAGCCGCAGACCTCGGCGACGTACCTGGGCAGCCATCGGCCGGTGGCCACCAGCAGCGCGGCACCCAGCAGCGGCGCCACGACCAGCAGGGGCAGGGCCTGAGCCGCCGTCATCCCCGCAGCTCCCGCAGCTCGTCGGGGTCGACGGTGCCGTGCCGCTTGGCGACCTGGACCACGAGCGCGAGCAGCAGCGCGGTGACCGTGGCGCCGACGACCACATCGGTCAGGGTGAGCGCCTGCACCACCGGGTCGACGACGGGCCGCGAGCCGGGCGGGATGTCCGAGTAGACCGGCGCGGTGCCGCCGCGCCGGTAGCCGACGGCCAGCAGCAGTACGTACGTCGACGCCTGGCAGACCGCCAGCGAGCCCACGGCGTGGATCAGGTTCCGGCTGGTGGCCAGCCCGTAGCAGCCGGCCAGGAAGAGCCAGCAGGCGACCAAGTACGGCAGTACGCTCACGCGCCGCTCCGCTCGCCGTCCCGGCCCCCGGACCCGCCCGCCTGCTCCGATCCGTCCCCGCCCTCGATCACGATGGCCTGGTCGAGGAACTGTGCCAGCAGAACCACCACGGCGGCGGCCACCTCCACTCCGATCGCGGCGTTCAGCAGCGGCACGGTGCCGCCGGAGGAGAGCGTGTTGAACGTCCCGTACGGCAGGACGTTCTCCAGGAAGGCCGCACCCGAGAGCACAGCGCCGAGACCGACCAGCAGATAGCCCGCCTCGCCCGCCGCGTCGGCCAGTGTGAACAGTGTCAGCGAGCGGACCCGCTGCAGGGCGCGGTAGTCGATGGCGATGTAGAGCAGATGCAGCGCTGTCGCTGCCACCACCCCGCCCTGGAATCCGCCGCCGGGGCTGAGTTGTCCGTGCGCGGCGATGTAGAGCCCGGTCAGCAGGGTGACGGGCAGCACCAGCAGCGCGTAGCGGCGTACGAGGGACGGGACGCGGGCCGGTGCGGGCTCCACCCGGCGCTCGTCGCGGGTGGTACGCAGAATGACGACGGTGCCGAGGACCGAGCCGAAGAGGACGGCCTGTTCGCCGAGGGTGTCGAAGGCCCGCTGGTCGAAGTTGACCGAGGCGACGGTGTTGGCGGTATGCCGGCCGAGCGCGGCTTCCACCGCGCGGGCGCCGTACGGATGCCAGGAGCCGCCGAAGCCGGGCAGCGCGAAGCAGGCGGCGGCCAGCAGCACGGCCACCCCCAGCCCACCGACGGCCATCACCCACATCCGCACCCGGCGGCTCACCGGTGCTCCTCCCGCCGCTCGCTGCGCGCGGCCTTGCGCCGCACCTTCCGTACGGACAGCAGCACCATCAGCGGCGTCAGCACGGTGCCGACAGCGAGCTGGGAGAGCGCTACGTCGGGTGCCTGGAGCACGGCGAACAGCAGGGCGAGCGCCAGCCCGAGGCCCGCCAGGACCGTGGCCTGGCGCACCGGGTCACGGGTGAGGACGGTGGCCGTACCCGCCAGCGTCACCAGCAGCAGGGCGAGCGCCACCGGCAGTTCGCTATCCAACCGGCTCGCCCCCTCCGGGAGGTGTCGTCAGGGCCCGCATGCACACGGCGCTGCCCGCCACCAGCAGGCATCCGACGAGGAGGAGTTTCACCGTCGTCCTGCCGGGGGTGGCCGCGGCGCACACCGGCACCACGACGAGGGGTACGGGCACCGTGCTGAGCACCGTCATGGCCCTGGTCACCGCCGCGGGCGGCCGGTCGGCCCGCAGTTCCTCGCCCAGCAGCCGCTCGTACACCAGCGTGCCGGCCGGGCCGAGTACGGCCAGGGCGAGAGCCATGTCCGTATAGGCAGCGCGTGCCCAGCCCTGGGAGAGCAGCAGCAGGGCGAGCGCTGCGAGCACGGTGGCGAGATTCTGCGCCAGGACCCGGCGCCGGACGGGACCGGTACACACGCCGCAGAGCGCCGGGAGGACGCCGCACAGCAGCAGCGCGCAGCCCGCTGCGAGCCAGCCGTTCACCGCCGCACCGCCGCCCTGCGGGCCGCCCGCCCGGCGACCGCCGCGAACAGCGCGGCCCCCGCGCCGACGCAACACTCCAGGATGTCGACCGTCTGGATGAGTACGAGCCACAGCCCGGCCAGTACCACCCACCAGGCCGCCACCTCCGAAACAGCCGTCAGCCGACTGCCCATCAGTTCGCCTCCCCTCCACGGTCATGCCGTGCCCGGCGAGAGGCGCCGGTCGGCCGCAGCACGCCGTCGGGGCCTGCCTCCGCCTCGCCCCGCTCGGACGCGTCAGTGGGTACCACCGGGTCCCGGGTGGCAAACGGTGTCGCCTCGCGCGTCGTTTCGCCCGATTACCTGCGGGTACCTCGACGCTCTTGGAAACGACGCACCCGACAGCGCGGCCGGTACACCTCCGGCCCGCGGAGCGAGCGGAGTGAAGATGCGACCGACCGAGAGCAGCACGGAAGCGCCCGCGAAACCGAGCACGCCGAACCCGGCGGACACCCCGGGCCCGGCGGAGACACTGCCCACGCTGAGCGCCCGGGAGGCGGCGGGCGTGGTGGGGGACGTACTGCTGCCGGTGCTGGCGGGCGGCGTCATCGTGCGCAGGCCCCGGGCGATGTCGCTGGTGGAGCGCACCGGCTGGGACCGGCGCGGCGTCGAACGGGTGCGCGCGCTGCGCGAGCGGCACGGCTCAGGACCGCTCCCGCTGACGGTGCGGGGCCGGTCGTACGCGATGGTGCTGGACCCCGAGGACGCGCGTCGCGTCCTGCTGGAGACGCCGGAGCCCTTCAGTCCGGCGACGCTGGAGAAGTGCGGCTCACTGGCGCAGTTCCAGCCGCACGGCGTGCTCATCTCCGGCGGCGAGGAGCGGACACGGCGCCGGGAGTTCGTGGAGCAAGTGCTGGAGACCCCCCGGCCGTTGCACGACACCGCCGGGCGGCTGACCGGAGTCGTACGCGAGGAGGCGGCGCTGCTCCTGGCGGGGGCCGAGCGGTCCGGACAACTGCTGTGGGAGGAGTTCGACGCCGCGTGGTGGCGCACGGTCCGGCGCATCGTCCTCGGGGACGCGGCCCGCGACGACGCCACGCTCACCGCGCAACTGGGCGCGCTGCGCTCGGCCGCCAACTGGTCGCTGGCCGGTCCGCGCCGCAGGCGGCTGCGGAGCGCGTTCCTCTCCCGCGTACGCTCCTACGTCGCCCATCCGGAGCCCGGCAGCCTCGCGGAGCGCGTCGCGCGGACCCCGGCGCCGACGGGCACCGACCGGACGGGCCAGATCCCGCACTGGCTGTTCGCCTACGACGCCGCCGGCATGGCGACCGTGCGTGCGCTGGCACTGCTGGCCACCCACCCGCAGCCTGCCGCGCGCGCCTACGAGGAGGCGACGACCTCAGATCCGGACACCCCGCGCGAGCTGCCGTTCCTGCGCGGCTGCGCGCTGGAGTCGGTACGGCTGTGGCCCACGACGCCGCTCATCCTGCGGGAGAGCACCGCGGAGACCGGCTGGGAGGGCGGCACCCTGCCCGCCGGGACGGTCTTCGCCCTCTACACGCCCTATCTGCACCGCGCCGAGCCCGCCACACCGTACGGGGACGCTTTCGCGCCCCAGCAGTGGACCGAGGAGACGGGGCGGAAGGCGCGGGCCAACCCCGCGCTGGTGCCGTTCAGTTCGGGCCCGGCCGGGTGCCCGGGCGAGAACCTGGTGCTGTTCACCGTCAGCACGCTGCTGGCCGCGCTGTTGGAGCGGCACGCGTACTCTCTCGCCTCGCACCCCCAGCTGCGGGCCTCCGCGCCGGTGCCCGCGACGCTGGACCATTTCTCCCTGCGGTTGCGGGTGCACCCTTCGCAGGAGGGACGCGCCCCGTAAGGCCCAGGGCGAACAGGGGCAGCCCCTCCGGCTGGTCAGCCCTCGCCGGGGGCGATCTCTTCCTCGTTCACCGTGTGCAGCGCCTGCTCCTCCGGGGAGAGGCCGGGGCCCTCGCCGGTCTCGCGGCCGTAGACGTCCTGGCGGCGGGGCGGAGCCGCTTCCGGGTCGGCGCTGAGCACTCCGGCCGGGTCGTCGGGCGGGCCGGAGACGGCCTCCCGCTCGGACTCCTCGGGCTCCTCCTCGGCGAGCCGTTCGTCCAGGGACTCGCCCTCCCGCATCTCGGCGGGCGTGGGCGCGGAGCGGGTGACGGCGGTCGGGGTGTCTCCCGGCACCGACTCCTGCTGCGGGTCGCTGGACCGCTGCTGCATGGGGGCACCGTCCCCGAGATCGGGGATGCCCTGATCCTCGGGCTCGGCGCCGGGGTCGGCGGGCTCCGCGTGCTCTTCGTCGGCCTCCGCCTGCGGGGTCAGGAACGAGGTGTCCCGGCCGCCGCTGTCGCGTCCGCTCACCCTGGGCGGCGGGTCGGATTCCACGGGTGGCTGCCACCGGCCGCGCTCCTGGCGCTCGTCCGGTTGCCGGCCCTCGACGGGGCCCGCCTGCATCTCGGCGGCGTCCTCGGTGGTGACGCCCTCCTCCGCGGGGATGTCCCTGCCGTCTCCCGTCATGGTGGCCTCCTCTCGTGCGGATGCTCCGGGTACCCCTCCGGAACGCGGGCTACGCGGACGCCGCGCAGGTCAGGACGAGGGGCGGCCGGGCACTGCGGGCGGCCGGCCGTCGGTGAGTACACGCACCGTGCCGAGGTCGGGCGCGGCGGCGTCGGGCAGGTTCATTCCGGCCTCCACACCGCTGCGCAGATACTCCAGGACGGTCCTGGTCAGCCGCTCACCTGGCAGCACGGTGGGGATGCCCGGCGGGTAGGGAGTGATCATCTCGGCGGCGATCCGGCCCTCGGCCCGGTCGACGGGAACGTCCTCTATCGTGCCGAAGTACGCGTCGCGCGGCAGGCACGCCTGTTCCATCCGCAGGTCGGACGGGGCGTGCAGGCGGACCGGGGGCGCCTTGGGAAGCTCGTCGGCGCGCTCCGTCAGCTCGCGCAACGCAGCGAGGAGTCTCCCCGTGGTGTACCGGTCGTCGGCGTGGGTGAGCTGGGTGTTGATCCTGCGATGGTCGCTGATGTGGACGTCGAGATGCCGGTGCTCGCGCAGCCAGTCGGCGGCCTGGTAGCCGTTGAGCGGCAGCTCGTCCAGGTCGATGACGACGGGCAGCGGGTCCAGGTCCGCCGCCTTGCCCTCGCCGACGAAGTCGGCGCGGTCGTTGACGTGGAATCCGTCCATGGCCTCCAGCTGCTCCCGTACCTCGGCCGCCAGGTCGAGCGCGTGGGAGAGCAGCCGGTGGCCGTGCTGCACCATCTGGCGGCGCCAGCCGTCCAGCCCCGCGTAGAGAAGCACGTTGGGGCTGGTGGTGCCCAGCAGGTCGGCACGCTGGGCGAGCATCAGCGGGTCGATGTGGTCGCCTTGCAGATGGAAGACCGAACCCTGCTCGAAGCCGCTGCCCATCTTGTGGATGCTGGTCACGCAGACATCGGCGCCCGCGTCCATCGCCCAGGTGGGCAGGTCCTGGTGGAAGGGCAGATGGGCGCCCCACGCCTCGTCGACGATGAGCGGCCGGCCCCTGCGGTGGCAGATCTCCGCGACGGCCTGCAGATCGGCGCAGGTGCCGTACGGGGTGGGGCTGGTCACCAGGGCGCCACGCGCTTCCGGATGCTTCTCGAAGGCGGCTGCGAACGCGGCGGCCGAGGGGGCGTGCGCCAGCAGCCGCTGCTCGTCCCACTGCGGCTCCACCCAGACCGGGTGGATGCCCGACAGCAGCAGCCCGGAGATCACCGACTTGTGGGCGTCCCTGCCGACCAGCAGCTTCTCGTGCGGTCCGGCCACCGCGAGCATGGCCGCCTTCACGGACAGCGAGCTGCCGCAGGTGGAGAAGAACGTGTGCTCGGCATGGACGGCCTCGGCCATCAGCTGTTCGGCCTTGACCAGCACGGCACCGCGGGTGCGCCGGTCGTCGAGCCCTCCGGAGGCCAGGACGTCGCCGTGGAAGACGGCATCGCCCAGCACCGCGCGCACCCGTGGGTCGGCGCCCTTCGCCTGCTTGTGTCCCGGCGGGGAGAACGGCAGCTCCCCCGCCGCCTGGTATCGGGCCAGTGCCTCCAGTACCGGCGCGGCGTTGTGATCCATACGCCCCCGGGTGCCCTCTCAATCGGAAGAGAACCGGCAAAGGCTTGCCCGGTGCCTCATGCGTACCCCGCATGGGATGCTGCGCTTGCCAGCCCTGCGCCCCGGGGGTACCCCCTGCTCGAAGAGCTCGGGGGAGCGCCCGCAGCCTGCGAGCGACGGGCAGGGGCACCCCGAACAGCACACCTAGCGGCGGTGTTCGCGGGGTGTCTCGCGTACGACGTCCTCAGGCTTCTTGTCGTCGCGCAGCCCCAGGAAACGGGGATGCCGCAGCATTCCGTCGCGGGTCCACTCGGTGAAGCCGATCTGTGCCACGAGCCGCGGCTCCACCCAGTGTGCGCCGCGCTCGCGGACCGGGTCGGCGAACGGGGAGCGCCGTACCTCCAGCTCGTCCAGACCACGGCGCAGGGACAGCAGCGTGGCGTGGTCGTAACCGGTGCCGACCTTGCCCGCGTAGCGGAGCGTGCCGCCCTCGTAGTGGCCGAGCAGCAGCGCTCCGAAGCCCACGCGCGTCCCGGCGGGCTCGGTGAAGCCGCCGATGACCAGCTCCTGGCCGCTCGCGCACTTGAGCTTGAGCCAGTCGGGCGACCGGCGCGGCAGATAGCGGCCGTCGGCGCGCTTGGCGATCAGCCCCTCCCAGCCGTGCGCGCACGCCTCGTCCAGCAGCTGCCGGCCGCCCTCGTTGCGGTGGGTGGTGAAGCGCAGCGGGGCCCGGAAGTCCAGCGCTCTGCGCAGCAGCGACTTACGGGTGCGCAGCGGCAGCCGGGTCAGGTCCATGCCGTCGAGCCGCAGCAGGTCGAACACGTAGTAGGTGATGGCCACGCCGCTGGCTCTGGCCTGCCGTTCGGTGCTCAGCTGCATGCGCTGCTGGAGGCGGGCGAAGTCGGTGCGGCCGTGCGCGAAGGCGACGATCTCGCCGTCGACGGTGAAGTCGGACCGGGTCTGTGCGGCCAGTGCGTCGACGATCTCGGGGTACGTCGCGTCGACGCGCCGCCCGGTGCGGGACAGCAGCCGTTCGTGGCCGTCCTCGCGTACGGCGAGCGCCCGCACCCCGTCGAGCTTGCGTTCGAAGATCCAGCCGCCGGCGGAGAAATCCCGTCTGTCGCTCAGCTCGGCACGCATCGGCTGCTCGGCCGGCGTCGCACCCGGCGGCGCCCGGCGCAGCAGCGCTCGCTGGTCGCCGGGCAGGGTGTCGAGCAGACCGCTCACGACCGCCCGCCCTCCCGGGTCCACTCCTCGGTCGCCTCCTCGGAGACCTGTTTGAGGGTGCGGTCGCTGCGGGCCGAGCGGACGCGCCACGGGTCGGGAGTGCCACGCGGGGAGGCATGGCTGTCGTTCTTCTTGACCAGCAGCCACGCCTCGCGCTCGCCGTCGTCGCCGGTGCGGAAGCGGGAGAGCGCCCAGTCGCCGCGCAGCTTGCCGCCGTGCATCCGGAAGGAGATGTGGCCCTTCTCCAGCGCCTTGCCGAAGTCGCGGGAGAGCGGTTCGTAGGTGCCCTCGTCCCACACGATGACCGGCCCGGCCCCGTACTCGCCCTTCGGGATGACGCCCTCGAAGGTGCGGTATTCGAGCGGATGGTCCTCGACCGGCATGGCCAGCCGCTTGTCGTGCGGATCCGTGGAGGGCCCCTTGGGGACCGACCACGACTTGAGCACGCCGCCCCACTCCAGCCGGAAGTCGAAGTGCAGGCTCGTCGCGTCGTGGATCTGCACCACGTAGTGCGGCTCGTCGCTGCGCTCCGCGCGCTTGCCCTCGGGCTCCGCGGTCCGGTCGAAACGCCGCTTGCCGCGGTATGTCCTGAGCGTGTCGTCGTCGCCACTCACGCCTGGTCCTCACCGTTCCGTGCCGCGTTGTGTGCGCACGCCGCGCTCCGTGTGCTCCGTGCGCTCTTCGCATCCCCCGCGTTCCCACTGTCGCGCGGGCGACACGGGTTCGCAGCGGGAGCGGTGCCGTGGCGCAGGAGGGCGGGTCAGTGCGCGGGGCCGAGCTGGGAGGCCCAGGGGATCAGCGGGAGGGTGAGCGGGGGCGGGTGGACGGCGCCGGGGCCGATGATGTTGCTGCCGAGCCTGCCGCCGAGGTGGACGAGGCGCCCGTCGTCCTCCCGGAAGTGCCAGGCGCCGTCCCCACGCTGCACCGCCGCCACGGCTTCGGCCAGGAATCCCAGCTCGCCGGTGTCCTGGTCGGACCACTCGTACTCGCTCCACATGTACTGGTCCACCCAGAGCGTGGCCACGTCGTCGAAGTAGACGGCGATCATGGAAGAGGCGTTGCCGGGGCCGATCAGCACACAGAACTCGTCGGTCACCAGAGGGGCGAGCGGGTAGCCGGGAACGGCCCGCGCGGCGTCGTCGAAGATCTGCACGACGGGGTGCACGGGCTGCGCTGCGGCCTCCAGCCGGGTGTCCAGGCCCGGCCGTACGTGGATGTGCGGGCGGGCGGCCGTGTCGGGGACCGCCGTACTGGGGGCCGTGCCGGGAGCCGCGCCGGACGGAGACGTGCCGGGAGCCGTACCCGGGGACGGGGGCGGGGACTGGGACGGGGACGTACCAGGAGCCGCATCCGGGGATGTGCTCGTCGGGGCGCCACTCCCGGCCAGTTCTCCGCCCACCTGTTCGCTCAGTTGTTCGCCCACCGTCGCATTCCCCTCGTCGTCCGGTCCCGGCGCGGCATCTCTTGGTGACGCCACTTCCTCGCACCGCGCCGCTGCGTTCCGCGCTTGTCAGCTGTCACTGCCGAATGTCGACGCTATGCACGTTTTGTCTGTTCAGCAGCCCGGGGCACACGGTTGGCGGCGCGACCGCTGAGCCGAACGAGCGGCGTACCCAATTCCGCGGCGGGTCAGTTGACTTCACAGGAGGCGCGCGCACCGTACCTGCCGGCCTCCGCCACCGGACACGAGGAGGGCCGCATGACGTCGACACCCAGCACGCCTGCCACCACCACCGCACCCGCGTCCGCGCCGGCCCTCGAGACACCCGGCACGGTGGCGCTGCCGAGCCCCCAGGACGAGCTCGCCGCCTACCTCGCAGCGCATCCCGCCCCGGCCTCCGCCGTCGACGCGGTGATCCGCGACGAGCGGGGCCGGCTCCTGGTGGTCGACCCGGTCTACAAGGCGGGCTGGGACCTGCCCGGCGGCATGGTCGACGACGAGGGCCTGGTGGACGGGCTGGTGCGGGAGCTCCGCGAGGAGCTGCGGCCCATGGCACTCCGGGTCGGCCGGCTGCTGGCCGTCGACAACGTGCCGGCCACCGTGTACGGCAGGGCGCTGACCGCCTGCGTGTACGCCGTCCATCTGCCGCACCCGGTGACCGCCCAGGATCTGCGCCTCCAGCAGGACGAACTGCGCGCCGCCGAGTTCGCGCCCCCGGAAGAGGCGCTGGCCCGGCTCCCCGAGCGACTGCGCCGCCGCACGGCCGCCGCTCTCGCCGCCGAGCGCGGTGCCCATACGGCGCACCTGCTGGACGGCCACCCGGCTCCGCTGGACGAACGGGACCGCCGCGCCCTGCTGCCCGCCCCCGCGGTCGCCGCCGCGGCACTGGTCACGGATGCGACGGGACGCGTTCTGGTACGGGAGGTGCGGGACGACGACGGGGACAGCGAGCGGGACGACGGCGGATGGGGCGGCGGCTCCTCCTGCCGACTGCCGGGAGCCCTGGTGTCGGCGACCGAGACCCCCGGCGAAGCCGCCGCGCGTGCCCTGCACACCCAGCTGGGGCGCGCGGCACGCGGATCGACGGGCCGGCTGCTGGCCGTCGACAGCACCAGGTGTCCGTCGGGCGGCCGCACGCTCATCACCCACCTCTTCACAGCTCACCTCGCCGCACCGCAGCTCCCCACCACCGCCCGCTGGCTTGCCCGGGACCAAGCCCTGCGCGCTCTTCCCGCCCACGAGGCCCGCCTGCTGCGCGGCACCCCGGCAGGGGATGCCGGTGCCCATGGCCACACGGACGAGTGAGAGGAGCGAGACGGACGAGCCGTCCGGGCCTGAGGTGTCCCCACCGCTGGAGCCGTACGCCCATGGCGGGCTCGCCCGGCGCCGAGCGCGGTGGGAGAGCAGGTGAATCACCGTGCGCGCGGCGCGCACGGCGCGTTGGGGACGAGATAAATAGCCGGCCCGCAGTCGGGCAGGATGAGGCGGTGACTTCCCGATCCCGTGCCATGTCGTTCAATGCGGCGGCAGATCGCTATGCCGCGTACCGGCCGTCCTACCCGCCCGAACTCTTCGGCGCCGTCGAGGAGTTGACCGGAATACCGTTAGCAGGGGCCCGAGTCGCCGATGTCGGAGCCGGCACGGGCATCTCCACCGAGCAGTTGGTCGAGCGCGGCGCCGAGGTGATCGCCGTGGAGCCGGGCGAGGGCATGGCCGCGTGGTTCCGCAAAGGCCTGCCGGACGTGCCCTTGGTGCGGGGGGACGCCAACGCGCTGCCGCTCGCGGACGGGTGCCGCGATCTGCTCACCTACGCGCAGTCCTGGCACTGGACCGACACGACACGCTCGGTCCCCGAGGCGCTCCGCGCGCTGTGCCCAGGCGGCTCGCTCGTCATCTGGTGGAACACCACCGCACACGACGTTCCGTGGATCGCCGAACAGACGGAGCGCATCACACGCCACACCGGCGCCACCTCCCCCTCGCTGAGCCCGATCGACGACCCGGAGGCGGTACGGAAAGCAGGACTCGAGGGACTGCGCGTCGGACGCCGCCATGTGCGGTGGAGCCGTACCGTCCCGCTCGAGACCCATCTGGGCAACCTCGCCAGCCATTCCGGGTTCCTCGTCATGGACGACGAAGCGACGGAGTCGTTCCTCGACGCCGAGCGCGGGCGGCTGCGCCAACTCTTCCCGGACGAGCGGGTGGTGGAGACGTACGTGGTGGACCTGTGGGTTGCGAGCGGCGGCTAGCCCAGGGCCGCGCGGATCAGTCCGACCAGTTCTTCCGTGCGTTCGTCGACGAAGAAGTGGCCGCCGGGCACCGGCCGGAAGGTGAAGGGCCCGCTGGTCAGATCGCTCCAAGCCCGCATGGAGCCGGGCGGGAAGGTGGTGTCGGCAAGTCCGGGCAGCGCGGTCACCGGGCAGCTCAGCAGCGGCTCGAGCGGGGGGCGGTAGGTCTCGACGATGCTGAAGTCGGCGCGCAGTCCGGCCTCCGCCAGTTCGACGGCCGTCGGATCGTCGAACAGTTCGGCGGGCACCTGCCCGTAGAGACCGAGCGTGGTCATGAAGGCCGCGCGCGGCAGGTCGTGGGCCGGTTCCCGGCCCAACGGCAGTTGGGGCGGACGCTGCGCCGCGACCATCAGGCCCAGCGGTACCAGCCCCTCGGCCTCCAGCCTGCGCGCGGCCTCGAACGCGACCAGCGCGCCGAGGCTGTGGCCGAAGAGCGCGTAGCCGTCCACTCCGCGCACCTGGTGTCGCAACTGCGGCAGCAGCTCGTCCATCAGGCTGTCCATGGTGGTGTGCGGCCGCTCCATCGCCCTGCTTTCCCGGCCGGGTAGCTGTACCGGGAACACCTCTATGTCGGGAGCGAGCAGCCGCTGCCAGACGCGGTAGCCGGAGGCGCCCTGCCCGGCGCACGGGAAGCACAGCAGCCGCACCCGCGCCCGCCCTCCCGGCGCGGGCGGCGGAAAAGGGAACCAGGCACTGGGACTTCCTGCCGGGATGGTGGCGCTCATGCGGTGATGATCCCTGCGATGGCTCGTACGGTGGGGTTCTCGATGAGGGCCGCGATCGGCAGATCGGTGTCGAACTCCCTGCGTACGCGGGCCGCGAGCTGTATGCCGACCAGCGAGTTGCCGCCGAGCGCGAAGAAGTCGTCGTCCATCCCGATGTCGTCGATACCCAGTGCCTCGGACCACAGCCTCGCCAACCGCTGGTGCGTATCGGCTGGTGCCGCGCCGGATTCCTCCGGCTCATGGGCCCCCGGCACGGCAACCGGACTGCTGCCGGTGGTGGCGCCGGTCGGGGGCGTGGCGGGCTGTCCCGCGTCCGCGATGACGTTCTGGGTGAGCGCTTCGACGGCGCGCAGCCGCTTGTCCATGCCTTCGGGGATGACGACGACCTGGGGCCCGACGCGGTCGCCCAGGATGTGCCAGAGCGCCTGGATGCCCTCCTCGGGACGGATCGCGAACGCGCCGCCGAGCCCCTGGGGGGCCGGGTGGTCGGAGGCCGGGGGAAGGTCGGCGCCCCCGGTGTGACCGGGGTCGTCCGGAAGGTCCGGGACGGCCCGGGAAGAGGCGGAGGCGATGACTCTGCGCCGGAACTCCTCCCTGTCCCAGACCCGCACGGTGTAGCCGGTCACATCCACGACCTCGCGTCCGTCGTCGTCGGTGAGGGTGATGTCGAAGGTCACCATGTTCTGGTGCGCCCCGCGCCGCCGCGAGTACGCATGAACCGTCGGGGGCAGCGTGCCCCGCACCGTGATGCTGCTGATGGAGAACGGCAGATAGCTCTCCCCCCTCGGACCGAGCTCCGGCAGGTACACGGCGTTCGAGGTCGCCGCGTCGAACAGGGCCGGGTGCAACGGAAAGTCGGTCAGCTCGCCGAGGAACGGGTCAGGCATCTCGATCCGGGCCAGCGTCGAGGAGTCGTCACGCCGCAGCTCCGCGATGTTCGACCAGTGCGGCCCGAAGTCGATGAGGCCGAGCTCCGGGTAGAAGGACTCGGTGTCCGGCTTGACGACGGGGAAGCACTCCCGCAGCACCTCCAGGTCGTGCAACGGCGCCCGTGCCTCGGGTGCCGTACGAACCAGTCCCGTCACATGCTCCGTCCACTCCGCGCCATCAGTGGTGCTGGCGATGGCGAAGCGGTAGCCGCCGCGTTCGGGGGCGAGGGTCGTCCGCAGAACGGTGCGGCAGGCGAGAGCGAGCAACGAGAGGAAGGTGACATCGGTCAGCAGCAGCCGTCCGTCCGACGCCGGGTCCTCCAGCAGCGCTTCTCCGCCTGCGGCACGGATCATCTCCACGTATGCCGTCGCGGGCCATACGGGGATGTCCGACACCCGGTGCTCACCGGACACCCAGTGCGTCTCACCGTCCAGGACGGACCGGTAGACGATGCTGCCGTCCGGCCCTTCACTGCGCTCCCCGAGGAGCGGGTGCCCCTCGGGCTCGGTGTGACTGCTGGGAACGGCATCGTCATCGGGGGCGACGTGACCGACGGGCCGGGTGCTCGCGGTGTCGGCGGTGTCGGCGGTGTCGGCGGTGTCGGCGGTGTCGGCGGTGTCGGCGGCAGCCTCATCCGTGGGAGTCCCGGTGACGTCGTCGCCGTCGCTGTGGGCACTGCCGTGCTCCTCTGCCGCTCCCAGAGAGCCGATGTCTGCTGCGGCGCTGCCGGTCTGGAGCGCGCGGAAGGCGGCCGGGGCGAGGGCGTCCGCCTTGGCCGCCATGCCTATCTCTGCCCAGGCGTCCCAGTTGACGGAGACGGTGAAGCCGGGGCCGTCGGCCGCACGGGCGTGCGCGTAGGCGTCCAGGAAGGCGTTGGCCGCCGCGTAGTCGGTCTGGCCGAGGTTGCCGGCGACCGAGGTGATCGAGGAGAAGAGCACCATCAGCTCCACCCGCTCCCCCAGCAGCCGGTCCAGCACCAGCGTGCCCGCGACCTTCGCCGACATCACCCGCTCGGCCTCGGCCCGGGTCTTGAGCACCAGCAGTCCCCCGCCCGGGACGCCCGCGGTGTGGAAGACGCCGTCGAAGGCGCCGAACTCCCGCTCCCCACACTCCACCACGGCCCGCATCGCCGCCTCGTCCGCCACATCGGCCTGGCACACCAGCACTTCGGCACCGTGCTCCTCGATACGGCGCAGCCGCCGTACCGTCTCCAGCACCGAGTCGTCCGCGCCCTGCGCGGTATCCCTGATGTCTCCGCCGAGCAGCCGGTCCCACTCCTCCCGCGCGGGGAAGGGGGAGCGCGCTGTCAGTACGAGGCGGGCGCGTACGGCCTTCGCCAGGCCCTCGGCGACGGCCAGTCCGATGCCGCCGAGGCCGCCGGTGATCAGATAGGTGCCGCGCTCCCGCAGCGGACCGGCGGCTTCCCGGGTACGCGGCTCGGGCACCTGGGCGTAAGTGAGCAGCCAGCGTCTGCGTCCGCGCATCGCGATCCAGCGGTCGCCGCAGGCGGCGAACGCCGGCGCTGCCAGCCCGGCTCGGGCCAGCTCCTCCCACAGGCCCTGCTCGTAGCGGTGTTCGGCGACATCCAGGCAGCGGACGGAGATCTCGGGCAGCTCCTTGGCCATCACGTCGCACACCCCGGTCACCGCGGCCCGCGCAGGTACCACCGGTTCGGCGCCTGAGACCGCGCGCAGCCGCGAGCCGACCACGTCCCAGCGCATGCCGTGCACCTGCGCCGAGCCGCGATCGGCGAACGCCTGGGCGAGGTGCAGCACACTGAAGAAACCGAGGTCGAGCCACTCACCGGTGTGGTCGGGGCCGTGCGCCTGGTCCGGGGGCACCTCCCCGTCGGAGGCCGACGGAGGACCGAACAGCCAGCCATGCAGTACGCGTTCGGGCAGCAGACCGTCGGCGATCAGTGAGTCTGCCAGTGCGTCGTAGTCGTCCCGGGCTCCGGGCCGCAGCACATAGCGGCTGCCGGTCAGCCGTTCGAACTTCTCGCCCGGTTCGGCCGTCACCACTTGGGCGCCGGCGTGCCGCAGCCGGTTCACGGTGCCGTCCAGGCTGTCGCCCCTGCGGAAGACCAGCCAGGTACCGGCCATCGCGCCCGTCCCGGGAGGCGGAGCCGGGTCCTCGCACCACTCGGGGCGGAAGAGCGCCCGTTCGATGGGGCGTCGCCCCTCGTCCGTCGGCGGCTCCTGGGGCGCGGCAGGGGCCTCGGGCTGCCGGACGGGGTCGAGCCAGTGCACGCTGCGCTGGAAGGGGTAGCTGGGCAGCGGCACCCGACGCCAGTTGTCGCCCCGGTAGGCGGCCCAGTCGAGCTCGGCGCCGGCCGCCCATAGTGCGCCCACGGCCCGGGCGAGACAGTGCGGACCCTCGTCCGTGCCCTGCGGCATCGGCATCGTCGGCACAACGGTGCGGTCCCGGCTGCCGGAGGCGACCGCCTGGGCGCGGGTCAGACCGGTGAGTACCTGGCCGGGGCCCGCCTCGACGAACAGCAGACCGCTGTCCTCCAGCAGCAGGGCGACGCTGGGAGCGAACCGGACCGGGGCGCGTAGGTGCCGCGTCCAGTAGTCGGGGGACATGGCCTGCTTGTCGGTGATCCACTCGCCCGTGACGTTGGAGATGAACGGCAGCTCAGGCGCTCGCAGTTCGACTTTGGCCAGCTCGGCGGCGAACGGGTCCAGTGCGGGCTCCATCATGGCCGAGTGGAAGGCGTGCGAGGTGTGCAGCCGGTGCCCGGTCACGCCGCGCTCGGCCAGTGCTGTCTGAGCGGCGTCCACCGCCTCGTCAGGTCCGGAGATCACGGTGAGGCGGGCACCGTTGTAGGCGGCGATGTCGCAGCCCGCCAGGCCCTCGAGTTCTTCGGCGGGCGCGGGCACGGCCAGCATGCTGCCGCCGGGCAGCTCCTGGACCAGCGCCCCGCGCCGGACCACGAGCCGGACCGCGTCGGCCAGCGGGAAGACACCCGCGAGGCAGGCGGCGACGTACTCGCCGACGCTGTGGCCGATCATCGCGGCCGGACGCAGCCCCCACGCCTGCAACTGCCGTGCCATGGCGTACTCGACGGTGAACAGTGCGGGCTGGGCCATGCTGGTGCGGGTCAGCCGCTCGGCCGCACCGGGCTCGTCCGCAGCGAACATCACCTCGCGCAGATCGGCCTCCAGCAGCGGGCCCGCCAGCTCGGCGCACTCGTCGACAGCCGCGCGGAAGACCGGCTCCTGCGCGTAGAGGCGGCGCCCCATACCGAGGTGCTGCGAGCCCTGCCCGGGGAAGAGGAAGGCGACCGGCGCCGCGTCCGCCGGCGCCTGCGGACTGTCGGTACGGGCGGCACGCAGCGCGGCGGAGACGCCTTCCGTGCCGGGTACGACGGCAGCGCGGTGCCGGAAGTGGGGGCGGCCCAGACCGAGCGTCGCGGCCACGTCGGCCGGTTCCAGCTCGGGGTGCGCTTCCAGGTGGTCGGCGAGGCGGCCGGTGGCGGCGGCGAGCGCTTCGGGAGTACGGGCCGACACGCCGAGCAGCAACGGGCGCTGTGCGGCCGGGGTTTCGGGCTTTTCCCGCTCAGGGAGGGCAGGTGGCTGCTCCACCACCACGTGTGCGTTGGTGCCCCCGACGCCGAAGGAGCTGACGGCGGCCAGCCGCGCGTCGTGGTGCCCGGGCCAGTCGGACAGCTCGGTGTTGACGTAGAAGGGGCCGTTCTCGAAGTCGATGGCCGGGTTGGGCCGGGCGAAGTTGATGCTCGGGGGGATACGGCCGGCCTGGAGGGCGAGGACGGTCTTGATGAGCCCGACGACGCCCGCGGCCGGCCCCAAGTGGCCCACGTTGCCCTTGACCGAGCCGATGGGGCAGCTGCGAACCGCGGTCATGCCCAGGTCACGGTAGGCGCGGGTGAGCGCGTTCACCTCGATCGGATCGCCGACCCGGGTGCCGGTGCCGTGGGCCTCGACGTAGCCGATATCGGCGGGGTCGAGGCCGTGGGTGCGCATCGCACGCCGGATGAGCATGGCCTGGCCCTCGACGCTGGGTGCAGTGAACCCTGCCTTGAGCGCGCCGTCGTTGTTGATGGCGGAAGCGCGGACGAGGGCGTGGATGTGGTCGCCCGCGGCCACCGCGTCCGCGTACCGCTTGAGGACGACGGTGCCGACGCCGGTTCCGAAGATGGTCCCGTCCGCGTCCGCGTCGAAGGGACGGACCCGGCCGGTGACGGAGAACATGCCGCCCTCGGCCGAGTGGTAGCCGGTTTTGGGCGGTAGTTCGACCTGGACGCCACCCGCGACGGCGGCGTCGCACTCGCCGCTGCGCAGCGCCTGGCAGGCCAGGTGTACGGCGACCAGCGAGGTCGAGCAGGCGGTCACCACGTTGACGCTCGGGCCGGTGAGGCCGAGCTGGTGGGAGACGGAAGTGGTGAGGTAGTCGGTGGCGTTGGCGACGGCGACACCGACTTCGCCGAGGAAGGCGGTGGCCTCAGGGTGGGAGTTGACGTTCCACTCCCGGTAGAAGTCGGGGGCACCGCCGCCGTAGACACCGACCGTGCCGGGCACCCGGAACGGGTCGTAGCCCGCGTGCTCGAGGGCCGTGTAGACGGACTCCAGGAAGAGCCGGTGCTGCGGGTCGCGGACCTGCGCTTCGCGGGGAGTGAGTCCGAAGAAGGCGGCGTCGAATTCGGCCACGTCCTCCAGGACCGGTTTGGCCCGTATGTAGTGCGGGTCCGCGAGGACGGAATCGGGTATACCGGCCTCGCGCAGCTCCTCCTCGCTGAACCGGGTGACCGACTCGACGCCGCCCGCCAAATTCGCCCAGAACGTGTCCAGGTCGGCGCTGCCGGGAACCCGGAGAGACATGCCGACGACGGCTATGGCGTCCTCCCCGGCCCGGTCGCCCTGATCGTTCCCGGACACGCCGGCAGGCCCATTCGGCTTCGTACTGTGCACCGTGCACCCCCGTTACCTGGTCTTCGTGCATCCTCCGACGCCCCCAACTCGCCCGTCAATGCGTACAGTTCGACAATGTCGTACGGCGGGTCCGTTCCGTCCGGCCGCTACCCGGCGGCCCGCCGAGGGAGGAGAGCACCGGTGCCCGAGCCCATGTCCTACGCCCCGGGAGCGCTTTGCTGGGCCGATCTGCGCACCCCCGACCCATCCGCGTCCGAGCACTTCTACACGGCCGTACTGGGGTGGGGGTATCTGCATGCGGGTTCGACGTACGACCACTACGGATACGCCACCTGGCAGCGGCACATGGTGGCCGGTATCGCACCGTTCGGGCCCGACTCCGAGGAGGACGGCGAGGAAGCGGCGAGCTGGATCGTCTTCTTCGCGACGGACGGCGCCGACGCGCTCGCCGACCGGGTGGCGGCGGCGGGCGGCGAGGTCACTCGCGGCCCCGTGGACTTCGGAGTGCTGGGGAGGTCCGTCGTGGCAGTGGATCCCGCGGGCGCGCATGTCGGCTTCTGGCAGCCCAGGGCACACATCGGAACGGGTCTCTTCCGCGAGCCGTCCGCACTGTGCTGGGCGGAGCTTGCCGTGCACGACACGGCGGAGGCAGACCGGTTCTACGAGGCCGTGCTGGGCCTGCGGGCCGCCGAGTACAGCGCCGCCGGTGAGGAGCACTACGCGGCGTTCCGGATGCCGGCCTCGCGGGCGGAGGCCCTGGGCGAGCCGGTGGCAGGCGAGCCGGTGGCGGGCCGCACCGTACTGGGCGCGGAACAGCAGGACGTGGAGCCCTTCTGGATGCCGTACTTCGGGACGCGCGACCCGGAGACAACCGCCGGGACGGCACTGCGGGAGGGAGCCACGGTGCTGTACGAGGGGAAGAACGGGGAGGGCCGCGGGCTCGCCGTCCTCCGCGATCCGCAGGGGGCGGTCTTCGCAGTCGTCGAACTCCCTGCGTGACTCCCGGTTTCTCGCCAGGAATTTCTTGGTCAGCAGGCTGGAGCAGGCCGCCGTACAGCAAGTAGGGTGCGCGCCCATCGCCGTCGAGAGAACGGTGTGTTGAGCCGCGACGTTGTGGAGGTAGCGGATGAGCGCGGGCTCGATCTTCTTGTGGGAACTACTCGGTACCGCGGTGCTGATCATGCTGGGTACCGGCGTTGTCGCCAACAACGTGCTGCGCAGGACGAACGGCAATGGCGGGGGTGTGCTGTTCGTCAACATCGGCTGGGGTTTCGCGGTCTTCACGGGCGCGAGCGTGGCGGCGCCCAGCGGGGCGCACCTCAACCCGGCCATCACGTTCGCCCTCGCCGTCGCCGACAAGACCGACTGGTCGGACGTGCCCATATACATACTCGCGCAGATGCTCGGCGGCATCCTCGGCGCGGTGCTGTGCTGGGCCACGTACAAGCTTCAGTTCGACGACCATGACGACCCCGCGGGGACGCTGGGCATCTTCTCGACGGCGCCGACGATCCGCAACAGCCTCTGGAACACGGTCACCGAGGTGCTGGGCACCTTCGTGCTGGTGGCGTTCGTGCTGTTCTCCCCCACGTTCAAGCCGGGCAACGGCGAGGGCGGCATCCCCGACTTCGGCAACGCGGCGCTGGGTTACGCGGGTGTCGCCTTCGTCGTGCTGGTGATCGGCACCTCGCTGGGCGGGCCGACGGGCTACGCCATCAACCCGGCGCGTGACCTCGGGCCGCGGATCGCCTATGCGTTCGTCCTGCCGATCAAGGGCAAGGGCAAGGCGGACTGGGCGTACTCCTGGGTGCCGGTTGCCGGCCCGATGATCGGCGGCGTGCTGGCGGCCCTGCTGTATCTGGCTTACCCCGCGTAGGCCCCTCCGGGGAGGGGGTGCCCCTTGGGGAGCGTTGCGGACTGCCGGTCCGTTGTGGCTGATCGCGCAGTTCCCCGCGCCCCTGACGGGGCGCGGTCTCTCCCCCTTGCTGTGCTTGGGCAGTCTGCTCCCCCAGCCCTCCATGCCGGGTGTGCAAGACCCGCCGGGCAAGCCAGGGACACTCCTACGGGTGGCTGGCGGGCGATCCGCCGGGTGGTGGGGTGGTGCGGGCGCTTTGATCAGTGCGGGTGGTGGGGTGCAAGCCCCACCACCCGGTCACTGTCCGCACGTGTGAAAGGCACCCCGTGCACGGAGCACCACCGCGCCCCCGCGCCCGCTTGCGCATCAGCGCTCGCCGCCGTCTCGCCCTGGCCGGGGCGAGCACGGTCCTTCTGCTGGTACCCGCCCTGTCGGCCGCCGCCGACGGCCCGTCCGGGGCCCGGCGGGGAGGGACGACGCCCGTCCAGCTCCTCGCCGTCAACGATCTGCACGGCAACCTGGATGCCGTGCCGGGCCCCGCCGGGGCCGTCCACCGGAACGGGCCGGGCGGCGAGCCGGAACAGGTGCAGGCCGGCGGGGTCTCACGGCTCGCCACCCTGCTGGATCGGGCACGGGCGAGCGCGAAAGGGGCGGAGTCGCTGACCGTCGCCGCGGGTGACATGATCGGCGGCAGTCCGCTGCTGTCGGCCGCGTTCCACGACGAGCCGACCGTCGATGCGCTGGAGACACTGGGACTGGACGTCACCTCGGTGGGCAACCACGAGTTCGACGAGGGGCCGGACGAGCTGCGCCGGATGGACGCGGGCGGCTGCCACCCGAAGGACGGCTGCGCCGACCCCGACCGGCCCTACGACGGCGCCGACTTCCCCTACCTCGCGGCGAACGTGCTGCCACGTACGGCCGAGAAGGCAGGGAAGGCAGGGAAGACAGGGAAGACAGGGAAGGCGGACAAGGCCGGAAGGGCAGCGGCCGCCGCGCGGAAGCCGATCCTGCCGCCGTACTGGATCAAGAAGTTGCCGAGTGGCGAGCGCATCGGTTTCATCGGGCTGACCACCAAGGACACCCCGTCGGTCGTGAGCGCCTCGATGACCGAGGACCTGGTCTTCGAGGACGAGGTCGAGACCATCGACAGGTACGCCGACGAACTGGACCGCAAGGGCGTCAAGGCGGTGGTGGCACTCGTGCACGAGGGCGCCCAGCCGCCCGCCAAGACGTACGACGCCACCTGCGGCAAGGACGGTGCCCCCGACCGGCTCGACGGGCGCATCCAGGGGATCGCCGAGAATACGTCGCCGAAGGTGGATCTGTTCGTGACGGGGCACTCGCACGAGCCCTACGAATGCAGTGTCAAGGATCCGGCGGGGCAGCCGCGGCTGGTCACGCAGTCGGCGTCGTTCGGCCGCACCTTCACCGACCTGCGCTTCGACATCGACCGGGAGACCGGTGACGTGGTGCGCTCCTCGGCCCGCGCCGAAGGCCATGTCGTCACCACCGACACGCCCAAGCAGCCGAGGGTGGACCGCGTCATCGAGAAGTGGCGCGCCCGCTCGGCCGACATGGCGAACGAACCGGTCGGCTATATCTCCGACGACATCCCCGGCCGGGGCGCGCCGGATCCGGAGACCCCGCTCGGCGATCTGCTCACCGACGCCCAGGTGGCGGCCACCCGCGAAGCGGGCGCCGAGCTGACGCTGCTCAACTGGGGCGGCGTGCGCTCCGATCTGACCTATCGCGCCTCCGGCAAGGAGGGCGACGGTGTGGTGACGTACGGCGAAGCCTTCCAGGTGCAGCCCTTCGACAATCCGCTGGTGACGATGACGCTCTCCGGGAAACAGCTGCTCGCTGTGCTGCGGCAGCAGTTCTCCGGGGCGAACGAGGGCTATCCGCAGGTGTTGCAGATCTCCGACGAGCTGCGGTTCGACGTCGACAAGTCGCGCACGGGTGCCGACCGGCTGCTGGCGGACACCGTGCGGGTGAACGGCAAGCCGGTGGACGAGTCGCGCAGCTACCGGGTGACGGTCAACGACTTCCTCTCCCAGGGCGGCAACGGCTTCAGCATGCTGAAGGAGGGCACCGACCGGCAGTCCGTCACACGTGACCTGGACGCGTTCACCAGCTACCTCAAGAACCATTCCTCCCCCGAGAAGCCCATCGCGCCACCCAAGGCGGACCGCATCACCTGGCGCTGAGCAAGCACTGCGCCGCAAGGCTCCCGGCCGCCGAGAGGCTCCCCGTCACCGGTCCCCGGCCCGTGGCGGAGGGCCCGGCTACGGTAATGGCGCCCGCCGCGCTCCTCGCGGCGGGTCCGCCATTCCCCGCGAGGAGCCCGCAACGTGAGAGCCGCACGCCTGGTCACCGAAGTCCTTCAGCCCCGCAACGCGCTGCTCGCGGGGCTGACCGGGCTGGGGGTCGCGGCGGCAGGGAACTGGACGGGCGCGCCGTGGGGACTGTTCGCGGCGCTGTGCGCGGGCATCGTGCCGGCCTCGTACATCGAGTGGGAGCGCAGGCGCGGCACCTGGGGCGACCGGCATGTGGTCGACCGCACGCAGCGGCTGCCGATCTTCCTGGTGATCCTCGGATCGGTGGGGCTGGGAGCGCTGGTGATAGTGCTGGGGCGGGCGCCGCACGACATTTTGATCGCGATGGTGGCGCTGTGGGCAATGACTGTGGGCCTGCTGGCGGTGAACACCGTCTGGAAGATCAGCGTGGACGCGGCGGTGGCCGCCGCCATGGTGGCGATGCTCGCCGTGGTGCACTCGCCGTGGTGGCTGGCCGCCGGCGGCCCGCTGGTGGTGGCCGTGTGCTGGTCACGGATCGCGCTGACGTACCACACGGTGGCGCAGACGGCCGCGGGTGCCACGCTCGGGCTGGTCACTGCAGGCGCCTGGCTGGTGTGAGAGCGCGTCAGCCGGCCGGCGCCGGGAGCAGCGCGATACGGCCCACAAGCGTGCGGCAGCAAGCTGCCACGGGCTTCCGCCCGAGTGATCGGGCGACGAACGAACCCATCGCTCTCCCTACTTCGACTCCATCTTCTCGACCAGGCTCCGGGGCCGAAGATCGGTCCAGTGCGTCTCGATGTATTCCAGGCAGACCTGCCGGGTGTCTTCGGGGTGCGCCACGTGCCACCCGGCAGGCACATCGACGAACGACGGCCACAGGGAGTGCTGGTTCTCGTCGTTGACCAGGACGAGGAAGCTGCCGTTCTCATCGTCGAAGGGGTTCGTCGAGCTGCTCATCACATGCCTCCCGGTGATCTGTCGAAATGCGCAACGTCCGATCGACGGGCGTGGTTCTCGTCGTGCCCGCATCCCCCTTCCCGGACCTCCTCCGCCATTGGCGGACGAGGCGGCTCGACGCTATTTCCCTGGCGATCGAGCGACAAGCCCTGCGGCCACAAGCTGCCATAGGTGCGGGCAGGGATGGCCTGTTCAGGTCTCGACCACGCGGATGGCTTCGACCGGGCAGCGGGCAGCGGCTTGGCGGATGTCCGGATGCAGTTCGAGTTCCGGTGCTTCGTCGACCAGTCGCACCACCCCGTCGTCGTCCTGGTCGAACACGTCGGGCGCGGCGAGTACGCACTGTCCGGCACCGATGCAGACCTTCGGCTGCACCGTGACGCGCAAGCCGTCGCGTTCCGCCGTCACCGCGCCCGTCCCCCGGTGCCGGGCAGCCGGTCGAGCCGGTCGGCCACCACCGGCCCGATGCGGGAAAGCGCCTTGGGCAGCATCAGATGGTCATGCCCGCTGTCGACCTCGTGCACCTCGATCCGCCCGTCGACGAACGGCTGCCACGCCCTCGATGTACGCCACGGTCCGCTGCCGCCGCTCCCCGGTTCACCGGTGGCGATGAACAGCAGCAGGTCACCGTGGAACCGACCGGGCCGGTACTCCCTGAGGGCTCGGCCGTGGCGCTCGTGGCTTCGGCAGAGGCGGTCGAGGATCTCGTCGTCGAGGGCGAATCCGCTTGGCCCGCCGCGTGCGGCACCGAGGACCTCGATGAACATATCGCGGACGTCGCGGGGTGCTGCGGCCGGTAGTTCGGGTTGGCCGGTGGGCTGCGGGAACGCGTCGAGCACCGCGAGCAGCTCGACCTCATCACCTTCTTCCTCGATCGTCGTCGCGATGGCGTGCGCCACGATGCCGCCGAACGACCAACCGACCAGCCGGTACGGGCCGGTCGGCTGCACAGCCCGGATGCGCGCCAGGTAGTCCGACGCCATCTCCTCGACACAGGTGGGCGCGGAACGGCCGTCGAAGAGATCAGGAGCCTGCAACCCGTAGACCGGCTGCTCGGGGCCGAGGTGCGGCAGGAGCCCGGCGTACGGCCAGCTGATCCCGCCTGCCGGGTGGACGCAGAACAGTGGCCGGCTGCTTCCGGTCGCGCGCAGTGGGAGGAGAGCGTCCAGACCGCTGCCGGCCTCGTCCGAATCCAGGCGGCGGCTCAGCTCGGCCACGGTCGGTGCCGAGAACAGCGCTCCCACGCCCAGTTGCACGCCGAAAACGCTCCGGATGGAGGTCACCAGGCGAGTAGCCAGCAAGGAGTGCCCTCCGAGCTCGAAGAAGCTCTCGTCGACGCCGACGTGCTCGACGCCCAGGGCCTGGCCGAACAGCTCGCACAGTACCTCTTCGGTTCGCGTGCTCGGCGCCCTCGCCCCGGCCTCGCGCGTGAACTCGGGCGCCGGGAGGCTCTTGCCGTCCAGCTTTCCGTTCGCCGTGACCGGCAAGGCGTCCAAGGTCACGACGGCGGCGGGCACCATGTACGCGGGCAGGCGCTCTCGTGCGAACCGCCGGACATCGTCGGCGTCGACCTCCGTGCCCGTTTCGGGCACCACGTAGGCCGCCAGTAGTTTGTCGCCGGGCCGGTCCTCGCGGACGACCACCGCAGCGCGTGCGACTGCGGGGTGTCCGGAGAGGGTGTTCTCGATGTCGCCTGGTTCGATGCGGAATCCGCGCACCTTCAGCTGATCGTCAGCCCGCGCCACGTACTCCAGTTCGCCACTGTGGTTCCACCGCACGAGATCCCCCGTCCGGTACATCCGCGAACCGGCCGGGCCGAGCGGGTCGGCCACGAAGCGTTCCGCGGTCAGCCCCGGGCGCTGCCAGTACCCGCGTGCCAGTCCTTCGCCGCTCACGTACAGCTCCCCGATCACGCCCGGCGGGGTCGGTCGCAGCCACCGATCGAGCACGCGCAGCTGCGTGTTGGCGATCGGTCGGCCGATCGATGGTGGTCGCGTGGCATCGCACCAGGCCAGCGTCGACCAGACAGTGGTCTCGGTCGGGCCGTACAGGTTCCCGACCCGGCCGCCCCGCGCGCGCATGTCGGCGGCGAGGTCCGCAGGCAGCGGTTCGCCGCCGGAGAGCATCGTCAGTTCCCCGGCCTCCGCGCCGCAGGACCCGATCAGCACCTGCCACAGCGAGGGCGTCGCCTGCACGATCGAGATTCGCTCCTGTTCGACCAACCCGGTCAGCAGCGCGGGATCGCGCATCGCCTCCTCGTCGGCGACCACGACGGTGCCGCCCGCCAGCAGTGGGCCGAGCAGTTCCAGCACGGCAATGTCGAAGGCGAGCGTCGTGACGGCCAGCCAGCGGTCCGAGGCGTCGAGCCCTACGGCCTGTCCCATCGCGAGCAGCAGATTCCGCAGGGCGGACTCGGGCACCGCCACGCCCTTGGGCCTGCCGGTGGAGCCGGAGGTGTAGATCAGGTACGCGGGGTGCGACGGATGCGGCTCGACGGGGAGAACCTCGTCGGTGAGGTCGGTTGCGGGGAGCCTGTCGATCGCCTCGCGGACCGCACCGTCGTCCAGCAAGACCTGCGCGCACGAGGTGCCGAGGCGCGGGGCGGTGGCGGTCGTGGTGAGTACGAGGAGGGGATCGGCGTCGTCGAGCACGTGAGCGATGCGTTCCGCGGGGTGTGCCGGATCGATCGGCAGATATGCGCCGCCTGTCTTCAGCGTGGCGAGCAGTGCGACCAGCATCTCCGCCGAGCGCGGTATCGCCAGGGCGACGACTCGCTCCGGTCCCGCCCCACGGCCTATGAGATAGCGGGCGAGCCGATTGGCACGCGCGTTCAACTCCGCGTAGGTCAGCCGCCCCTCGCCGGAGACGACCGCCTCGCCTTTCGGAGACCTGCCGACCTGGGCCTCGAACAAGGCGGGCACCGACAAGGACGGCAGGGCGACCGGGGCGCCGTTCCACTCCCCCAGCAGCTGTTCCCGTTCGACGGCGGTAACCGCATCGACGGTGTCCACCGCCCGGTCCGGCATTTCGACGACCATCCGCAGCAGCGCGTGCAGCCTGTCGAGCATGGTCTCGGCGGCCGGCTGGTCGAAGACGTCCGACCGATGGTCCAGATGCAGTTGCAGCCGCTCCCCCTGCACGACGACGAGGCTGAGCGGGTAGTGCGTGCCGGCGTGGCTGTGCGCGTCGCGAACCCGCAGCCCACCGCCTGCCTCTTCGAGGGTTTCCCGGTCGACCGGGAAGTTCTCGAACAGCACCAGGCTGTCGAACAGTGCGCTGTGGCCGGTCATCCGCTGGATGTCGTTGAGCCCCATGTGCTCGAACGGCGCCATCCGCAACTGATCTTCCTGCACCCTGGACAGCAGGTCCGCAACGGGCTCGTCGGGGGTGAGACGGACGCGGACCGGCAGGGTGTTGATGAACAGACCGACCATGTCCTCGATCCCCGCCACCTCGGGTGGGCGTCCCGCGACGGTCGCGCCGAAGACCACGTCATCGCTGCCGGTCAGCCGGCCCAGCAGCAACGCCCACGCGCCACGCACCAGCGTGTTGAGCGTCCAGCCGCGCTCCCGCGCAAGAGCCTCCAGAGGCTCGGTCAGTTCCGGCGGCAGTTCGCGGGAAACCCGGTGGCGTCGGCACTGCGCCTGGACGACTTCCGCTTTCGGCGCGATGCGGGTCGGCGCCGGCAAGCCGCGCAGCATTCCTTGCCATGCGGCTGCGGCCCGCTGCCGGTCCTGCGCGGCTTGCCACGCCAGGAACTGCCTATACGGAGTGGGCTGCGGTAGCCCGTCCACGCCGTTGTGTTCGTAGATGTGGAACAGATCGCGGAGCAGCACCGGCATCGACCACCCGTCCAGTAGCAGGTGGTGGTGCGTAAGCGCCAAGAGGTGAGCCTCTTCGCCGAGCCGGAACAGCACGAACCGCAGCAGCGGGGGCCTGGCCGGGTCGAACCGTTGCGACCGTTCCTCGGCCAGCAGACGTGCCGCTTCGGCTCGCTGCTCGTCGTCACTGAGGTGCCGGAGGTCGACTTCCCGCCAGGGCAGGATCACGGAGGCGGGAACGACCTGGACCGGCCGTTCGACGCCGTCGAACCAGAAGCCGGCGCGGAGGTTCGAGTGGCGCTCCAGCAGGGATTCCGCTGCGTCCCGCAGCGCCCCGCGATCCATCGGCCCGACCAGTTCCAGGGACAGCTGGAGCACGTAGTCGTCGAGGTCGCGCGCGTCGTACAGCGCGTGGAACAGCAGCCCTTCTTGCAGCGGGGTGACCGGCAGGACCTCGTCCGCTCCCCCGTGCCGCGCGTACTCGGCCCGCACCCGGGCGAGTTGCTCCGCGGTGAGGTCGGCCGCAGGTGCTCGCGCTTCCGTTGCCGCGAGCACGGGCGGGTCCCGCAACTCGGCTGCCTCGGCCAACGCGGCAACGGACTTGTACTGGAACACGTCTCGCACCGTGATCGTCAGCCCGGCCGCCTGGGCCCGGTTGACAAGCTTCACGGAAGAAATGCTGTCGCCACCCAGGTCGAAGAAGTTGTCGTCCACGCCGACGGCCGTGATGTCGAGCACCTTCCCGAACAGATCGCACAGTCGGGCTTCGAGTGGTGTCCGAGGGCCGCGCTCCGTGACGGATTTCGTGAAGTCCGGTTTGGGGAGCGCTTTCCGGTTCAGCTTCCCGCTCGCCGTCATCGGTAGGCGGTCCAGCTCCACCACGGCCGACGGCACCATGAACTCCGGCAACCGCAAACGCACGAACTCCCGCAGCCGACCGCCATCCACCTCGGCGCCCGAAGCCGACACGACGTAAGCAACAACACGCCGGTCGCCCGGCTGGTCCTCGCGCACCACCACCGCCGCCTCGGACACCGCCGCATGTCCGGTCAACGCGTTCTCGATCTCCGCAGGCTCGATCCGGAAACCCCGCACCTTCACCTGATCATCAGCACGCCCCACGAACTCCAGCACGCCGTCCCGGTTCCACCGCACCAAATCCCCGGTCCGATACATCCGCGACCCCGCCGGACCGAACGGATCCGCCACAAACCGCTCCGCACTCAACCCAGCACGACCCCAGTACCCCCGAGCCAAACCCACACCCGCCACATACAACTCCCCCACCACACCCGGAGGAACCACACCCAACCGGCCGTCCAGCACATAGACCCGCGTGTTGGCAACCGGACGACCGACCCTGACCGGGCCGCCCTCGGCCTCCCAGAACAGGCTGTCCGCGCTGGCCTCGGAGGAGCCGTACAAGTTGAGCAACAGCGAATCCGGCAGGACATCGCGGTGGCGCTCGGCGAGAGCGCCGGGCAGGGCCTCACCGCTGGTCACCCAGCAGCGCACCGACGACAGGGACCTGGAGAAGGTGTCGTCCAGCAGCAGTCGGAGCAGGCTCGGGACCACGGTCACCCGCTCCACCTCGTACTCCGAGACCAACCGCACCAGGCCGGCGGGGTCTCGCAGGACGTCGTCCCCCGCCAGTACGACCTTGCCTCCGTACAGCAAGGTGCCCAGCACTTCGGTAGCGCTGTCCAGGAAGCTCAGCGAGCTGCGAGCGAGGACCGTCGAGGACTGCCACTGCGGGTACCGACTGCTGAACCATTTCCAGCGGTTCGCAAGTCCGGCGTGCAGCCCGACGACGCCCTTGGGCACACCCGTCGAACCGGAGGTGTAGATGACATACGCCGGATGCTGCGACGTCAGCGCAGCCGTCCGCTCGGCGTCCGTGACGTTGGCGGACGACGCTGACGGCTGGCCTTCTCGATTCGCCGGATCGTCGATCAGCAGGCTGGTGGCATCGGTGCTCGGCAGCTCGGACAGCCCCGCCGAGGTCGTCACTACGACCGCAGGCTCGGCGTCGGCGAGCATGAACTCGATCCGGTCGGCCGGGTATGCCGGGTCGATCGGCAGGTAGGCGCCACCGGCCTTCAGCACGGCCAGAACCGCGACCACCATGTCCACCGAGCGGGGCAGCGCCAGTGCCACGACCCGCTCCGGGCCCACGCCGAGCCGTATGAGGTGGTGCGCGAGCTCGTTCGCGCGAGCATTCAGGTCGCGGTAGGTCACCTCGGTGCCTTCGAACACGAGCGCATCGGCGTCCGGAGTGCCCGCCACCTGCTTTTCGAACAGATCCGGCAGCACCGGCGACGGCGGCAGCGGCATCGCCGTGTCGTTCCAGGAGGTCAGCAGCCTCTGCCGCTCGGTGGCATCCACCAGGCCGATGCTGCCGATGCTGCGGTCAGGGTCGTCGACCGCCGTCTCCAGCAGGCTGCGGAACCGGGCCAGGAGGTCTTCCACGGTAGGGCGTTCGAAGATGTCGGTGTTGTACTCGACGGTCAGCGAGATCCCCTCCGAGTGCGCGCCTTCGCTGACACTGATCAGCAGGTCGACTCGGGATGCACCGACGCTGGCCGGCATCAGCCGACCATTCGTGTCCGGCAGGCTCAACTCGGTGTCCAGCGCGTCCTGCAGCGTGAGCATCACCTGGAACAGCGGGTGGTGCGCCAGGGTCCGGGTCGGGTTCAGCACGTCGACGAGCTGCTCGAACGGCACGTCCTGGTTGTCGTAAGCCCTCAGATCGGTGTCGCGGGCGCGCCCGACGAGCTGGCGGAACGTCGGGTCGCCGGAGGAATCGACCCGGAGAACGAGGGTGTTCACGAAGAACCCGACGAGATCGTCCAACGCCTCGTCGGTGCGGCCTGCGACGACGGAGCCGATGACCACGTCCTCTCCGGCGTCCTCTCCGGCGTTGAGCCGGGTGAGCAGAGCCACCAATCCGGCGTGGAGCACCATGAACAAGCTCGCGTCGCCGGACTTGGCCACCTGACGCAGACGTGCGCAGAGCTCGGAAGGCCACTCGACGACCAGCGTGTCCCCCCTGTGCGAGGCAACCGCCGGACGTGGTCGGTCGGTGGGCAACGGCAATTGTTCAGGCGCCCCGTCCAATTTCCGCCGCCAATAGGCGAGCTGCCGGGAAATCAGGCTGTCCGGGTCTTCCTCGCTGCCGAGGAATTCGTGCTGCCACAACGTGTAATCCGCATACTGCACCGGCAACGGCACCCAATCCGGCCCCACACCCTCACAACGCGCCCGGTAGGCGTCACAAAGATCCCGCCACAACGGCCGCAAAGACCACCCGTCAGCGGCAATATGGTGCACCACCAACACCAGCACCCGCTCGGTCGGCGAGACCACCAACAGGCTGGTCCGGACCGGCAACTCATCACCGAGCTCGAACCGGTGCCGCACCGACCCGGCCACCGCCTCATCCACCCGCCCCGCCTCAACACGGGTGACGGTCAGGCCCGGCCACACACCTCCCAGCTCATCGCACGGCACCACTTTCTGGCACGGCACCCCGTCGATTTCGTCGAAGACGGTCCGCAAGCTCTCATGCCGAGCCACGACATCATCCAATGCCGACGCCAGCGCGTCCTCATCCACCTCACCCTCCAACCCCACCACCAACGGAATGTTGTACGTCGCCGACGGCCCCTCCAACCGATACAAAAACCACAACCGAAGCTGCGCAAACGACAACGGCAACCGCTCCGGCCGCACCACCGGAACCACACCACCCCGAGCCCCACGCGCACCGGCTACACGCTCCGCCAACAACCCCGGCGACGGCGCATCAAACACCGCACTCACACCAAGCTCAACACCCAAAACCCCCCGAACACGCGACACCAAACGCGTCGCCAACAACGAATGCCCACCCAAATCAAAAAACCCATCATCCACACCGACACCCTCAACACCCAACACCTCAGAAAACAAACCACACAACACCACCTCCGCGTACGACCTCGGCGCCCGAGAAACCCCACCACCCGAAACCACCGGAACAGGCAACGCCCCCCGATCCAACTTCCCATTCACCGTCACTGGTAGGCGGTCCAGTTCCACCACGGCCGACGGCACCATGAACTCCGGCAACCGCGCACGCACAAACTCCCGAACCTCGCGCTCCCCCACGCCCGAACCCACCACATACGCCACCAGACCCCGCCCACCAGGCAGGTCCTCACGCACCACCACCGCCGCCTCGGACACCGCCGCATGCCCGGTCAACGCGTTCTCGATCTCTCCGGGCTCGATCCGGAAACCTCGCACCTTCACCTGATCATCAGCGCGCCCCACGAACTCCAGCACGCCGTCCCGGTTCCACCGCACCAAATCCCCGGTCCGATACATCCGCGACCCCGCCCGGCCAAACGGATCCGCCACAAACCGCTCAGCACTCAACCCAGCACGACCCCAATACCCCCGAGCCAAACCCACACCCGCCACATACAACTCCCCCACCACACCCGCGGGAACCACACCCAACCGGCCGTCCAATACATACACGTTCATGTTTGACAGCGGCCTGCCAATGGGCGGGACCGCAGAACCGGAAAGCTTTTCGGTCATCGTGAGGTAGACGGTCGCCTCAGTGGGCCCGTAGGCATTCACCATCAGCCGCCCTCCCGACCACCGGTCCACGAGTTCGCCAGGGCAGGGTTCGATTCCGGTGATCAGGACGCGCAGCGCGGGGAAATCCTCCTGGCGTGGAATGCTCGACAGCACCGTGGGGGACACGACAGCGTGGCTGATGCGCTCCTCAGCCAGGACCGCGGCCAACTCCGCGCCGACCAGCTTCCCCGTCCCGGGCACGACGAGCGCGCCTCCGGTCATGAGAGCCATGAGCAGCTCCATCACCATCACATCGAAACCGGGCGATGCCAATTGCAGCACTCGACTGCCGACACCGGCATCGAGCCGCTGCCGCTGCACTTCGGCGAGGTTGGCCATCGCGGCGTGCGGAACCACGACGCCTTTGGGAGTGCCGGTCGAACCAGAGGTGTAGATCACGTAGGCCGGCGACTCCGGCCTCAAGGATGCGCGTCGGTCGGTATCGGTCAGATCGTCGCTGCTGGTGACAACGAGTTGGCGCCGGAGCTCTGCGTCGTCCAGGAGGAGGACCGGAGTCCCCTCTGGCACCACGTGATCAGCGCTGGTGTCCGCTCCGATGACGACGGCGGGGTGCGCGTCTTCCAGGATGAACCGGATCCGGTCGGCCGGGTATGCAGGGTCGATCGGCAGATAGGCGCCACCGGCCTTCAACACAGCCAGGATCGCGACCACCATGTCCACCGAGCGGGGTAGCACCAGTGCCACGACCCGCTCCGGCCCCACGCCAAGCGCTACCAGGTGGTGCGCGAGTTGGTTTGCGCGGGTGTTGAGTTCGGCGTACGTGAGGTGAGTGCCGGCGTGTTCGAGTGCGGTGGCGTGGGGTGTCCTGTCCACTTGCTCCTGGAAGAGGTCGGGCAGCCGTGTGGGAGTGATGTCGGGCCTGTGGGTGTCGTTGCGCTCGACCAGCAGCTCGTGTTCTTCGTCCGCATCGAGGAGCTGGACACGGCCTAGACGCAGCTCGGGATCTTCCACCACCTGGCCCAGGAGACGAACTAGATAGCTGCCGAGCTGATACGCCGTCTCACGGTCGAAGAGGTCTTCGGAATACGTCAGCGACAGCTCCATGCCGGCCGGCGCCCCGCCAGTGCTCCGATACTCGTCGAACACGAACGACAGGTCGAACTTCGCCGGACTGAAATCATGGGAATACAAACCCCCCGTCGTGCCCGGCAACGCGAAATCATGCTCCTCCGCATTATTGAGAGCAAACGCCACCTGAAACAACGGATGCTGCGCCAACGACCGAATCGGATTGACCGCCTCCACCAAACGCTCAAACGGCACATCCTGATGCTCATACGCCGCAACATCGACCTCACGGACCCGACCGACCAGCTCACGGAACGTGGGATCACCCGAGGAATCCACCCGCAAGACAAGAGTGTTGACGAAAAACCCCGCCAAGTCCTCCAACGCGCTGTCGGTCCGCCCCGCAATCGGAGACCCGA